>JBLRWQ010000012.1:0-56833 GCA_047921175.1 Nitriliruptoraceae bacterium | reverse complement strand
CTCCAGTTGCGGCGTGATGTCGACGTCGAACGCGTCGTGTTCGACGTCGAGGACCAGAGCGATCGCCTCGCGGATGGCGGCATCGGCCTGGTCGAGACGACGTGACTGAGAAGCGACCTCGCGTCCCCCGACGTTCGAGGCCACGAGCGACCACCAGTCACCATCGCGGGTGGCGGTGACCTGGTAGGTGGTCATGTCCACCACTCCTCTCCGAGCTTGGCTGCCGCCTGCCGCAGGATCGACCTGGCCGTGCCCTCCGCGATCTCGCGGTGGTTCGGGATCGGGATGCGCAGACCCTCGAGCGAGAAGACCTCGTGACCGCCGGTGTTGCGCAGCGACGTGAACTCGAGCCCTGCGGCGCTTGCGGCGTCTCGGAGCTGTCGGATGAGGTCTCGTCGCTTCATGAGGGTAAGTGTAGGTGCTGCACAGCGTCAAGTTCAGACGATTCACTTACCTGTGCACAACCGCCGGTATCGCCTGGTTGACGGCCAGCGGAGACAACAGTCAGGCTGCGACGCGTCTACGAGCGAAGCCGATGTCCGCGGAGCTGCTCTTGTCGTCTCGGGGCCGCCAGCTGAAGGGACGGCGAGCAACGGACAGACCCTGCTTGCTGACCGGCCAGAGTCTTCCCGAATGGTCACAGACTGGTCACAAGAGACCTGACACAGCGCGACATCGGGCGAGACGGGGCGCCACCAGGGATCCGCAGAACCCCTGGTCAGACGGGGTTTCCGGCACCGAGCGGAACCTGCTGAGCCCCCCTGGAGCAGCCTCGAAAGCGGGTAGACCTACGGGTCTCGGGGGTTCGGATCCCCCTCCCTCCGCCGCATCACCGTGAGGAAGAGGCGGTCTGCCTCGGGATGTCGGTGGTCGATCACCTGGACGATCACGTCGTCGGTACTGGCACGCCCGTCAGCTGTTGTGCAGGTCCTCGTGCGCCGATGGTGCGCCAGGCAGCAGCAGTTCCGGATGACCGGTGAGCAGGGGGGCTCGGTAGGCGAGCGCGGTCGCAGCAGCGAAGACAGCTGCGTAGGCCGTGGCGTGGTCCGCCTCGATGGTGGCGGCTTCCAGGACCCGGGTGGCATCGGGCAGATCGAGGTCCCGCTTCGGCCGCAGGTCACGCACGACCGATTCGGCCGCCTCGTGCCCGTGCAGCCGCCGGACGACGGAACAAACCTAACCCAGGTCGATCCAGCCCATCACCGGCCTGCTGTCGCCCTCGAGTTCCGCCTGGAGGCGCGAGGCAGCGGGCTCCGTGCCCTCGAGCAGGCGGAGCGCCGCCCAGGAGTCGAGGATGACCGTCACCGGCGGACCTCGCGCGCGCGGTCGGTCGTGCGGAACGCCGTCCTCCGCAGTGAGCGCCGACATCCCGAGGTTGGGGCAACGGCCGGGTGCTCGACGGGTTCTCATGATGTGGGTCAGATGCCCGGATCGCTCGGGGCTGCCCTGCCTTGTCGGGCGGTTCGGCCGATGCGGCTGCGTCGATGGGTGCTGTCGTGCGTGGGGGTCGTCAGAGCATGGAGCTGAGGTCGGAGGTGACGCTGGGGTAGCTGGCGGTCATGGACCTGAGCTGGCGGGTGGTGAGACCGAGGTTGATGGCCAGCGCGCAGAGGTTGATGAGTTCGCCGTAGTCGGGGCCGAACATGTGCGCGCCGATGATGGTGTCGGTGTCGCGGTCGACGAGGATCTTGGTGGCGGCCGTGCTCTCGCCGATGCGGTAGTTGGAGAACCAGTTGCTGGTGTCGTGGTAGCGGACGTCGAGGTTGATCCCGGCCTGGCGTGCGTCGGCCTCGAGCATGCCGACGCGGGCGAGCTCGGGGATGGTGTAGACGACGGTGGCCACGCCGTCGTAGTCCGGTGTCGTGGTCTGCCCCTTGCGCATGTTGGAGACGGCGACCTTGCCTTCGAACACCGCGACCGGGGTGAGCGGCATGCCGGGGGTGTCGGCGGCGTCCCCTGCGGCCCAGATCGCAGGGTTGGTCGTGGACTGCAGGTGTGGTGCGACGCTCACCCCGCGGCGGCCGGCCTTCACCCCGGCCGCGTCCAGATCCAGTCGGGACAGGTCGGGCACCCGCCCGGCGCCGTGGACGACCAGGTCGACCTCGATCGTCGACGCGGTGCCGTCGCGTTCGACGGTGACCTGAAAGCCGTCCGGGCCCGGTGCGACGCTGCGGACCGAGGTCCGCGGGCGGATGTCGATGCCGACCTCGCGCGAACGTGTCACGAGCAGGTCGACCAGGTCGGGGTCGAAGTTCTTGAGCGGTCGCTGGCTGCGGTCGATGACGGTGACCGCGACGCCGGCGCGCGCGGCGATGTGGGCGAACTCCATGCTGACGAACCCGCCGCCGACGAACAGCATCCGTCCGGGCAGTGCGTCGAGGTGGAGGAAGCCGGTGCTGTCGATGAGATGTTCGGCGCCGGGGACGTCCAGCGGTCGGGGGCGGGCACCGGTGGCGAGCAGGAACCGCTCGGCCGTCACCGGCCGGCCGTCGACCTCGAGCTCGCGGGGTCCGGTGAAGGTGGCGGTGCCGTGCAGCGTGTCGACGCCGTTGCCCGCGAGGCCGCGTTCCATGTTCGCGGGGACGGGGTCGGTGAACCCGCGCTTGTGGCCGATCAGGTCGGCCCAGTTGATCGCGAGATCACCGGCGTCGATGCCCTTGCCCTCGAGCAGCCTGGCGGCGTCGATGATCTCGGCCCCGCGACGCAGGATCTTCTTGGGGTCACACCCGCGCAGCGCACAGGTTCCGCCGTAGGGCAGCGCGTCGACGATGGCCACGCGCCACCCTGCCGCACCGGCCTTGTTGGCGGCGGTGACACCGGCCATGCCGGCACCGATCACGACCAGGTCGTGGTGCTCGGCCATGGCGGGACTCCTCACGTTCATCGAGTCTCCTCAACCCGCGTCTGACGCCCCTTGATCACGAGACGGCTCGCCGCCCAGCCGCCACTCACGCCAGCACGTCCCGGAGCTGCTGCACGCTGGGCGAGCCTTGCGGACCCTCCTCGGTCGCGTAGACGCGGCAGGCCAGCCCGGTCGGCTCGTCCCCGGTCGCGAACGGGTCGACGCCGTCGACCAGCACCGTCGGTGAACCGGCGAACCCCAGCCGCTCGGCCTCCTCGGGCGTCTCGATCTGCTCGTAGCGGAGCGTGAACCCGAGCTCGTGCGCCAACCTGCGCAGCCGCTCGTCGGCGACCTCCCAGTTCGGGCACCCGTCGAAGTGCCGCAACGTGACATCCATCACCGTGCCTCCTGGTCGTGCCGGTACGGTGACGCTACGGCTTCCACCGTACTGGAAGGTCAAGAGGAGATCCGGATGTTGATCGGTGAGCTCGCCACCGCCACCGGCGTGAGCGCCAAGACCCTGCGGTTCTACGAAGCCGACGGGCTGCTCCCCGAACCCGACCGCACCCCGGCCGGTTACCGCGACTACCCCGACGCCGCCATCGACCGGGTCGTGTTCATCCGCCAAGCGCAAGCCGCCGGCCTGACCCTCGCCCAGATCCGGCAGATCCTCACCATCCGCGACGGCGGCCAGCCTCCCTGCGACCACGTCGCCGACCTTGTCAACCGGCGCATCGAGCAGCTCGACCTGCGGCTCGCCGAACTCGAACACACCCGCACCGAACTCCTCGCCCTGCGGACCCGGCTCGACACCCTCGACCCCACCGACTGTCACGACGACATCTGTGTTGCCATCCCCAAGCCCGCTACCGCTGAGCAACCCCGAGCGGCTACCCGCCAGGTCCGTCGCACGACCATGGCACGTCCGGACCCTTGGACGACCGTGGCTCATCATCCCTGACGTCTCGAGACCGAGCGACGAGAGCTGCAGCAAGGTCCGAGAACCGTTCCCGGCAGTGATCCCGCAGGAGCAGGAGTGGCGCGGCGCTCGCTCTGGCGCCTCCTGCCCTGGTGGTCACCTCGAGCGGCGGCCGGATCGGTCGCCGGTCGTCGCACTCGACGTTCGTGCGTCCTGGCTCGTGACGATGACGGCGCGGTCTCGGGTCTCATCGAGGACGTAGACGAGCAGCATCCAACGGCAGGGTCCGAGGATGAACCGGAACCCCTCCCAGCGGCCGGTGAGTTCGGGGCCGAGTCGAGGCAAGTCGCGCAGCGGCTCGAGCGCCGTACGTGCGCGCCGGCGATCCCATCGAGCAGCGACCTGACGTTCACCGGGTCGGGGTCGAGCTCATCGATGGTGATGTTCAAGCGTTGGCTCCCCATGCGGGGCGGCTACACGCGGCGACACGATCCGTGTCGCTCCTGACGGCTCGTCCCGGACGAGGCGTACCGCCCGGTGGGAGATCCTGGCCGCGCCGAGGAGGGAGTCCGGTGCCCGCATCAGGCTCCTCGGGGCGCGTGATCACGCAGACGTGAGGTCAAGCACGTGCCGGACGGTCGCGGCCGCCGGGCCTCCGCTCGCAGCCGGATCCGTGCGTAGATGCGCGCATCCCTCGAGCTCGTCGCCGTGCGCCACGGACTCGCAGCCCGAAGGACCGGGTTGTCGGTACCACCCTTCGTCGGCCTGCCTGGACGGGACTCCCTCGGCGAAGCCGCTCTGGCCGCCAGGAGGTAGCCCGAAGTCACGGCAGTATGCGCGTCGCGATGTCGGGCGTGTTGAGCGGGTACTGGTCTGCACCTGCCGCGCGCGGGGCGAGGCCCGGGCGAGGAAACCGACCGACGGCGACGGTGAGCGCACGGGCGAAGCTGAACACCGGCAGTGCGCCCTCGACGATGGTGAGTGCCGCGCCACCAGCCAACGCGTCCGTCCCGAGTGTCCCGAGCGGCCAGACCGCGTCGGCGCCGCGGCGCGCGGCGATAGGCGTCGCACCTTCCGCGTGAGCCGTCCGGGTGTCCCATCGCTCATCGTGCGCCACCTCGCGGCCGATCGGGCGGGAACAGCGCCGATCCGGGTCGACCTACGGGTCTCGGGGGTTCGGATCCCCCTACCTCCGCCGCATCACCATGAGTCCGCCGCATCACCATGAGGAAGAGGCGGTCTCCCTCGGGAAGCCGCCTCCCTCCATGGCGGGGCCGGGCTCGCATACTGGCCGTCGCTTGCCAGCAGCCTGCTCGCCCGGGCTGCGCGCAACCGCGACGCTCGGCTGGTTCGTGCAGCCCGACTGTCGTCGGCGCCGGGACCGGCGATGATCGACGACCGTGCCACCGATCGGAGACGCCGTTGCGCCGACCTACGGCCGTGCTGGGCTCGGCTTGGTCAGGCGGGATCGGTCCCGTCCGCGAGCGCGCGCTCGACCCGCTCGAGCTTGCCCGCGAGCGCCCCCTCGTGGCCGGGCCGGTGGTCGAACTTCGCGGTCACGCTGACCCGCGGCGCGTGCTGCGCTGCGTACTCGATGCAGGCCTGCAGGACCGCGAACACCTCGGCGGGCTCGCCCTCGACGGTCGTGAACATCGCGGTGGTCTCGTTCGGTAGGCCACTGTCCCGGACGATGCGGACGCACCCGGCGACCACGTCACCGACCGAGTCGCTGCTGCCGAGCGGGGTGACGGAGAACGCGCCGAGCATGCCTGGCCCTTCGAGACGTCGTCGTTGCCGAGGTGGTCATGATGCCGCAGGTTCAGGATCTCGGCGCGCGCAGCACGTAGCCGACGCCGCGTACGGTCTGGAGCAGGTGCGGCTCGACGGTGTCGATCTTGGCGCGGAGGTAGCTGACGTAGGTCTCGAGCACGCTCGCGTTCGACGTGAAGGTGTAGTCCCACACCCCTTCCAGCAGCTGCTGCCGGGTGAGCACCCGAGGGCTCGCGCTCGCCAGCTCCACCAGCAGCCGGAACTCGGTGGCGGTCAGGTCGATCGCGTGCCCGCCGCGCCAGACCTCCCGGGTGTCGGTGTCGATCTCCAGATCGGCGACGTGGAGCCGGGTCGAGGCCGGACCCGTGCGACCCGACCGCCGCAGCACCGCCCGGACCCGTTCGGCCAGCTCCTCGATCGAGAACGGCTTGGTGACGTAGTCGTCGGTCCCGATGCGCAGCCCCTCGAGGCGGTCCTCGAGCGTGTCCCGGGCGGTCAGGAAGATGACCGGCGTGTCGCGGTGGGGGCCGGCCGCCGCACGCAGCCGCCGGGCGACCTCGAAGCCGTCGAGGTCGGGCAGCAGCACGTCGAGCACGACCAGGTCCGGATGCTCGGCCTCGATCCGTGCCAGCGCCTCCCGGCCGGTCGCGGCCTCGGTCACCGCGAAGCCCTGGGTGCCGAGCCCGAGCCGGACCAGCTCGCGGATGTGCCGCTCGTCGTCGACGGCGAGGATGCGGGGGGCGTCCGGTGCGGGGCTCATGCCGGTGCCGTCGTCGGGAGCCGCAGGGTGAGGACGGCCCCGCCGTCGGGAGCGTTTGCGGCGGTGGCCCGTCCGCCGTGCTCGGTGGCGACGGCCTGCACGATGGACAGCCCGAGGCCGCTGCCGCTGGCGCTGCGCGACGGCTCGCCCTGGACGAACCGGTCGAAGACCCGCGGGAGCAGGGCCGGGTCGATCCCCGGTCCGTGGTCGCGGACCTCCACCTCGATGCTGGCACCGAGGTCGCGGACGGTGACCTCGACGCGTGTGCCGGGTGGGGTGTGCCGCACGGCGTTGCTGACGAGGTTGCCGATCGCGCGGCGCAGCAGCCGGGGATCGCCGACCACGGTCCTGGCCTCGGGGGCGTCGAGCTCGACCGCGGCGTCGGGATCCAGCGCTGCGGCGCTCGCGCACGCGTCCGCGGCCAGCGCCGACACGTCGACCGGCGTCTGGGTCAGCGGCGCACCCTCCTCGAGCCGTGCCAGGGCGAGGAGGTCCTCCACCAGCTCGCGCATGCGGCCCGACTCCACCTCGATGCGCCCGAGGACGAGGTCGAGGTCCACCTCGCCGGGATCGTCGGCGAGCCGGTACAGCTCCGCGTACCCCTGGATGGAGGTCAGCGGGGTCCGTAGCTCGTGGGAGGCGTCCGCGACGAAGCGACGCAGGCGGTCCTGGGCGGCCGCGCGATCCTGGAACGCGCGCTCGAGGTCGTCCAGCATGGTGTTGAGCGCGGTCGCGAGCTCCGTCACCTCGGTGCTTCCGTCGGTCGTCGGGATGCGTTGATCGAGGCTGCCCGAGGTGATCGAGCGTGCGGTCCCGGCGATGCGTTCGAGCGGCCGCAGCTCCGCGCGCAGCACGACCCACGCGCCGGCGCCGAGCGCGACCAGCAGGCCGAGCCCCGCCACCACCTGGATCGTGACCAGCCGCGCGATCGCCGCCTCGACGCCGTCCATCGGCACGGCCAGGGCGACGCTGCGTCCGTCGGGTCGCACGTCGACGACGGCCCGCCAGCGCAGGTCCGCATCGAGGGAGCCGACGGTGGTGATGCCGTCGGCCGGGGTCAGCGTCGCCAGGTCCGGCTGGATCCCGTCGGCGACGGCCTGGATCGCGGCCTCCACCTGGCCATCGGTGCCACGGAGCTCGGCGTAGGTGCCCGAGGCGATCACCACCGGCCGGACCGGCCCGCGCGTCGTGCCGAAGCGACCGCCGCGGCCGGTGCCCATGGTGTCCTGGCCAGCCTGCCCCGTCTGGCCCTGCCCCGTCTGGCCGGCCTGGCTGCCTTGGACGAGCTCCCGCTGTGCCACCGGCAGGGTGGCGACCAGCTGCTCGTCGAGGCGCGCGAGCTCCGAGCTCGTGAACGCCCGGGTCGTCGCCAGGCCCGCGAGGACCATGCCGACGACGAACAGCACCGCGAGCGCCAACACGAGCCGGGCACGCAGGCTCATCGCGGACCCCCGGGTGGTGAGGACGGTCGACGCCGGGCGGCGTGACGCTGGGGTCCAGGGAACCACGCGCGCCTGCGGGAAGGGGCGACTCCCAGCGAACTCCAAGCAGGTGGGACCCGGCGCCGAGGTCCGGCGTGCTGCGACCCGGTCCCGCGGATCCGGCGAGGCCCGGTGACCCCCAGCCGATGCCCGGCCCGCTCCCAGGGTCCTCCAAGGGTCGCGACCGATGATGACCTCGATCGATCGGAACCGACCGATCCGCGTCCCCCGAGGAGGGATCATCATGAGGAAGCTTTCGAGGAGTCTGGCCACCGGCCTGGTTGCCGGGGTGCTGGCGGTCGGCGCCGTCGTGCCGGCTCTGGCGCAGGGTGCGGACGAGGCACCGCAGCGTCCGGTTGCGACGGACCACGAGCCGCAGCAGGCACGGGTCCAGGCCCGGGACGTGGTCCGCGATCCGGAGATGGCCCCGGAGGAGCGGGCCGAGCACCTGGCGGAGCGTGAGGTGTTCCGCGCCGAGCGCAACGAGCAGCACCGTGAGCGCATCGAAGCGGCCGTCGAGGCCGGGGACCTGACCGAGGAGCAGGCGCAGCAGATGCTCGAGGCCCGCGAGCAGCGTGCCGAGCGTGGCGCCGGACAGCGCGGCCCGGGTGCTGGTGATGGCCAGCGCGGTCCCGTCGAGGGCGGCCGCGGCGGCGGCGGGATGGGCCCGGGTGACGGCAGCGGCCCGAACGAGGACTGCCCGCTGGACGCCCAGAGCTGACCCCGTCCCGACGCGGAACCCCGAAGGGACACTCCCTACGGCAGCTCCCGACGGCCCCGGACCTCCACGGTCCGGGGCCGTGCCCTGCCTGACCCAACCCGCTGCAGGGCGCCGGCTTGTCATCCAGACCTGGTCCGGACCCTCCGACCGCACCCTGGACAGCAACGGCCAGACCGCGGCCGGATGCCGGTTGCGAGCGGGTTGCGAGGGGGTTGCTCCCCACGATCCGTCCCGACCCCCGGGCGGGACGTGGGGAGCAACGTCACGGGGCGAGGCGGCGCAGTGCCCGGCCAGGGTGGGGCTCTGCCGGGTCCGCGACCGGGGTCAGCGCACCCGGTGGGCTCCGTCGGCGGCACGGCAGGTGTGGATGGCGACCGGGTCGTCCGGGAACCGCTCGCGGTAGCCGGTGATGACCCGGTCCCGCACGGCATCGGTCCGCTCGGTCGGCACCAGCGCGATCGCGGCACCGCCGAACCCCCCGCCGGTCATCCGGGCTGCCGTCGCCCCGGCCTCCCCGGCGAGCTCCACGAGGTGGTCGAGCTGCGGGATCGAGACCTCGAAGTCGTCCCGTAGGCTCGCGTGGCTGGCCGCGAACAGCCGGCCGACCGCCTCCAGGTCACCGGCCCGCAGGGCGTCGACGGTCTCGCGGACCCGGGCGTTCTCCGTCACGACGTGGCGCAGACGCCGTGCGGGCAGCTCGTCGAGGTCGGCCAGCAGCCCGTCGAGCTCATCCGGCGCCACCTCGGCAGGGCGACGGCCGGCGAGGACCGGGAGCGCCTCGCGCAGCTCCTCGGTCCGGCGCGCGTAGCCGGAGGACTCCAGCTTGCGGCGCACCCCGGAGTCCATGATCAACAGGGCGTGGTCGGTGGGTACCGGGACCAGCTCGTGCTCGAGGGTCCCGCAGTCGAGCAGCACGGCGTGGTCGGCCCGCCCGAGGATCGAGGCGGCCTGGTCCATCAGTCCCGACGGCACCCCGACGGCCCGGTGCTCGGCGCGGCGGCACAGGGCCGCGAGGTCCAAGGGTGCGATCTCGAGCTCGCCGTCGGCGGCCAGCAGGGCGATGGCGACCACCACCTCGAGCGCGGCGGAGGACGACAGCCCCGCCCCCTGCGGGAGGTCGGAGGTCAGGCCGCCGGTCAACCCGACGGGCCGGCGACCGGCTTCCGCGAGCTCGGCGGCGACGGCGGCTACGAAGCGTCCGAAGCCGGACGGCGGGACCTCACCGCCGTCGGCCTCGATGTCGACCACCTCGGCGGCGTCATCGGAGTCCAGGCGGATGCGGTCGCCACCCAGTGTCGCACGGAGCGTGAGGCCACGGTCGATCGCGACGGGCAGAACGAGCCCGTCGGTATGGTCGGTGTGCTCACCGATCAGGTTCGCGCGTCCGGGCGCATGGAACAGGGCCTCCACGGGGGTTCCTTCCGGCGCAGGGCTTCCGAGCGCCTGCCGACCCACCGAACCTTAGCGAAAGAGACCGCAAGGGAACGCAAGTTTCCGTAGGCTGGAGCCAGCCGCGACGGCGGCAGGTCCCACGGGACGCACACGGAGGAGACGAGCATGCGGGTCCTGGTCACCGGCGGCGCGGGGTACATCGGCTCGACGACGGCAGCGGCCCTGCTCGCGGCGGGTCACGAGGTCGTGGTCGCCGACGATCTCAGCGCGGGACACCGCGACGCCGTGCCCGACGCGGCCGCGTTCGTCGAGGTGGATGTGACCGATCCCGCAGCGATCGACGCCGTCGTGGCCGAAGGCGCGTTCGACGCCTGCCTGCACTTCGCGGCGCTGATCGAGGCAGGGGAGTCGATGCGGGCCCCGGAGCGGTTCTTCCGGGTCAACACCGGCGGTTCCGCGGTGCTGCTGGATGCGCTGCTGCGCCACGGCGTGGGCCGCTTCGTGCTGTCCTCGACCGCAGCGGTCTACGGCGAGCCCGAACAGGTCCCGATCACCGAGGACGCGGCGCTCACCCCCACCAACGCCTACGGCGAGTCAAAGCTCCTGGTCGAGCGCATGCTGGCCTGGCACCACCGGATCCACGGGCTCCGGTACGCCGCGCTGCGGTACTTCAACGCCGCCGGCGCGGTGCCCGGGCACCCGGAACGCCACGACCCGGAGACCCACCTGGTCCCACTGGTGCTGCAGGTGGCGGCGGGCACCCGCGAGCACATCATGGTGTTCGGGGCCGACTACCCCACACCGGACGGCACCTGCGTGCGCGACTACATCCACGTGGCCGACCTGGCCGACGCCCACGTCCGGGCGCTGGAGCGACTCGACGACCACGGTTCGATCGTGTGCAACCTCGGCAACGGGCGCGGCTTCAGCGTTCGCGAGGTGATCGAGGCCGCGCGGCGCGTGACGGGGCATGCGATCCCCGCCGTCGACGCCGAGCGCCGGCCCGGGGATCCGGCCACGCTGGTCGCCTCGTCGGCGCGCGCCGCCGACCTGCTCGGCTGGCAGCCGAAGCACCCTGACCTGGATCGCATCGTGGCGGACGCCTGGGCGGAGCGCCGCTGACCCACCGGGTCCCGCTGCTCCCCGCCGGCCCGCCGTCGATCCGCTGGCAGCGAGGTGGCGGTCAGCGCCGAAGGTGCGGTTCCGGGCGCCCGATCGCGACGTAGATCACGGAGCCGATCACCTGCGTGAAGACGATCACGAGCACCCAGATGAGCTGGTTCCCGGTGCGGAAGCGGTCGTCACCGGGGACCTGGATCACGTCCACGAGCGTCCAGACCCACAGAACGAACGCTCCGAGGGCGAGCAGCAGCACGGGAGCGATGGCCAAGGCACGCAACGCAGGCTCCGGGTTCGGCGAGGTGGTCTCGCAGGCTACAGAGATACCACCGCCCCGGGGGTCGGGAGCATCCCCCGGGGCGCTGGTGGCCGCGCGCGGGCTACAGGGCCTCGGCGTTGACGCGGCTGGCCGTGGTCTCGACGCGGGCGGCGGCGAGGTCGTCCTCGGTCAGTGAGAGGTCGCGACCCAGCTCCGCTTCGATGGTCTGGACCAGCGCCCAGGCGTCGAGGTGGTACTCCTTGAGCAGGAAGCTCTTGCTCGCGCCGTGGGCGTAGGTGTCCTTGAGCCCCAGGCGCACGAGCTTGCGGCCGATCCCGCGGTCGGTGAGGTACTCCGACACCGCGGAGCCGAGCCCACCGATGATGGTGTGGTTCTCCAGCGTGATCACCGGACCGGTGCCGGTGGCCAGGGCCTCCTCGATCTGCGGGTCGCCGAAGGGCTTGAGCGTCGAGACGTGCAGGTGGGTGATCTCCACCCCGCGCTCGGCCAGGACACCCGTGGCCCGCATGGCCTCCTCGGTGGCGATGCCGGAGGTCAGCACGGTCACCTGGTCGCCGGTGCTCAGCTGCCGGGACATCCCGAACTGCATCGGCTCGTCCACGGGGAACAGCCGGGGGAGTTGCCCGCGCAGCATGCGGATGTAGACCGGGCCGTCGATCTGCTCGGTCACGTCCAGGACGGACTCGACGTCGGTGGCGTCGCCGGTCTCCAGGATGGTCATGTTCGGGGTCGCCCGCATGATGGCGACGTCCTCGATCGCCTGGTGGGTGACGCCACCCGGGGTCACGATGCCGGGGAGGAAGCCGACGAAGCGCACCGGCAGGTTCGGGTAGGCGATCGACATCGCGAGCTGGTCGTAGGGGCGCCGGTAGATGAACACCGCGAAGGTGTGGATCCAGGGGATGAACCCCTCGCGGGCCAGCCCGGCGGCCACCCCCATCATGTTCTGTTCGGCCATGCCGGCGCTGATGAAGCGGTCGGGGTAGGTGTCCCGCCAGCGACCGACCTCGCAGGAGTTCGTCAGGTCGGCGCTGACGACGAGCACCTCGGGACGGTCCCTGGACCAGTCGATGAAGTTCTGGACGTGCGGTCGCGTCACCATCTCCATCAGTTGGCCTCCACCATCTCGCGGTACGCCGCCTCGAAGCGGGCCTTCTCCTCGTCCGAGGAGAACCGCAGCGTGTGCAGCAGCGGGGCCTTCTCCTCGTAGATCGGCACACCCTGCGTTGGGTTGGTCCGCGCGACCACGATCACCGGCCGGTCGGAGTCCGCGGTCATGGCCTCGTGCATCGCGTCCAGGTCGTGTCCGTCGACCTCGCGTGCTTCACACCCGAAGGCCTCGATGCGCTCGGCCAGGGGCTCGATGTTGCCCACCGAGCACATGTCCCCGTCGCACTGTTGGCCGTTGACGTCGACGACCGCACGGAGGCTGTTGAGCTCGTGGAAGCCCGCGAACGCCAGCGCCTCCCAGGTCTGTCCCTCCTGGAACTCGCCGTCGGACATCATCACCCAGGTCCGGCCGGTCTCGCCCTTCATGCGCCGGGCCAGCGCGATGCCGGCGGCCTGGCTGAGCGCCTGGGCGAGCGAGCCGGTGGTGGTCGCAACCCCGGGTGAATGCTCCGCACCGATCATCTCGAGCGTCGAGCCGTCCACGTTGAACTGCTCGAGGGCGTCGGGTGCGAGGCGCCCGACCTCGATGAGCGCGGAGTACAGGACCAGGGCGTAGTGGGCCGGCGAGAAGATGAACCGGTCGCGGTCCGGTGCGGGTGCGCCGTTGAATCGGTCGCCGCTCTCGAAGGCCGGGTTGTCACGGCCCGGGACGCCCGGGAAGGGTGCCGGCTCGAGCGGGCCCTCGACGGGGCCGAGCTTGAGCACCGGCCCGTACAGGAGCGCGAACAGCTCCGCCGAGGACAGCGCCTGGCTCAGGTAGCCCTCGCCGTTGCGCAGGACGTGCTCGAAGACACGCAGGCGGATGCCGCGGGCGACGCGTTCCGCGTCGGCTCTCCAGCTGGTCATCGGGGTTCGCTCCGATCTCACCGGTCCGGGTCCGTGCCGTGCGCGGCAGGTGCCGCGACCTCGACACCGTACTCGCTCGATGCACGGTTGTACATCAGACGTGCATATGTTCTGCAGGGCGGGGTCAGTCCGCTCGTGCGGTCGTCGCCATGAAGGCATCCAGGGCAGCGCGGTTGGTCAGGCCGGCATCGGAGCCGAGCCCGGTCGCGACGCAGCTGCCGGCCGCGACGCCCAGCTCGACGGCGGCGAGGGTGTCGCGTCCCTCGGCAAGCCCCGTGAGATAGCCGGCCGAGAAGGCGTCGCCGCAGCCGGTCGTATCGACCACCTCGACGCGGTAGGCGGGCACGACCGTCTCCGGCTGACCCGCCGCGGCGAAGCTCGCCCCCCCGGCGCCCAGGGTGATCACCGTGTGTGCGACCCCGCGGTCGTGGAAGAACCGGATGGCCGCCTCGCGGGAGTCCACCCCGGCGAGCATGAGCGCGTCCTCCTCGTTGGGGAGGAAGTGGTCGAGGTGGGGGTAGCAGGGGCCGAACACGGCCTCGTGGTCGCTGGCCGGGACGCCGATCAGGTCGAGCGAGGTCGTGACCCCCAGCTCCTGGGCGCGGCGGAGGACCTCGGCGGTGGGCTCACCGTCGAGTCGCTCCATGAGGGAGGTCCCGCCGATGTGGAGGTACCGGGCCCGCGCGATCACGTCCCAGTCGAGGTGATGAGGGGACAGCAGCGCGTTCGCGCCGATGACGTGCAGCGCGGGTCGCTCCCCGTTGGGCCGGATCGGGAGCATGGTGGCCGAGGTCGGGACGGAGGGGTCGATCGCCAGGCCCGCGGTGTCGATGCCCTCCTGCTCCATCTTGTGCCGGAGCCACCGTCCCAGCTCGTCGTCGCCGACCACACCGAAGGTGGCGACGTCGCGGCCGAGCCGGGCGAGGTCGACCGCCGTCCCGGCACCGGTGCCGGCGACGGTCATGCGGATCTCGTCGAGGAAGGCGATCCCCTGTCCCTCGGGGATGGCCTCGACGGGGCGACCGAGGATGTCCACGATGTGGATCCCGATCACGACGATGTCGGGTGCGGCGTTCGGCATGGCGTGCTCCGTTCGGGTTTCGCCGGGTTCCCCCTGTGGCGGCGTCCGCTGCGGCTGCGACGCGCTACACCTTGACACGGTCCTAGGGCCGTCGTAGTGTGCCGGGGTGCACAATATCCGGGGGCGTGCACAAATGTTCGCAGGTGGATGGACCGAGGTCAAGAGGGAGAACATGAGGATCCGATCCCGTACCCGGATGGTGGTGGCCGCCGCCGCCGTCCTCGCGCTGGTCTTGAGCGCATGTGGCGGCGACGATGTGACCGAGCCGGAGGACGACGCGACCGAGGGCCCTGCGTCCGACGAGGACGGCACGGAGGATGAGGCCGACGAGGAGGCCGCCGCCGGTGACAGCCTGATCGACCCCCAGTACCTCATCGATCCCGACGCGTACCCCCTGACGGGCTACACGGTCGGGATCGCCGTCGTCGGCACCCAGCACTTCTGGGACCGTGAGGCCTTCCAGGGCGCGATCGCCGAGGTGGAGCGCCTCGGGGGTGAGGTCGTGACCACGGACGGCGGGCGGGACAACACCGTCCATGCAGAGAACCACGACGTCTTCCTCGCCGAGGGTGTGGACGCCGTCATCACCATCCTCGGTGACGATGCCGTCGAGCCGAAGCTGCAGGCCCTGGCCGAGGCGGACATCCCGGTCTTCGGGGTGGACCGCAACTCGGAGTGGATCATCAACAACTCCCAGTCCGACAGCGAGATCGGTGGTCGAGCTGCGGGTGAGCTGCTGGCCGAGTACCTCGGCGGTGAGGGCCAGGTCGCGGTCTTCAACGCCTTCAGCGAGGCGCTGGAGTTCTGCGGCGTCCGTTACAACTCCTGGCGCGAGGTGATGGAGGAGGAGGGCATCGAGATCCTCCAGCCGGAGCTCGCCGAGGAGTTCGCCAACGCCCCCGAGGATGCACGCCAGCAGACCCTGACCCTCCTCCAGCGCTACCCCGAGGGCGAGATCGACGCGATCCACGTCGCCTGCTGGGACCAGCCGGCCATCGGTGTCGTGCAGGCGATCGAGGAGTCCGGGCGCGACGACGTGGTCGTCTCCGCGTTCGACGCCGGGCCGGACACCCTCGAGATCATGATGGAGGACGGCAGCCCCTTCGTGGTCAACGTCGCGCAGCAGCCGCGCCTCATCGCCACGATCGCCGCGCAGAACGTCGCGAAGTACCTCAACGGTGAGGACGTTCCGGAGCAGTCCTACCTGGACGTCTTCCCGGCCTTCGGGCCCGACGGCGCCCGCGAGGTCTTCGAGGCGCTCGGCTACGGCAGCTAGACCGGTCGCCACCCCCCGGGCGGCCGGCGGCACGGGTGGGGTACCCCTCGAGGTGCCCCACCCGATGCCGCCGAACCACAGGGCCCGGATGGCTGCGGAGCGATCCTGAGGTGACCGCATGATCGAGGGCCAGCAGGACGACGTCGTTCTGAGCATGACCGGCATCTCGAAGGCCTTCCCCGGGGTGCAAGCCCTGGATGGCGCGGACCTCGCGATCCGTGCCGGCGAGGTGCACGGGCTGGTCGGCGAGAACGGCGCCGGCAAGTCCACCATCATCAAGGTGCTCGCCGGGGTCTACGAACGCGACGCCGGTGAGGTCGTGGTCGGCGGGAAGCCGATCGAGCACCTCACGCCCCCTGCGGTACACGAGCACGGCGTGCGCTTCATCCACCAGGAGTTGCACCTCGTCCCCTACTTCACCGTCACCGAATCGGTGTTCATGACCCACGAGCTGGCCGGGCCGTTCGGTCTGCGACGTCGCCAGATGCGCGAGCGGGCCGAGGGCTTCCTGGCCGAGCACCTGGGTGCGCGCATCGACGGACGCACGCTGATCCGGGATCTTGGCCCGGCGGAGCGCAAGCTGGTCCAGGTCGCGCGGGCCCTGATCGATGGTCAGGCCCGGCTGGTGGTGTTCGACGAGCCCACGGCGCCGCTCGCTGCCGCCGAGGTGGAGCGGGTCTTCGCGGCGATCGAGGGTCTCAAGCGGGCCGGGATCGCGATCCTCTACGTGTCCCACTACCTGGCGGAGATCACGGCCATCTGCGACCGGGTCACCGTCTTCCGCAACGGCCGCGACGTCGGCGTCGTGGACCAGGTTGCCGCGGCCAGCGAGCGCGAGCTGATCCGGTTGATGATCGGCCGCGAGCTCGACCAGCTGTTCCCGGAGCGCACCGCTCCCGAGTTGGGTGCGCCGGCGCTGCAGCTCGAGGGGCTCGGTGATGGGCGCCGCTTCGAGGACGTGTCGCTGGCCGTGCATCACGGCGAGATCGTCGGGCTGGCAGGGCTGCTCGGTTCCGGGCGTGAGGAGCTGGTCGACACGATCGTCGGGCTCCATCGCGTGCACGGTGGTCAGCTGCTCGTCGACGGGGCCCCGGCGCGGGTCCACAGCCCCGCCGATGCGCTCGACCGCGGTGTGGCCTTGGTTCCTCGCGACCGTCGCAACGATGGGCTGGTCCTCGATCTCGACGTCTCAGGCAACATCAACCTCGCCACACTGGACCAGGTCGCTCGTGTCGGGTGGTTGTCCGGCGAGGCGGCCCTCACCCGTGCCCGCGAGCTCATCGACCGGATGGACGTGCGCCCGGGCGACCCGCGGGTCACCGTCCGGCTGCTGAGCGGTGGCAACCAGCAGAAGGTCGTGCTCGGGCGCTGGCTCGCGGCGGCTGCGGACATCCTCGTGCTTGACGAGCCCACCGTGGGTGTCGACGTCGGCGCGAAGGCGGAGATCTACCGGCTCATGGCCGACCTCGCCCACGCGGGCGCCGCGCTCCTGGTCTCCTCCAACGACTCCGCGGAGCTGCTCGGGGTCTGCGACCGCATCATCGTGCTGCTGCGCGGCCGGATCGTCGCCGACGTCCAGGCCGCCGACCTCACGCTCGACGAACTCGTCGCCCTGACGACCGGGAGCGCCGGCCAGCCTCCGTCCGACGTCGCGCCACCACGGACCGCGAGCGACCAGGAGGAGGCGTGATGGCCGCGTCCCAGCAGACGACCGCGCCCCGGGCGACCACCTTCCGCCGGGTGCGGCGCGCGCTCCTGCGCCGCGGACCGCTGGTGATGTTCGGCATCGTGCTCGTGTACATCGCGTCGCAGTCCTCGGCCTTCCTCTCGTCGACGAACCTGCTTTCCAGTCTCGTACAGGCCGCACCGATCGCGATCGTGTCCTTCGGGCTCGCAGCCGTGGTGATGGGAGGTGGGGACGATGTCGTCGCTGGCGGCATCGACCTCTCCATCCCTGCCGGCGCCGCCCTGGCGACCGCGATCCTCAGTGACCAACTCACCAACGCGGGCGCGGGGCTGCCGCGGGCGTTCCTCCTCGCCGCGATGGCGGCTCTGGTGGTGGGAGTGGTCAACGCCTTCCTCATCACCGTGGTCGGGCTGACCTCGATCCTGAGCACGCTCGCGACCTATGCCACGGTCGTCGGAGTGGTGCGGGTCCTGACGGAGAACCGCCGCATCAACGTGGACCATCCCACCATCCTGTTCGTCCGTGACGAGCGACTGCTCGGCATCCCGATGGTCGTGGTCCTGATGCTGCTCGCTTTCGCGGGCTTCGCCTTCCTGCTGCACCGCACCCCCTACGGGATGCGGATCCAGGCGGTGGGTGGCAACCGTGACGCCGCGGAGACCTCCGGGATCCGGCCCCGGCCGTACATCGCGAGCACCTTCCTGCTCGGAGGGTTGGCCGCATCGGTGGCAGCGATCGCCCTCACGGCGCGTGGGTCGGGGATGTCGCCAGGCATCGACGAGCGGCTGATGATCGACATGGTCCTCGCCACCTTCCTCGGCGCGACGTTCTCGCCGCGCAACGTCGTCACCGTCCCCGGCGCACTGCTCGGGGCCGTGCTGGTCGCCTTGCTGTCGAACGGACTCATCCTGCTGCGGATCGACAACTCCTGGGTCGATGGCATGAAGGGTGTGCTGATCCTGGTCGTCGTCGCGTCCGCGGCGCTGCAGAACCGGGAGCGGTCATGAGCGAGCACGTCGAGGTGCGACCGACGTCCGCACGCCGCTCCGTCACGTCGTGGCTGATGCAGTACGCCTTCCTGGCCGGCTTCGCCGCGCTCATCGTGACCTTCACCATCACGACGTCGGTGTTCCTGACCCCGCAGAACCTGCTCAACGTGCTCGAAGGCAGCATGATCCTGCTGTTCGTCGCCCTGGCGATGACCATGGTGGTCTCCTCGGGGGGGATCGACCTCTCCGTCGGGGTGGCGCTGGACTTCGGGGCCTGGTTCGCGATCGCCGCCATGCTCACCTTCGACCTCCACTGGGCGCTCGCGGTCGTCCTCGCCCTGGTCGGTGGTGCGATCGTCGGGGCCCTGAACGCGTTCCTGATCGTCGGTCTCGGCGTCACGCCCTTCCTGGCCACGCTGGGGACCTTCTTCATCGGCCGCAGCGCGCAGCAGATCGGCACGGGCGGCGGCGCCAACATCAGCTTCCGTGATGCCCCGGACGGGTTCCACCGGATCGCCACGGGCGATATCGCGGGCATCCCGAACGAGGTCATCATCGGGTTGCTCGTCCTGGCGGTCTTCTTCGTCGTGCTCGAACGCACCACCCACGGGGCTCGCATCGATGCCATGGGGCTCCAGGACTCCGCCGCACGCATCGCGGGTATCCGGACCCGCCGGTACCGCGCCCTGGTGTTCATCCTCTCCGGGGTCACGGCCTCCATCGGGGGCATCATCCTCAGCTCCGGGCTGCGCATCTACACCCCCAACGCCGGGTTCGCCTACCTCCTGGACGCGATCGCCTCGGTGTTCATCGGGGCCTCGATGCACCCGCGGTACCGCCCCAACGTGCCGGGGACCCTCGTCGGGGTGCTCTTCCTCGGTGTGCTCGGCAACGGGCTCGACCTGCTGGGGCTGGACTTCAACCTCAAGGCGGCCCTGCGCGGCGGGATCCTGGTCGTCGCCCTGGCGTTGGCCTTCGCGGTCGCCAAGCGTGCCGCGCACCGGCAGGGGGACTGACCGGTGTCTCCCCAGCGCACGGCCAGCCTGTCGCACTGGGGGGCCTACGCGCTGCGTTCCGACGGGGCGCGCGTGACGGGGGTCGAGCCCCTGCTCGACGACCCCGATCCTTCACCGCTGGGCGCCGCGCTCGCCGAACCCATCCCACCCCGGGTACTGCGGCCGGCGGTGCGGCGCTCCTGGCTCCAGCATGGGCCCGGTACTGCCGGCGCCGCCCGCGGCCGGGAACCTCTCGTCGAGGTCTCCTGGGACCGGGCGCTCGACCTGGTCGCCGCTGAGCTCGACCGGGTCCGGACGCTGTACGGCAACGGCGCGATCTTCGCCGGGTCATACGGCTGGGCGAGCGCGGGACGGTTCCACCACGCGCAGAGCCAGCTCAAGCGGTTCCTGACCCTGCTCGGTGGCTTCGTCGCCTCCGAGGGAACCTACTCCCACGGCGCGGCCGAGGCGGTGTTGCCGAGGGTCACCGGCCTGGACGTCAAGCAGGTGTTGCGCGCCGCCGATCCGCTCGCCGAGATCGCCGAGCACACCGAGCGGTTCGTCTCCTTCGGTGGCCTTCCCAGCGCCAACCAGCAGATCGTCAGTGGCGGAGGCGGTCGCCACCACCTGCGTGCGGGGCTCCGGAGGGCCGCCGAGCGCGGCTGCCGTTTCGTCTCGGTCTCCCCGGTCCGCACCGAACTGGACGAGCAGCTCCGGGCACGCTGGCTGCCGTTGCGCCCCGGGACCGATGCGGCGGTGCTGCTCGGCATGCTCCACCACCTGGTCGCCGAGGGGGCGATCGATCTCGACGGATGGGCACGTCGGGCGTCGGGTACCGAGCTGCTGCGCGCTCATCTGTCCGGGGAAGCGGATGGGATCGTCCGCGGGCCGGCCTGGGCGGCGGCCCGCTCCGGGCTGCCCACCACCTCGATCCGCGCGCTGGCCGAGGAGGTCGTCCAGCACCGAACGATGCTGAACCTGACCTGGTCGCTGCAGCGCACGGACCGGGGCGAGCACGCGCTGTGGGCCGGCCTCGCGCTCGCCACCGCCCTCGGGCAGTGGCACCTGCCCGGTGCGGGGCTCGGGTTCGGGTACGGCTCGATGGGCTCGGTCGGTGCCCCGGTCTGCGGGCCGGCGGCCCCGGCGCTCCCGGCCGGAGGGCCGAACCCGATCAGCGAGCGCATCCCGGTCGCGCGCATCGCGGATGCGTTGCTCACCCCGGGCGGTCGCTACCTCCACGACGGGCAGGAACGCAGCTACCCGCACCTCGCGCTGGTGTACTGGGCCGGCGGTAACCCGTTCCACCACCATCAGGACCTGCACCGCCTGGAGCGCGCCTGGGCGGCACCGGAGACCGTCATCGTCCACGAGCCGGTCTGGACCGCCACCGCCCGGCGTGCCGACATCGTGCTGCCGACCACGCTGCCTGCGGAGCGACGGGACCTCGGCGGCGGCAGCACCGACGAGGTGCTGGTGGCGATGGACCCGGCCGTGCCGCCGCCCGGCGAAGCGCGTGACGACCACGCCATCTTCGCAGGACTGGCCGAGCGGCTCGGGGTCGCGGCGCGCTTCACCGAGGGCCGTGACGTGGACGCGTGGCTGTCCTGGCTCTACGAACGCATCCGTGACCAGGATCCGAGCCTGCCGACCGAGGCCGAGTTCCGACGCCGCGGCATCATCGAGCGACGGCCGGTCACCACCGACCGGGACCGCATCACCGCCTTCCTGACGGACCCGCAGCGCGCACCCCTGCCCACCCCGAGCGGCCGGGTGGAGCTGGTGATCGATCCCGCGGCGGGCCCCGGACTGCCGGCGCACCCGAGCTGGCATCCCCCTGCGGAATGGCTCGGGACCGCGGCGCCGGACGAGCTCCACCTGCTCTCTCCGCAACCTCGGTACCAGCTCCACGGCCAGTACGACTGGTCCGCGTTGGTCCAACAGCATCGGCAGAACGGCCGGGCCGTGGTCGAGGTTCATCCGCGGGATGCTGCCGAGCGAGGGCTCGAGGACGGCGACGTGGTGCGGCTGTGGAACGAGCGCGGCGCCTGCTACGCCGCCCTGGCCTCCACGACACGGGTGCGCCCCGGCGTCGCCGTCCTACCCACGGGTGCCTGGTGGGACCCCGACCCGGACACCGGCGTGTGCCGTCGCGGGAACCCGAACGCGCTCACGCGCGACGTCGGCACCTCGACCTGGGGGCAGGCCACCAGCGCGCACACCTGCCTCGTTCGGCTCGAACGGGCCAGCGACGCCCCGCCCCCGATCCCGCACGGCCCCCCTGCGCTGGAGGATGACCATGCCCTGTGACCAGGTCGTCGCTGTCGACGTCGGTACCTCGATGATCAAGGCCCTGCGGTTGGCCTCCGACGGCACGGTGCTCGCCCGGGCGGCGCTCCCCGCCCCCGCCGACCGCGCGCCCGGCGTGGATGCGATGGGCCAGTGGGAGGCTGTCCGGCAGGTGCTCGCCGAGGTCGCCGCCGGGGCCCCACCCGCGCTCGCGGGCGTGGTGGTCACCGGGCAGGGGGACGGGCTGTGGCGGATCGACCGGGACGGCCAGCCCCAGCGTGCGTACCTGTGGAACGCCACCGAGCCCGCCGAGGTGGTGGGTTCCTGGGAGGCGGACGGGACCATCGAGCGCCATTTCCGGGCCACCGGGACGGTCCTGTGGCCGGGGACCTCGGCGGCCCTGTGGCGCTGGTTGGTCGGCACCGACCCGGATGCGCTCAGGGACACGGCCAGCGTGGGGACGGCCAAGGACTGGATCAGCTACCAGCTCACCGGTGTGCACGCCACCGACGTCACCGACGGGACCATCCCGTTCCTGGATCTGGCAACCGGGACGCACGATCCGGCGCTGGTGCACGCGCTCGGCTGTGACGGGCTCGCGGACCTGCTACCGCCGGTGCGCACCCCGGGCGAGATCCTCGCGCCGCTGACGTCGACCGCGGCCGAGGCCACCGGGCTGCCGGCCGGCACGCCCGTGATCGTCGGGTGCCTCGATCTCGCGGCCATGGTCCGCGGGCTCGGCCTGTCGGCGCCCGGGGATGCCCTGGCGGTGCTCGGCACCACGGCGACCACGGTCGCCATCAGCGACCACGCCCCGCTGGACCGGGAGCCGGCGGGGGCGACCGTCCGCCTCCCCGGCTCCGACCGCTTCCTCCGGATCATGGGTGCGATGTCGGGCACGACCACGCTGGAGTGGTTCCTCGACCTGCACAGCTACGACGGCGAGGACCGCTACGACCGGTTCTGGGACGATATCGCCGGGGTGGACCAGGGGATCGTGTTGCTGCCGTACCTCGCCGGTGAGCGGGCCCCGTTCCTGGCCCCGGACGCCACCGGAGCGATCCTGGGGCTCACGCGACACAGCACGTGCGCCGGGATCGGCCGGGCCACCGTGGAGGGCATCACCTTCTCGTTGCGGCACGGCCTGGAAGCGGTCGGTGCCGGCGACGACGCGCTCGTGCTGACCGGCGGCGGGTCGAGCCGGCCCGAGTGGTGCCAGCTCGTGGCGGACGTCACCGGACGGGCGGTCCTCGTCGACGAGCGCGGTGACGTCGGGGTGCTCGGTGCCGCCTCACTTGTCCCCGGGTTCGAGGCACTCGCGCACCGAGGTGTCGACGCCCGGCGCTACGAGCCGGGTCCGGCCAGCGAGGAGCTTGACCAACGTTACCGACGGTTCGTCTCCCTCGTGGAGGCGTTCCGGCCCCTCTGGAAGGAGCTGCTCCCACGATGAACACCGCCACCGTTCCCCCGATCCCGCCGGAGATGGATGTCGGGGTCTACCACGGCCCGGGCGACGTCCGGCTCGAACGCCGGCCGGTGCCGTCGATAGGTCCGGACGAGCTGCTCGTCCAGGTCTCCGCGACGGCGCTGTGCGCTGGTGAGGCCATGGACTGGTACTCGACCAGGCCCGGCGGCAAGGTGCTCGGTCACGAACCGGTGGGCGTCGTTGCCCGGGTCGGCGCGGACGTGGCCGAGTTCGCCGTCGGCGACCGGGTGTTCGTGAACCACCACGTCGGCCGGATGCGCTCCCACTGGTCGATCCGCGGCCACGAGACGATGGACCCGTTCTACAAGGGCAACCGGCTCGACCCGGGCGCGATGTGCACCTACTTCCGGGTCAGCGCTGACCACCTTCGCGCCGACATCCACCGCGTGCCCGACGCCATCCCCGACGACGTCGCCACCACCATCGAGCCGTGGTCGTGCGTGCTCGGAGGCCTGCGGACGTGCGGCATCCAGCCCGGGGACACCGTGCTGGTGATCGGCGCGGGGTTCATGGGGCTCGGGTTCCTCCACATGGCGCGCCTCTTCGGGGCCGGCCGGGTGATCGCGTCCGACTTCTCGGCCTGGCGCCGGGACAAGGCACTCGAGCTCGGTGCGACCCACACCCTCGATGCGTCCGCCGATGACCTGCCCGCCGCGCTGCGGGCGATCAACGACGGGCTGCTGGCCGACGTGGTCGTGGCCACCGCTCCGACCGTCGCTGCCTGGGCGGACGCGGTCGCGCTGGTCGAGAAGGGCGGGACGATCCACCTCGGTGCCCCCGGGCGACCTGGGTCCGAGTGGGTCCTCGACGGCGCCGAGCAGTACTTCTCCGAGGTCACCATCACCTCGAAGTACTCGGCCGACCACCGGGACACCTACCAGTACCTGCGGCTGCTCACGGCCGGGCAGGTCGATCCCCGGCCGGCCATCACGCACCACCTGCCCCTCTCGGAGCTCCCGGCTGGCTTCGAGCTGCTGGTCGCGGCGGGGGAGTCCCTGAAGATCGTGCTCTACCCCGGCGGCGAGGTCCCCGGAGAGAGGTCCCCGAGATGATGCTGGAGTCCCTGCGCGACGAGGTGCTCGTGATGAACCACGAGCTACCGCGCAACAACCTCGTGGTCTGGAGCGGCGGCAACGTCAGCGGCCGTGATCCCGACTCCGGCCTGATCGTGATCAAGCCCTCGGGGATCCCGTTCCAGCACCTGACCAAGGAGTCCCTGGTCGTGGTCGACCTGGACGGGATGGTGGTCGAGGGTGACCTCAAGCCCTCGGTCGACCTCGGGGTGCACCTGTACGTCTACCGGCGGCGCGACGACGTGATGGGGATGTGCCACACCCACTCGCCCTACGCCACCAGTTTCGCGGCACGAGGCGAGAGCATCCCGGCG
This sequence comes from Nitriliruptoraceae bacterium, assembly GCA_047921175.1. GTDB lineage: Bacteria > Actinomycetota > Nitriliruptoria > Nitriliruptorales > Nitriliruptoraceae > T1Sed10-7. Next base: position 32,346 of record JBLRWQ010000012.1, on the reverse strand, counting down.
ACGCTGACCCCGCTCACGCACCTGATCGGTGGCGGGGTCCCCTGCTCGCGTTACGCGACCCCCGGGGCGGAGGACACCGGCGCGGCGGTGATGGAGGTCGCCGGCGACAGCGGCATGGCCACCCTGGTCGACCGGCACGGCGTGTTCACCATGGGGCGGTCGGCGTCGGAGTCCGTGAAGATCGCGCTGCACGTCGAGGAGGCCGCGATGACCATCCGGATGGCGCTGCTGTCCGGGCCCGTGACCGAGATGGACCCGGCTGAGATCGAGCGCTGCGCGATGTGGTACCGGGGCAACTACGGGCAGTGATGCCCACCTACTCCTGGCGGACGGCCCGGCTCCCCCTCAGCCGTGGCCGTCCGCCAGGAGCGCCCGCGCGGTGAGCTCGTCGGTCACGAGCACCGTCGCGTACCCGCCGGCCAGGGCACCAGCCAGCGCCTGCTCCTTGTTCCGGCCGCCGGCCAGCGCGATCCGGATCGGGACGCTCAGCAGCTCCTCGAGGCTCAGCCCGATCAGCCGCCCGGTCAGGCTCGAGGTCACGGGTACCCCGTCGCGGTCGAAGAACCCGGCGGAGATGTTGCCGACGGCACCGCCGGAGGCCAGCTCCTTGATCTGCGACGGCGGTGCGGTGCCGTCCATGAGGATGCCGGACCCTGGCAGCATGCCGCCGATGCCGTAGATGGCGATGTCAGCGGCTCGGGCCAGCTCCAGAGCCTGAGCCACGTCCGGCTCGCTGCGAAGCAGTTCTGCCGCCTCGGCGCTGGAGGCCAGCACCGGTGCGGGCAGGTGGCGCGCGGTGCCCTGGAAGGCGGAGGCGAGTGCCTGGGCGACCTCGTGCGGCTGCGCGCCGTCCTGCGAGGCAAGCCGGCTGCCGGTGGCGGGGACGAACACCGCCGAGGATGGCTCGTCTATCTGGACGTGCGGGGCGACGGCGCCGACCGTGTCCGAGAGGCCGACCGCCACGGTCATCCCCGGGGAAAGGACGGCCTGCAGGGCGGTGGCGCCGAGCGTGCCGAGCGAGGCGTAGAGGCGCTCCTTGTCATCGAAGCTTGGCGCGACCCACGCGCTCGCGAGCTGGTAGCGCTCGGTGAGCGCCACCTCGAGGTCGGTGAAGATCGTCTCGTCGCTGTGGATGCGGATCTCCACGATGCCGGTGCGACGGGCCTCGGCGAGCATCCGCGTGACCTTGACCCGGGACACCCCGAGCGTCTCTGCGATCTGCTGGTGGGTGTAGCCGTGCTGGTAGTGCAGGCGGGCGGCGCGACCGAGCATCCTGGCACCGTTCCTGGGCGATCGGGCTGGTGGACGGGTGGACCACCGACTGGCTGGAGTCTAGGTCCCCGGCACGGTCGCAGGGGGCTGGCGTGCCCCGACCCCACACGGTAAAGTTGTTCAGAGACTGAACGAATGTGCATATCGGTGGCCTTCGAGCCACCGGCGAGCGGAGCCCGCGATGCAGCCCGCAAGGACGTCCGAGGACCTCATCGACCAGATGGTCGACGCCGGGCGGACCGCCGTCGAGCGTGGTCTGGTCCTCGCCAGCGGCGGGAACCTGTCCGCCCGGATACCGGGCAGTGACCGGTTCCTGGTCACGGGGGCGGCGACCTGGCTCGACCGGCTCGCGATGGACAGCTTCGCCGTCCTCGACCTCGATGGGTGCTGGGTCGGCGGGTTCCCCGAACCTTCGAGCGAGTGGAAGCTCCACCAGCGCATCTACCGGATGCGGGCGGACGTCGGCGCCGTCGTGCACCTGCATCCGCAGCACGCGGTCCTGGTCGACGCCCTCGGGTACCGCATCCGCCCCCTGACGCTGGACCACGTGGCCTACGTCGGCGAGGTGGCCTCGGTGCCGTTCGCCCCGAACGGCTCGGACGAGCTGGCCGACAGCGCGGCGGAGGCGACGCTGCAGCACGACTGCGTCGTGCTTGCCCACCACGGCTGCTCGACCGTCGGCGCCGACGTCCCCATGGCTTTCCGCCGGGCCATGAACCTGGAGGAGGCCGCGATGGGCACCTTCAGGATGCTGCAGCTCGGGGTGCACGATCTCGAGTTCCCTCGCGGGCTGCTCCCGGAGGCGCAGCACGCCTGAGACATCGGTCGTCGTCCATGGCCGCAGCACCCCGTCGAGGAGGTCAGCACATGTCCGCCGAACGGCCCGTCGTGCTCGTCACGGCCCCCTTCGACGACCGCGTCCTCGACGAGCTGGCGACGACCTTCGATGTGCGTCGACACCCGGGCGCGGCGAGCCCGGCCCCGCTACTCGAGACGGTGCCGGCGGAGGACCTGCTCGACGTCGCCGCCATCGTGTGCGAGGCGGATCTGCTGGACGAGGCCGCCCTGGCGGCTGCCCCCGCTCTCGAGCTGGTCGTGTCGTGCCGGAGCAACCCGGTCAACGTGGATGTCGACGCCTGCGCACGGCGGGGTGTGATCGTCGGCACCACGCCGGGGCGCAACGCCGAGGTGACGGCGGACCTGACCTTCGCGCTTCTGCTGGCGACGGTGCGGCAGGTCACGGCGGCATCGGCGTGGATGCGAGCCGGCCGGTGGTCGGCGGGAGACCCGTACGAGCCGTATCGCCGCTTCCGCGGCCGGGGCCTCACGGGACGTGTGCTGGGCATCGTGGGTGGCGGGGCGATCGGGCGCCGGGTCGCCCGGCGCGCGCACGGGTTCGGCATGGGGATCCTCATCGCCGACCCGGCCCTCGAGCAGGCCGACGTCGGGGACCTGGGCACGCTCGTGCCGCTGGAGGAGCTGCTGCGCTCCTGTGACATCCTCACCGTCCACGCTCCGCTCAACGAGGCCACCCGTGGCCTCATCGGCGCCGACGAGCTCGCGCTGCTTCGCCCCGATGCCGTGGTCATCAACGCCGGACGGGCGGCGATCCTCGACGAGGAGGCCCTGCTGTCGGCCCTGCGCGCGGGGCAGCTCGCCGGTGCGGGTCTCGACGTGTTCTGGGAGGAGCCGCTCCCGGCGGCACATCCCCTGCTGGGGTTGGAGAACGTCGTCGTGACCCCCCACATCGGCGGCGCATCCGATGACGTCATCGGCGAGCACTCACGACTGGCGGCGCGGGCCGTGCACGCCTGGTTCGCGGGCGAGGACGTCCCCGACGCCTGGCGTGCCTAGCGAGGACCCCGCCGCTCGCGGGTTCGCTGGACGGCTCAGCTGGCTGCGGCGACCGCCTCGGTCATCCGGCGTGTCTGGGTCGCGATGTCACCGCGGTAGAGGTTGCCGCCGATCAGGAGGCAGACGTCCTCGCCGTACGCGTCGAGCATCTCCGGCACGCGCTCGACGGTCATCCCGCCGCCTGGCGCGGGGAAGGCTGTCCGCAGCTCCCCGAGGGGCGCGCGGCAGGCCGTGGCGATCTCCAGGCAGGCCTCCCGGGAGAAGCTGAAGCGGCCACCGAAGTTCGGGAAGATCGACACGTCGGCGCCCGCCAGGCGGGCCAGGGTGCCGAACAGCAGCCCGTGCGACAGGCCGGCGGTCGGGTCCGTGACGTGGCTCCCCAGGAACGACGGGTGCGCCATCACCACCAGCTCGTCGGGGGCGATCGCGGCGAGGTCCCGCATCGCGTCGAAGCCGACCAGTCCCGGTAGCACGAGCACGCCGCCGGCGCCGGCCTCGACCGCGAGCTCCAGGCCGTCGCGCAGCCGATCCGCCGGGAGGTTGAGGGCGGGGAGGTAGACGGAGCCGTCGACCCCGCGGTCCTCGTTGGCCCGTCGCACCGCCGCGGCCAGCGCGGGAACCCGTTCACGGAAGGTGGCGAACGGCTGGGTCGCGAAGGAGTGGTCGTCCTTGACGAGGTGGAGCCCACCGGCGGCCAGGTCGTAGGCCATGCGCGCCAGGTCGGCCACCGGCGTGCCCATCGGCTTGAGGGCGGTGGCCAGCAGGGGGCCGTGAGGGAGGTCGAACCGGGTGCGCAGGCCCTCGATCCCGAGCGTCGGCCCGGCCAGGGAGGACAGGAAGGCCTCCGGGAGCCGGACCTGGACGAGCCGAACCCCCGGCACCATCGAGATGTTGCCGAACAGCACGTTCGTCAGCTGCGGGAGCTGCGCACCGGCGATCTCCGCTGCGTAGCTGACCTCGGCGACCCGCAGGCCGTCGTCGCGCACCTCGTTCGAGCGCACGTCCGCGATCAGGAAGCGGCTGATGTCATCGTCGGGCACGAGGTCGGCGGGGAACTCGATGGTCTGCTCGACGACGAGCTGCTCGAGCACCGCGGCGGTCCGCATCGGATCGCCCGTCAGGTGGTAGGTGGCCAGGATCCGGTCGCCCGTGAGGTCCAGACGGACCGGTCGCAGTGGGGAGTTCATCATGAGCTGTACGATAGCGCGCTCACCGCACGGATGTGCAGCCGGTCTCCGACAGGGATGACCTGATCGCTCGAGCCCGGGCGCCGCTTCGGTCTACACGGTGACAGGAGCGAGCTCGGCCGCGATCCCGGCTGCCAGGCCCTCCAGGGTCCGGCGGGCGACGCGGTGGAGCGCGAGCTCATCCACGGCGTTGCCCAGGCTGCCGCCGGGCGGCTGGTACCGGCCATCGATCACCAGCGAGGCCGCATCGCCGCGGTCGTGGAGGCCGACCTCGCCGTCGAAGGTCGGCAGCAGCCACTCCACCAACCGTGATGGCGGGGCACCGTCCGGGGTGGTGGGGTCCCAGCTCAGCGAACGCCAGCGGGTACTCCCCGCCGACCAGGGTTCCCCGATGCGGACGGCGACGTGGCGTCGGAACCCACCCCCGTGCAGCGTGGTACGCCAACGACCGTCGCCGAGGGGCTCGGCGTCGGGCAGCCAGGACGGATCGCCGGCGAACCTCTCGGCGAGGTTCGTCGGCGTGCCGCTGAGCGGCAGGAACACGCGCACCTGCGCCACGGGCATCCTCTCGTGCGGGTCGCTGTAGGACGCCTGAGACCATCCATGGTGAGGCTCACCGAAGACAGGGTCGGAAGTCCCCATCCGGTCGGGCAGCCTGTCGCGGCAGGACGCTCACACCAGGCCCATCGCCACCATGGCATCGGCGACCCGATGGAACCCGGCGATGTTCGCGCCCAGGACGTAGTTCCCCGGCTGGCCGTACTCCTCGGCGGTCTCGTGACAGGTGCGGTGGATGTCCTGCATGATGGCGTCGAGGCGCTGCTCGGTGTAGTCGAAGCTCCACCGGTCGCGGCTCGCGTTCTGCTGCATCTCCAGCGCCGAGGTGGCGACCCCACCGGCGTTGGCGGCCTTGCCCGGCCCGAAGGCGACGCCCGCCTGCTGGAACACCCGGACCGCGTCAGGCGTGCAGGGCATGTTCGCCCCCTCAGCGACCACGGTGCACCCGTTGGCGACGAGTTCCTTCGCGTCCGTGCCGTTGAGCTCGTTCTGCGTCGCGCAGGGCAGGGCGATGCCGCACGGGATGTCCCAGATCGACCCCTTGTGTCGATGGGTAGCGGAAGGGCGTCGCTCGGCGTAGGCGGTCAGTCGGCCGCGCTCGATCTCCTTGACCTGCTTGAGCGTCTCGAGGTCGATGCCGTCCTCGTCGAGGATGACCCCGTCGGAGTCGGAGCAGGCCACGACCCTGACGCCGAACTGCTGCAGCTTCTCGATCGCGTAGATGGCGACGTTGCCCGAGCCGGACACGACCGCCGTGCGGCCCTCGAGCTCCTCGCCCCGGGCCGCGAGCATCTCGCGGGCGAACAGCGCGGTGCCGTAGCCGGTCGCCTCGGTGCGCACCAGCGCGCCACCCCACTCGAGCCCCTTGCCGGTCAGCACCCCGGACTCGTAGCGGTTGGTGATCCGCTTGTACTGGCCGAAGAGGTAGCCGATCTCCCGGCCGCCGACACCGGTGTCCCCGGCCGGGACGTCGGTGTACTCCCCGAGGTGGCGGTACAGCTCCGTCATGTAGCTCTGACAGAACCGCATGACCTCATCGTTGGAGCGGCCCTTGGGGTCGAAGTCCGAGCCGCCCTTGCCGCCGCCGATCGGCATGCCGGTCAGCGCGTTCTTGAACACCTGCTCGAAGCCGAGGAACTTCACGATGCCGAGGCTCACCGACGGGTGGAAGCGCAGGCCGCCCTTGAACGGGCCCAGCGCGCTGTTGACCTCGACCCGGAACCCGCGGTTGATGTGGACCTCGCCGCGGTCGTCCTGCCACGGCACCCGGAAGATGATCTGGCGCTCCGGCTCGCAGATGCGCTCGATGACCTTGCGCTCGACGAAGCGGGGCTCCTTGGCCAGCAGCGGCCCGAGCGAGGAGATGACCTCGAGGACGGCCTGGTGGAACTCGGTCTCACCGGGGTTCCGGCGGACGACCTCGTCGTAGATGGGCTCCAGCTTCTCGTCGAGCATGGGTGACGGTCCTCGGGCGTGGAGCGGCCCGATACCGCTCGTCGGCGGGACATCCTGCTTCACGGTCGGGCCGCTACGCAAACCGATGAGACACGCGTCATCGTCGCGGTGGAGCCACCAGGAGGGAGCCGGGCACGGCGCCCGGCCCCGGTGGAGGGTGGCCGCCCCGCACCGGCGCGGCGGCCACCAGGAGGTCAGCCCTGGAAGGGGAAGAAGTCGTTGGTCACCCACTCGTTCTTCCGCAGCGGGTCGTCCTCCCCGTAGACGTCAGCCTTGGTCGCCTCGATCTGCTCGCGAAGCTCGTCCAGGTCGACCCCGAGCCGCACCAGCTCCGCGGTGGCGATCCGGATCGCCAGGTTGGACGCGTCTGAGGAGACCCGCATCGCGTCCATGGCTCCGTGCGGGTTGTGGAACCCGTCCGAGTTCTCGGCCGCGATGATGTCCCAGTACCACTGGCCACGACGGACCAGTTCCTGGCACTCGGCGATGACGTCCTCATCGGCGCCAGCGGTGATCAGCCGGTTGACGTAGTAGTGCGCGTCCACGGAGACCGACTGGGTCTCCTCCATCGCGGACAGGTGCCGCTCCTGGATGTCGGCGACCCGCTGCTGCAACTCGTCGGCGGTCCGGTCGGCGTGGCAGGTGCGGCAGGCCTCGGCGGTGTCGGCCAGCGGCGAGCCCCAGAAGTGCGAGCTGACCTTGCGGCCGTCGACCCGCTGGTAGGGCATGTGGCAGTCGGCGCAGGTCACGCCCGCCTCGCCGTGCGGGCCGTAGCTCCACAGCTCGTACTCGGGGTGCTGTGCCTTGAGCATGGGCGCGCCGGACACCCCGTGGATCCAGTCCGCCTCGAACCCAGCCGCGATCGCGGTGGTCTGGAAGTACTCGTACAGGTCCTCGGGGCGCAGCCCCCCGTCCCACGGGAAGGTCACCTTGCGGGTCTCGGGGTAGAAGTAGTACTCGACGTGGCATTGGGCGCAGACGTAGGCCCGCATGTCGTTCAGGCTGGCCTGCTCGATGTCGGTGCCGCGGCGTTCCAGGGCGTTCAGGAGCGACGGTCGGGTGATCCGGAGATCCATCGTCTGCGGGTCGTGGCAGTCGGAGCAGCCGATGCCGACGTGGCCGAGCTCGCCCAGCCGCTCGTCCTCGCCCCCTGCGGCCAACTCGAGCACGCGTGGGCGCAGTCCCTCGTTGAAGTTGGCCGACCAGTAGTCGTCGCCGAACTCGTCGAGGAGGGTCGGGACGGCGGTCGACTTGCAGGTCATGCACGAGCCGATGGACGCGTCACCGATGCGCGGCGTCGCCAGGATGTCGACCAGACCGAAGGTGTGGCCGCGGGGGTAGTTGTACGACTTCGAGAAGGCGTAGTTGGACCACAGCATCGGCAGGTCGGGCTCGACGTCCACGGTCAGCTTGGAGACGTAGTCCTCGACCTGCACGTTGCGTAGGTAGCTCGCGAACTGCTGGGGGAACTCGTCCTCGAACGCGGTCACGTGGAAGGTGTCCGCAGGGAGGCTCGTCGTGGTGGCCTCCGGCGGCTCAGCCGGATCCGAGGAGCAGGCAGCGACCACGAGCAGCAGGACCACGACACCGAGGAGCATCGTGCTGGTCCGACGGGGGAGACGGTCACGCATGGTCAGCTACCTCCTGCGTCCGGCAGGGCAGTCGTGGACGGCACCGGGCTCCGCTCCATGGGCTCGTACCACTCCTGCGGGCGGTACATGCCGCGGCCGTGCGGCACCGAACGGTGGCAGTCCGAGCAGGTCTCCTTCACGTCGTGGGTGATGTCGGAGATGCTCGGTTCGTGGCAGCTCATGCAGTTGGCGTTCACGACCTCGACGGAGCTCGAGGTGGCGTGGAGCACGTCGGGGATGCTGCCGCGACCGATGGTGTTGAACCAGATATGTCCGGCGCCAGCCCGAGCCTTGAAGCTCAGCTTGGTGATCAGCAGACCGTCGGTGGGTGCGTGGCAGTCGTTGCAGTCCAGGTGCGCGTGGTTCGACTCCTGGAAGGAGCCGAACGCGGAGTCCATGATGTGGCAGCTGCTGCAGAACTCCGGGGAATCGGTGTGGCTGATCACCTCCATGGACGCGCCACCGAGGACGACGCCGGCGAGCAGGCCACCGGCGGCGAACAGGGAGATCGTCCCCTTCGTCGTCCGGAACCATTCGAGCATGGACATCACCTCGCTCTTGGGTCCTTCGAACTCCGACAGATCCGGTCGTATTTACGGCATCGGTCGCGTTCTAGAGCGGCTCCTTCTGCTCTTCTCGCACCAACGATAGAGGTCCTATTTCGGGCTCGAAGGGACCTTCGGCCCGTCCTCGGACGCGGTGGGTCCCGCAGCGAGCGGGTAGCGCTCGTGACCGTGCTCCGAACCACGATCAGCCGGCAGCCTCCGTGGCGATCGCGAGCTGGAGCTCGAGCTCAGCCGCTCGGAGCGGCCCGATCCACATCGCCGCGATCCGACCATCCGCACCGATCAGGTAGGTCTCCGGCGTCCCGGTGACCGCGTAGGCCCGTGCGACCTCCCCGGCGGCGTCGAACGCGCTCGGGTACCGCAGCTGGTGCTCGGCGGCCACCGCCTGCGCGGCCCCGAGCTCGTCGTCGATGACGATGCCGATGACCGAGACCCCACGGGGTCCCCAGCGGTCGGCGAGACGCTGGATCGCCGGCATGTCCTGCTTGCAGGTGCCGCACCACGAGGCCCAGAAGGTCACGACGACCGGGTCACCGGCCAGGTCGGCGAGCGCGAGCTGTTCACCGTCCAGCGTCTGCAGGGTGAACGTCGGTGCCTCGACCCCGACCGGGTTCCGTGGCAGGCCGTCGCCGGGGAGCAGGGCGAGGAGCAGCGCTGCGGCGATCCCGAGCGTGACCACGACCACGATCGCGGCGACGAGCAGCCCCCCGCGACGTCCCGGCATGGCGGTCTCGCCCGGCTCCCGGGCCGGCGACGGCGGCGTGGTGGTCGTGGACACGTCCAGGGTCCTGCTCGCTGCGGTGCTCCGACGCTCGCACGCGCCGGTGCGTCCGGGCAAGGCCGTTGGGCCCGTCGCGCTGACCCCGGGTGTCCCTACTCCCGTGCGGCTCGGACGCGCAGGCTCATCAGGACCCACGTCGGTTCGGACCTCTGGAGTCGGAGATGTCGCATCTCGATGATCGCCGGGTCGATCCGGGTGCCGAGGAGCCGGACGAGCGCCATCTCGACGAGCGTGACCTGACCGAGCGACCGAACCGCCTGCCCCTGTTCGCCCTCGGTGCCGTCGCCCTCGCGGCGCTCATCTGGCTCGGTATGGACGCCTTCCAGGGCTCCGTCGTCTACTACGTCCATCCGAGCGAGCTGACCACAGCGCACGTCGGCGAGCACGTCCGCCTGGCCGGCGAGGTGGTGAACGGCACCATCGCCCGCGACGACGCGGGCGTGCTGACCTTCGAGGTGACCGACGGCACCGCGACCGTGCCGGTCCGGTTCGACGGGCGGGCACCCGACTCGCTCACCGACGGGTCCGAAGCGGTCTCCGAGGGTGCGCTCGGTCCCGACGGGGTGTTCCACGCCGACACCGTGCTGGCCCGGTGCGCGTCCCGCTTCGAGGCGGATCTCGCGCCATGAGGTCCGCCGACCTGGTCCTCGAACGGGTGAGCCGGGCCTTCGGGCCCCTGGTCGCCCTGGACGAGGTCGACCTGACGGTCCCGGCCGGGTCCTGGGTCGCGCTGATGGGCGCCAACGGGGCCGGCAAGACCACGTTGCTGCGCCTGCTCGCCGGGCTGACGCTGCCCAGCGAGGGCCGGGTCCGCGTCGCCGGGATCGACCGGCGCGCCGCGGGTGCCGGTATCCGGGCGATGCTCGGCTACGTCGGGCACGAGAGCCTGCTCTACGCCGAGCTCACCGTCCGCGAGAACCTCGCCTTCCACGCCGACCTCCACGGGCTGGACCGGCAGGTGGTGGAGGACGTGGCGGCGCGGCTCGACGTGACCCACGCGCTGGACCGGCGAGCGCGGGAGCTGTCACGGGGGACGACCCAGCGTGCGGCGCTGGCTCGGGCCCTGCTGCACGAGCCGGCCGTGCTGCTGCTGGACGAGCCCTTCACGGGCCTCGACCTCGACAGCGCCGACCGGCTCGCAGCGATCCTCACCGACCTCCACGGGCGCGGCCGCACGCTGATGCTGACCGTCCACGACCCGGCCCACGCGGCGCTGGCCGAGCGGCTGGTCGTCCTGCACGACGGCCGCGTCGTCGCGGACGAGCCGGTCACGGATGCCGACGGCATCACCGCCCGGGTGCGCGCCGTCGGCCGTGGCGGGGGGGAGCTGGCGGAGGTGGGACGATGACCACCTGGCAGGCGGCCCGCAGGATCGCGGTCAAGGACCTGCGTATCGAGCTGCGCACCCGGGACGTCGTGACCGCGGTGGGGATGTTCGCGGTGCTGATCCTCGTCGTCGCCAGCTTCTCGTTCCCCAGCGCGAGCCCCGAGCGCGAGGCGATCGCCGCCGGCCTGCTGTGGATGGCCTTCCTGTTCTCGATCCTGCTCGGCATCGGCCGCACCCTGGCGATGGAGCACGAGCACGACTGCATCGACGGCCTGGTCACGAGCCCGGTCCCGCGGGAGAGCATCTACCTCGGCAAGGTCCTGTCGAACCTGGTGTTCGTCGGGGTGACCCAGCTGCTGGTGCTGCCCCTGGCGGTGGTGCTGCTGCAGCTCGCGCCCGGCCGCGGGGTGGTGCTGCTGCTCGTGACCGTCGTGCTGGCCACCGTGGCGCTCGTGGCGGTGGCGACCCTGCTCTCGACGATGGCGGTCAACACCCGGACCCGGGAGGCGATCCTGCCGGTGCTCGTGATCCCGGTGGCGATCCCGGTCCTGATCGCCGCGGTCGCGGCCACCGAGGTGGCCCTGACCGGTGGCGGCGTCGGCGCCGCCCGGGGCTGGCTGCTGCTGCTGACCGCGGCCGCCGCGCTGTTCCTGCTGCTCGGCCTGGCGACCTACCGCCACGTCCTCGAGGAGTGACCGCATGAGCACCCTGGACCCGACCCTGCGCGCCACCTCGATGCCGGATCCGGCCGGCGTGGCACCGCCGCCGCGGACGTCGAGGTGGCTCGTCGTCCTCGGCGGGGCGACCGCGGTGACGATGACGGCGGCGGTGGTGCTGGCGCTCGCGTGGGCACCCGAGGACCGGCTCCAGGGGCCGTCGCAGCGGATCTTCTACATCCACGTCCCCGCCGCCTGGATCGGCATGCTGGCCTTCGCGGTGGTCTTCGCGGCCAGCATCGCCTACCTCGGCACCCGCAACGCCCGCTGGGACCGCCTGGCCGCCTCCTCCGCCGAGGTCGGGGTCGTGTTCACCACCGGGGTGATGCTCACCGGTCCGCTGTGGGCCCGACCGGTGTGGGGCGTGTACTGGGACTGGGACCCGCGGTTGACCAGCTACTTCGTGCTGTTCCTGCTGTACCTGTCCTACCTCGTGCTGCGCAGCTACGTGCAGGAGCCGACCCGTCGGGCCCGGTACGCCGCGGTGCTCGGCATCGTCGCCTTCCTCGACGTCCCGCTGGTCTACGTCTCCGTGCGGTGGTGGCGGTCCCTGCACCCCGGCCCGGTCGTCGCCAACCCCGACGGACCCCAGCTCCCCGGCGAGATGCTGACCGTCCTGCTGGTCGCCATCGCCGCGTTCACGCTGCTGTACCTGCTGCTGCTGCGGCTGCGCCTGGACAACGCCCGCCGCGAGGCCGTGCTCGCCGCCCCCGATCGGAGCCGTCGATGAGCACCACCACCTACCTCGTCGCCGCCTACGTCGGCTCCGGCCTGCTGTACGGCGGCTACCTCGCCCACCTGCTGCACCGCCGCCGGGTGCTCCAGCGAGGCGGACGCTGATGCCGGAGTTCGGCACCTTCACGCTGCTGCTCGCCCTCGCGGCGTCGGTCTGGGCCGCGGTGACCGGCACGCTCGGCCATCGTTCGGGACGCCGTGACCTGGTCGAGAGCGCCGCCGCGGGGCTCCGGGGCGCGCTCGTGTCGCTGACGGTGGCCTCCGGGGTGCTCGTCACGCTGTTCCTCACGCGGGACTTCTCCGTGCGGTACGTGGCCGAGTACTCGGACCGCAGCCTGGAGCTCAGCTACACGATCGCGGCCTTCTGGGCCGGGCAGAACGGCTCGCTGCTGTTCTGGGCCTGGGTGCTGGCCGCTACCTCGGTGCTGGCGGTCACCCTGCACCGCGACCGGCACCGGGAGCTGCTGCCGGTGGTGATCGTGGTGCTGGCCACCACGCTGGTCGTGTTCACCGCTCTGGTCGCCTTCACCTCCAACCCGTTCCAGCGGCTCGGGTTCACCCCCTCGGACGGTGCCGGGCTGAACGCGATGCTGCGCAACTGGGGACAGCTCTACCACCCGCCGGCGACCTTCCTCGGCTACATCGGGTTCACCGTGCCCTTCGCCTTCGCGATCGCGGCGCTGGTGACCGGCCGGCTCGACGACGAGTGGATCCACGCGGTGCGCCGCTGGGTGCTGTGGTCGTGGGTGCTGCTCGGGCTCGGGATCCTGCTCGGGGCACGCTGGGCCTACACCGAGCTCGGCTGGGGCGGCTACTGGGCCTGGGATCCGGTCGAGAACGTCAGCCTGCTGCCGTGGCTGACCGCCACCGCCTACCTGCACACCGCGGTGCTGCAGGAGCGGCGCGGCAAGCTGCGGGTGTGGAACCTGGTGCTGGCCATCACCACCTTCGCGCTGACGGTGTTCGGGACCTTCCTGGTCCGCTCCGGGGTGGCTGCCTCGGTCCACGCGTTCGCGGAGTCCCCCGCCGGGCTGTGGCTGCTCGGGGTCATCGTCGCCGTCGTGCTGCTGGGCACCGGCCTGCTGGTGTGGCGGCTCCCGGAGCTCAAGGACCGCAGCGCCCCCATCGGCGGGTGGACCCGCGAGACCATGCTGGTCGTCACCAACGCCGTGCTCGTCCTCTACACCCTGGCGATCTTCTGGGGGACCCTGTTCCCGGCGCTGACCAACGCGATCCAGGGCCGCGACGTGACCGTCGGCGCGCCGTTCTTCGACCGGGTCACCCTGCCGGTCACCCTCGCGCTGCTGGTGCTGTTCGGCCTGGCGCCCGTGCTCGCCTGGCGTCGCGCCAGCGCCGCCGGGCTGACCCGGCGGCTCGCCGTGCCCGTGGCCGTGGGGTTGCTCGCGGGGGTGGTGGCGGTCGTGCTCGATGGCGCCGCGAACCCGATGACCAGCGTGGTGCTGTCGCTGTCGGGCTTCGCGCTGGCCACGATCGTGCTGGAGCTGCACCACGGGGTCCACGCGCACGGGCTGCGTCACCCCAAGGACCACCTCCCCGCCTTCCTCGGGGTCTTCCCCCGCAACCCCCGCCGCTACGGCGGGGCGCTCGTCCACCTCGGCGTCGTGCTGCTGATCGTCGGGGTCGCCCTCGACGTGACCTACCGCAGCGACGAGCGCCACACCCTGACCGTCGGGGAGTCCGCCGAGGTGGGTCGCTACACGCTGACCTTCGCCGACCTCGACACCGCGGTCACCGCCACCCGCATGTCGTTGACCGCGACCCTCGAGCTCGCGCGACCCGGGGGCCGCGACGCCGGGACCATCGAGACCGAGCGCTACCTCTACGCCAACCAGGAGCAGCCCCGGACCCACGTCGGCGTCCGCTCGCTCGTCCGCGAGGACGTCTACGTGATCCTCGAGGAGGTGGACATCGACGCCCAGCGCGCCACGTTCTCCGTCCTGCTGCACCCCGGGGTCCTGTGGTTGTGGCTCGGTGGCGGGCTGCTCCTGCTCGGCGGGGTGGTGGCGGCCTGGCCCTACGCGATGCGCCGGGACGACGCCGGGGAGCCGGACGACCGGGCGCCGGTCACGACCGGGGAGGTCCGCTGATGCTGGAGGTCCTGGCTGCCTTCGTCCTGCTCGTGCTGGTCGCCTGGATGGTGCTCCAGCCGCTGCTCGGCAGGACCGACCGACACGCCGATGCCGAGGTGGTGGACGCCGCCGCCGATGCGGAGGAGGTCGTCGACCTCGAGGCGATGATCGCCGAGCGGCGGCGCCGGATGGCCGCGACCGACCGGGAGGTGGAGCGATGAACCGGCGCGGGAACGTGCTGCTCCTGCTCGCCGGGGCGCTCCTGCTCCTCGCGGCGCCGGCGCTGGCCCAGGACGGCGACGCCGGTGCTGGCGACCTCGTCGGCACGGTGGTCCACGGCGTCGACGGCGTCGGCATCGGTGATCTCGAGGTCCGGCTCGTGACCGTGAGTGAGGGCGAGCAGACCGAGCTCGAGCGGACCACGACCGACGCCGAGGGGGCGTTCGCCTTCCCGGCCGTCCCGCATGGTCCCGAGATCGAGGTGGTGACCCGCTTCGACGACGCGACCTACCGCAGTGGGCCGCTGCGGTCGATGCCGGCTGAGACGACCGCGGTGGCACTGTCGGTCTTCGACGCGACCGACGACCCCGCCGCCGTTCGCATCGCCAGCTGGGTGGTCTGGCTGGACCGTGACGCCGGGGTATCGGTCCAGCAGGACCTCCAGATCGTCAACGACGCCTCGTTGACCTGGCTCGGCGCCGACCCGGAGCCCGACGGGACCCGCGCGGTGCTGACCGTGCCGCTGCACCCCCAGGCGACGGGCTTCGGCTTCCTGGGCCGGTTCGCCGAGTGCTGCGCGACCATGCGGGGGGCGGCCTACGTCCACACCACCCCGCTGCCCCCGGGGCAGACCAACGCCACCCTGCGCTACGTCGTGGAGGACCTCGAGGAGCTCACCCTGCCGGTGCCGCTGCCCGTGGACAGCTTCACCGTGATGCTGCCGGACGGGGTCGCGATCGCCGGGACGCCGCTGGAGCAGGCCGGGCAGCTGGACTCCCGCGGGGTGACCTACACGATGTTCGGCACCGGGGGTCTCGAGCCTGGCGACGTGCTCACCCTGGAGCTGCGCGGGCTGGGGCCGGAGCAGACGGCCTGGTGGCGGTACGCCGCCGCGGCGGGGCTGGCCGTCGTGGTCGTGGCGATCGCCATCGTCGTGCTGCGGGGGCGCCGGTCGTCGACACCGGCCTACGAGGGCAGGACGGCCCCCGCGAGCCGGCAGGAGACCGGGCGGGGTGTCGATGACATCGCCTCGAGGATGTCCGAGCCGGTCGCCGCACCGCTCATCGCTCATGCGGGCGGGCCGGTGGACAGCTCGGGGGCTGATCCGGCCGCAGCCTCGGTCCTCGAACCGGACCTGCTGCTCGAGGAGCTGGCCCTGCTTGACGAGGGGTTCGAGCGGGGGCTGCTGTCGCCCGAGGCCTACGAACCGCTGCGGGCCGCCCGGCTGGAGGAGCTCCGCCGCAGCCGCATCCCGGCACGGGGAGGGTGATCGTGGAGCTGACCCGACAGGCCGACTACGCGATCCGGTGCGTGCTGGAGACGGCCCGGCACGAGCGCATCAGCACCCGGGAGATCGCGGCCCGCCAGGAGCTGTCCTACAGCTTCGTGGGCAAGATCGTGTCCACGCTGGCACGCGCCGGCATCCTCGAGACCCTGCGGGGAGCCGCCGGCGGGGTCCAGCTCGGCCGGCCGCCGGAGGACATCACGGTCCTCGACGTGGTCCAGGCCGTGCAGGGGCCGATCCAGCTCAACCGGTGCGTGCGGGTCCCGCCGTCCTGCAGCCTGGTCGAGCTGTGCCCCGTGTCGCCGGTGATCCGCGACGCGCAGGAGGCGCTCGCCGGCGCACTGTCCGTGACCTTCGACGTGCTCCTCGAGCGCGATCGGCGGAACCTGGCCGCGTGGGATGCTGCCCTGGCCGATCCGGTCACCCCGGCAGCGACGGCATCGTGATCCCCCAACGTCCTCGCCCGGTGTAGCGGTCGGCAGCTTGCGGGCCGGCCCTAGGGTAGGAGCCCCTGCGTCCGCAGCTCCTCTCACCACCTGCCGCCAGCCGCTGGAGCCCGTCGTGTCCGAGGCCGCACCTTCCGCACCCCGGATCGAGGCGTTCGGCGTCCGTGCCGACGGGCAGCCGGCCGCGCTCGTGACCCTCACCGGGCCGACCGGGATCGTCGCGAAGGTCACGGACCACGGCGCGACGCTGGTGTCCCTGGTGCTCCCCGCCTCGGGCGGCGACCCCGTCGACGTGGTGCTCGGGTTCGACGACGTCGCGGGCTACGAGGCGGCGGCGGACCAGTACCTCGGTGCCAGCATCGGACGGGTCGCCAACCGCATCGCCCAGGGCCGGTTCACGCTGGACGGCCGGACCTACCGGTTGGCCCGCAACGAGCCGCCGCACCACCTGCACGGCGGCGCCGGGCGGTCCTTCGACCGGGTCGTGTGGGAGCGGGTCGGCGGGGACACGCGCGAGGTGGTGCTCCGGCACCGCTCGCCGGACGGGGAGGGCGGGTACCCCGGCGCGGTGGAGGTCACCGCCACCTACCGCGTCGAGGACGACGGCCTGACCATCACCTACCGGGCGAGCGTGGATGCGACCACCCCGCTGGTGCTGACCAACCACGCCTACCTCAACCTCGCCGGGGCAGGCACGGTCCACGACCACACCCTGCACGTCGATGCGGACCGCGTGCTCGAGGTCGGCGACGACCTCATCCCGACCGGGGTCGAGCGGGACGTGACCGGCACCCCCTTCGACCTGCGGGGTGGCGCGCTGCTGGGGGAGCGCATCGCGGCGCTGCCGGCGACCGCCGGCTTCGACCACCACCTCGTCGCGGCGAGCCCGTCCGGGGTCCTGCGGCCGCTCGCGGTCCTCGCGCACCCTCCCAGCGGGCGCACCCTCACCCTGCACTCGGCGCAGCCGGGCCTGCAGGTCTACACCGGTGGCCAGCTCCCCGCGCTCGTCGGCAAGGGCGGGGCGACCTACGGCCCGCACGCGGGGATGTGCCTCGAGCCGCAGCAGGCCCCGGACCAGGTCAACCGGGCCGACGCCGATCAGGTGCTGGTGTCGCCGGGCCAGGACTACGCGCACGTCATCCGTTGGGCCGTGTCGGGTTAGGCGGCGGTCCGCTGGATCGTCTCGACCAGCGCGGTCCGCTCGGCGCGCAGCTGCGCGAGCCGGTCGCTGCGCTCGATGCGGGTGATCCAGCCGTGCCACGCCCGGGCCGTGGAGATCGTGGTCTCCAGGGCGCGGACCGCCACCAGGCCGAGCACCGGCGCCGCGACGATCACGATCGTCCGTGCCCACCAGGTGTCCCACGGCAGCAGCCACGCGAGAAGCACCCAGGTGGTCGGGAACAGCAGCACCCCGGCCAGCAGCCGCGCGCTGGCGCGCAGCGTCGGGTTGGCCACGAACCGGCCCGCCCAGTGCACCCCCCAGTACGGCAGGGCGTTGACCACCGCCCCGGTGAGCGCGAACGGCGCCAGCAGCACGAGCCGGACCAGCGTCGCGAAGAAGGTGCCGGCGAGCTGGCGGGGGGTCCGCTGACTGACCACCTCGGTGTCCCGTAGGCCCGCCAGGGAGCGCCGCAGCTCGTAGCGGGCGAGGGTGTCCACCACCTCTCTCCGTGCCTCCTCGGGTGCGGCGGCCAGGCGTCGGGCCAGGGCCTCGCGCTCGACCAGGGCCACGTCCTCCGTCGGACGGGCGTCGGCGCGCCGCAGCGCGACGTCGGCAGCCCGACCGAGGGTGGCGCCCGCGACCTCGTCGGTGTAGAGCGGGGACAGGTCGGCGAGGCGGTCCTGGATCTCCGCGGTGAGGGAGCGGACCACCTCGGTGTCGTCGACGTCCGCGTCGCTGCGGCCGCTGGCGTCGAGGTGGCCGTCCACGTCGATGGGCTCGCCGATGCGGACCAGAGCGCGGGAGCGGAGCGCGACCTTGTCCTCGTAGGTCAGCCCGATCGGCAGGATCACGAGGCCATCGGTGCCGGCGCTGCGGGCCGAGAGCGCGATCCGGGCCGCCCCGGTGCGCAGCGGCTGGAGTGCCGGGATCGGGGAGACGCCACCTTCGGGGAACAGAGCGACGGTGGTGCCGCGGGCCAGCTGCTCGGCGCAGGACCGGAACACGCCCTGGTTCCCGCTCGTCTCCCCGCCGTCCTGCGGGCGGTGGATCGGGACCATGCCGGCCAGCCACAGCAGCGGCCGAGCCCAGCGTGGTCGCCATAGCGCCGCCTTGGCCACGAACCGGGGCAGCTCGCGCATGGCGTACATGACCAGGACCGGGTCCAGCAGCGCGTTGAAGTGGTTGGCGACCACGAGCACGGGCCGGTCCTCGACCAGGTGCTCGCGGCCGGTGATCTCGACGCGGCGGTAGAAGCCGCGCAGCGCCAGTCGCGCGAGCCCGGTCAGGGCCCGGTCGGCGGCGATGCGTCCGGGGCTCCTCACGGCCAGGGTGGCGCGGGCTGGCCGTCCAGCGCGGCGATCGCCCGGGCCCGACCGAGCGCGATCAGCTCCTCGGCCCGGTGGAAGTCGAGCGCCCTGGCCGCCCCACGGGGGAAGGTGATGAGCAGGTCCGGCGGGTTCGCCGCCAGCCGGAAGCGCGTGACCGCGGCCTGCAGCGCCTCGACCGACAGCTGCATCACCTGCACGGTGCGCATCCCCGCCGGTGGGGGGGTGAACCCGGGGGCGACGCCGGCGGCCAGGGCGTCGGCGTCGAGGTCGTGCTCGGCGCCGTCGTCCTCCTCGTGCTCGTCGCCGATGCCGGCGAACCAACCGGTCACCGTGCGGACCAGCTCGTTGTCCCGCAGGGCGCCAGCTTCCCGCCCGGCGACCGGCGCGACCGAGGGCGCGGCCAGCGAGGTCGGCGCCATCGGCGCGGTCCCCATCAGGTGCTCCTCGGCGAGGGAGACCGCGATGGTCAGGTCGGCCGGTGTGGCCGCGGTCGCGCCCACCGGGATCGGGTTCAGCAGCCCGCCGTCCGCCAGCAGCCGACCGTCGATCACCACCGGGGTGATGAAGCTCGGCAGGGCGATGGACGCCCGCACCGCCGGCGCCAGGGGCCCGCGCTGGAACCAGACCTCCCGGCCCGCGGTGAGGTCCGTGGCGACGGCGGTGTAGGGGATCGGCAGGTCCTCGATGCGGCGGTCGCCCAGGAGCTCCTCGACCTTGGCGAACACCTTCGTCGCCCGGATCGCACCGGGGGCCCGGAAGGCGGGGTCCAGCAGCCGCAGCACGTCACGCTGGGTCAGCCGTCGGGCCCAGTCGGCGTACTCGCGCATCGTGCCGGCGGCGTAGAGCGCCGCGACCAGGGCGCCCATCGAGGTGCCGGCGATGCTGGTCACCTCGTAGCCGCGCTCCTCGAGGACCTCGAGCACGCCGATGTGCGCGTAGCCACGGGCGCCGCCGCCGCCCAGCGCCACGTTGACCCGGTGCCCTTCGCGCGTCCGTGTGTTCCCCGTCGCCACCGCACTGCCTTCCTCGCGACGGACAACCTAACGCGGCGGCACCCCGGAGGATGCCGCCGCGTGTGATCGTGCGGAGGAGGAGCTCAGGCGTTCTTGGTGGCCGAGATCTCGAACTCGAGGGTGACCTTCTCGGAGACCAGCACGCCGCCGGTGTCCAGCGGGGTGTTCCAGTTCAGGCCCCACTCCTTGCGGTTGACCTCGGTCCTGCCCTCGAAGCCGACGCGCAGCATGCCCCAGGGGTCGGTGACCGCCCCGGTGTGGTCGAGGTCGAAGGAGATCTCCTTGGTCACGCCGCGGATGGTCAGGTCGCCGGTGACGCGGAACTCGCTGTCGCTCTTCGGCTCGACCTTGGTGGAGCGGAAGGTCAGCTGCGGGTACTCGTCCATGGCGAAGAAGTCGTTGCTCTTCAGGTGGCCGTCGCGGTCCGCGTTGCGCGTGTCGATGCTCGCGGCCTCGATGGTCACCTCGGCGGTCGCCTTGCTCGGGTCGTCGGCGTCGACGGTGAAGGTGCCGGCGAACTCGTTGAAGGCGCCACGGACCTTGGTGACCATGGCGTGGCGGGCGACGAAGGTCAGGGCGCTGTGTGAGGCGTCGATGGTGTAGGTGCCGGTGAGCTGGGAACGCTCGATGGTGGTGCTCATGGGAAGCTCCTCCGCAGGTTGGGGATGAACGGATGGGATGGCCGACAAGCTCTTGGTTGACCTGTCAACTAGTACGGTACGCTCAGGTGGATGACATGTCAACTTGCTTCAGCCTAGGATGTGACGATGGATGAGCGACCGGAGACCGAACCGCGCTGGCTGGATGAGCGGGAGGCCCGTGCCTGGCGGGGCTACACCCGGATGCGGATCGAGCTGGAGGCTGCGCTGAGCCGTCGACTGGCCCGCGGACCTGGGCTGTCGCACGCGGACTACAGCGTGTTGGTCGAGCTCTCGGAGGCGCCGGAGGGGCGGCTGCGGGCCTTCCAGCTCGGTCGGGCCCTGCGCTGGGAGAAGAGCCGCCTGTCCCACCACCTCAAGCGCATGGAGTCCCGTGGGCTGGTCTGCCGTGAGGACTGTGCCGAGGACGCACGGGGGTCGGAGGTGCTGCTCACCGAGGCCGGTCGGGCGACCATCGAAGCGGCCGCTCCTGCCCACGTCGACGACGTCCGTGCCCTGATGATCGACCACCTCGCACCGGGGCAGCTGGATGCGCTGGCGGACATCGCCGAGGTCGTGCTCGTCGCCCTGGAGGCGGAGGAGGGCGACGGCTGCAGCTGAGGGTGGTGCCGCAGGGTGTCAGCGACGACGACGGTCCTGCAGCCGTCGCCACGCGAGCGGCAGACTGCTCCCGGGCTCCGGGACCGAGGCGTCGGCCAGCGCGGCCTCGGCGGCGTCCAGCCAGATCCGCAGCCCCAGCCATCGGAGCCCCAGCAGGAGCACCCCCGCCAGGGCAGTGACAGCGACCACCGGTGCGGCCGGCACGGGGAGCAGCGGTGACGCCAGCGCGAAACCGATGGGCAACCCGGCGGGGACCATGGCGAGAACCGGCAGCAGCAGGCTGCCGGCGACGGCGACACCGAGGACCTCCGGGGTGGCACCGACGGGCATCGTGGCCACCGACTCCGCCAGGGTCCCGGGTTGGCGCACCCGGTCGGCCCCGGCCAGCACCGCGCAGCTCGCGGCGAGCACACCACCGGCGAGGCCGGACCACCACGGCAGGTCGGGCGCGAGCAGGAGCTGGCTCAGCGTGGTCGTCGGCACGATGACCACACATGCGATCGACCACGTGGCCCGCACGTGGAGCCGCTGCAGGTGCGCGTACCCGAAGGGCAGGAGCTCCGCGGCCAGCGGGGCGTCGTGGTCGCGTCGCAGCGGCTCGAGGAGCGGGACGGTCGCGGCGTAGGCCAGCCCACCGGCGACCAGGACACGCAGGGTCGCGCCGGTCGCCGTACTCGGCGGCTCGGGCCCGACGACGAGCGCGGTCGCCGCTGCCCAACCTGCCACGACCCGCACCAGGCCGCCCGGCCGAGCGCGAAGGGCCCTCCGGTGCCGCCAGGCCACGACCGCGGGCCCTCCCGTCGGCAGCGGCAGGCGACGTCCCGGTCGGGCCCGGCTGGTCGGTTCCCGGCTGAGCCGGACCGCCCGGAGGTCGCCGAGCTTGAGGCTCGCACCTACCCCGGTGTGGAGCCCGGCCCGAGCCCGGAGCTCCTCGTCGTGCGCGCCGTCGAGGCGGCGGATGCCCACGCTCGCGACCCCGGTGGTGGCGACCCAGCCGGCCAGCGCCATCGCGACGACCGGTGCTGGATCCGGGGCCCGGAGGACGGCGCTCGCCAGCCCTGCGAGCACCTGACGACCGGTCGGGACGGCAGCGAGCAGCAGGGGCAGGCTGACGGCGACGAGCCCCGTGCCCACCACCCGCCAGGGCCGCCCACGGACCCTCGGGTGGAGTTGGGTCCGGACAGCCGCCGCGGCCAGCAGGGTGGCGAGCGCCGCGCCGAGGACCGGGGTGGCCAGCCAGGCGCTCGGACCGACGGTGCGCTGCAGGGCCAGCAGTGCCGCAGCCACCACCCCGGACGCCGCGACCAGCATGACCAGCGCGGCGGTCGCCCGGAGCGCCCGAGGTCGCAGCAGCGCCCGTCGGCGGACGGGGGTCGGCAGCAGCACCGCCGCCTCCGCCGGCGTCACCGGCACCAACCCGATCCAGTCACCCAGGTTGGCGCCCACCAGCACGGCCACCCCCGGCAGCGATGCCAGCACGAGGCCGAGCCAGACCAGCTCCATGGGCGACGCCGCCGGCGTCGGGACCGTCACGATCGCGTGGACGATGGCCCCGCCGTACATCCCTCCGAACAGGACGGTGAGGTAGAGCCGGTAGAGCACGTCGCCGGTGCGGAGCCGGCGTCCGTGGTCACGCCGCAGCAGGGTCGGGAGCGGGGTGCCGTCGTCGTCGACCGGTCGGGCGGCTATCACGTCAGCCCGAGCCGTCGGGCTGCTTCCGTCCGCCGGATCTCGTCGAGGGGCCCGCGCTCGAGCACCTCGCCGAACTCCAGCAGGAGCACCTCGTCGACCAGGTGCTCGAGCTCCGCGGGATGGTGACTGGCGAGGAGCAGCGTCGTTCCGGCCTCGCGGCGGCTGGCGACCTCGGTCCACAGCGCCTCTCGTGCGGCGGGGTCCAGTCCCCGGTCGGGCTCGTCCAGGAGTAGCAGCCCTGTCGGGCGGAGGAACGCGAGAGCCAGGTCGAGCTTCTGCCGCATCCCCGTGGACAGTTGCGCCGGCAGTGCGTCCCGGCGGGCGTCCAGTCCCTGCTGCACGAGCATGGACTCGACCCGGTCGGCCGCGTCGTTGAGCTCGTGGGCGATCGCCACCAACTCGAGATGCTCGGCCACGGTCAGGTCGGGGTAGAACGCGCCGGTCGCGCCGCCGACGGCGACGTGACGCCGGGCGTGCTGGCGGCCGGTCGCGGTCGTGAGGTCGTGCCCTTCCACCTCGACGCGGCCCTCCGAGGGCCGCAGGTGGCCGGCGACCAGCTGCAGCAGCGTGGACTTGCCGGAGCCGTTGTGGCCGATCAGCGCCACGCTCGCGCCGGCAGCGATGTCGAGGTCGAGCGGGTGGAGGGCGGTGACCGCCCCGAACCGCCGACCCGCGCCGACCAGCCGGACCGCAGGGTGGGCCGGGTCGGGCCGGTCGTCGGGGTCGGTCACCGGCCGGTCCTCACCAGCGGTGGTGGACGTGCGCGCGGATGTGCTGGTCGTAGAGGTCGGCGAGGGCGGCGTGGGTGGCTGCGTCCAAGGGGGTGAGGTCGCTGGCGGCGGCGTTCGCGCGGGCCTGCTCGGGGGAGCTGGCCCCGGGGATCACGGTCGTGACCGCGTCCTGGTCGAGCAACCACCTGAGCGCCAGCTGCGCGGGGGTGCGATCCTCCCCGGTCAGCGCGCTGGCCTCGCGCGCGGCTGTGACGCCGACCTCGAAGGGCACGCCGGCGAAGGTCTCGCCGATGTCGAAGGCGCTGCCGTCCCGGTTGTAGGTGCGGTGGTCCTCCGGCGCGAAGGTGGTGTCCTCGTCGAAGCGGCCCGACAGCAGTCCGGAGGCGAGTGGGACGCGGGCGATGATGGCGACCCCGGCGGCCGCGGCGGCCGGGAGGACCTCCTCGAGCGGCTTGCGTCGGAAGGCGTTGACGATGATCTGGACGCTCGCCACGTTCGGGCGGGCGATGGCCGTGAGCGCCTCGGTGCAGGTCTCCACGCTGACCCCGTAGGCGTGCAGCAGACCTTCGTCGACCAGCGCGTCCAGCGCGTCGAAGACCGCGTCGTCGGCGTAGACGGGGGTCGGTGGGCAGTGCAGCTGGAGCAGGTCGAGGCGGTCGACGCCGAGGTTGTCGAGGCTGCGGGTGATCCAGCCGCGGAGCGCCTCGGCCGTGTAGGCCTCCGGTACGTGCGGGTCCGCCCGGCGCCCCGCCTTGGTCGCGACCGTGAGCCGGTCACGGTCGGCACGCTCGGCCACGACCCTGCCGACGATCCGCTCGGAGCGACCGTCGCCGTAGACGTCGGCGGTGTCGAGGAAGGTCACCCCCGCATCCAGCGCGGCATGCACGATGGCGCGTCCCTGGTCATCGTCGAGGGCGCCGAAGTCGCCGCCGAGCTGCCACGTGCCGAGGCCGATCTCGGACACCTCGAGGCCGGCGCGCGGCATCGGACGGGTCTGCATGTGCCTGCTCCCGGGGATGGAGGCGCCACGCCGACGACGTGACGGCGGCGGTTCGGGGCCACCACCTCGACCCTAGCGGCGCGCCGGACGTGTCCGAGCGGCGACCCCGACCCGTCCAAGCGGGGTCCCACGTCCGGATGCGCTCGGATCGTTGCGCCGTGCAGGTGCATATCCGGTGCGGGCGACCGGGCCGGTGCGCGACGATCCTGCCAGCGGAGCAGGAGCGACCATGACCAGCACGGCAGCGGCGCCCATCATCGAGGTCGAGGGCGTCGTCCGGACCTTCGGGGACGTCCGCGCCCTCGATGGCGTCGACCTCGTCGTCGAGCCGGGCATCGTCTACGGCCTGCTCGGCCCGAACGGGGCCGGCAAGACCACCCTGATCCGGGTGCTCGCGACCCTGCTGCGGCCCGATCGTGGCACGGTGCGTGTGGCCGGGGTCGACGTCGTCGCCGACCCGAACGCGGCGCGGGCCCGCATCGGGCTGGCGGGGCAGTTCGCCGCCGTGGACGCCTTCCTCACCGGCAGGGAGAACGTCGTGATGGTCGGCCGGCTCTACGGCCTGTCCGCCCGCGAGGCGCGCCGGCGGGCCGACGACGTGCTCGAGCGCATCGGGCTGACCCGGGACGCGACCCGGCAGGTCGGCACCTACTCGGGCGGGATGCGCCGGCGGCTCGACCTCGCCGCCTCCCTGGTCGGCCGGCCCGAGGTGATGTTCCTCGACGAGCCCACCACCGGCATCGACCCCCGGAACCGGCTGGAGCTGTGGGACCTGATCGAGGACCTGGTCGCCTCCGGCACCTCGGTGCTGCTCACCACCCAGTACCTGGACGAGGCCGACCGGCTGGCGAAGCGCATCGGCGTCATCGACCGCGGGGTCGTCGTGCAGGAGGGCACCGCGGACGAGCTCAAGGACGCCGTCGGCGGCTCGGTGCTCGAGCTGGTCGTCCACGACGACGATCGGGTCCGGGCGATGGAGACCATCACCTCCGCCACCAACGAGGAGGTGGCGGAGCTCGGCGGGCGGCGCCTGCGCGTCCCCGCGCGTGACGGGTCCCGCACCCTCGTCGAGGTGGTCCGAGCCCTGGACGCCGCCGGGGTGGAGGCCGACGACGTCGGCTTGCACAAGCCGTCGCTCGACGATGTCTTCCTCGCCGTCACGGGGAGCACCGTCGACCAGGAGGCCGATGACGACGCTGCGGCGCCGGCGGTCGCTCCCGCCGCCGGCCGAGGCAGGAGGCGCTGATGTCCACCACGATCGCACCGAGCGGGCTGCCCGCGCCCGACCAGGTCCTGCGCGAGCGCGCGACCTTCACGTCCACGGTCGCCGACACGTGGGTGCTGACCAAGCGCAACCTGCTGCGCAACGTCCGGCTCCCGCAGGTGCTGCTGTTCTCCACCGTGCAGCCGATCATGTTCCTGCTGCTGTTCACCTACGTGTTCGGCGGCGCGATCGGGCAGGCCCTGCCCCCGGTGGCGCAGGGCGAGTACATCAACTGGCTCATGCCCGGGCTGCTGGTGCAGATCTCGGTCTTCGGGGCCGGGCAGACCGCGATCGGGCTGACCGACGACCTCTCCAAGGGGGTCATCGACCGGTTCCGCTCGTTGCCCATGGCCCGCAGCGCCGTGCTGGCGGGACGGACCTTCGCTGACCTCGGCCGCAACACCGCCGTCGTGTCGCTGATGCTGGTGGTGGGCTTCCTGATCGGGTTCCGCTACCAGACCAGCTTCCTGCGCTTCGTGGCCGGCGTGGCGTTAGGGCTCGCGTTCGCCTACTCGCTGTCGTGGGTCATGGCCGTGATCGGCCTCTACGTCAAGGACCCGGAGGCCGCCCAGTCCGCGGTGTTCCTGCCGGTCTTCCCGCTGGTGTTCGCCTCCTCGGTGTTCCTGCCGACCGAGACCATGCCGGACTGGCTGCGGGTCTTCGCCGACAACCAGCCCATCACCACCGTCACCAACGCGCTGCGGGCGCTGATGCTGGGCGACGGCGCACTGCCGGAAGGGCAGCTGCTGAGCACCCAGCTGCTCATCTCGCTGGTGTGGATCGTCGGCATCACGCTCGTGTTCAGCCTGCTGGCGATCCGGGCCTACCGCCGGGCGGTGGACTGACCTCGCCCGTGGACGTCCCGACGGTCGCGTAGGGCCATCTTGCTGGTCCGGGCAGGGCCCCGAGGTCCCGTCGATCCCTACCCCTCGGACCGTGCCCGTTCCCGTGGCGTCCGTAGGGTGGGACCAGGTCGCCGTGCTCCCGCACGGCTCATGGATCTGGGGTCGATCCCAGGAGGTCCTCGACATGAAGACGGACGACGCGAAGGCCACCGCTACCGCGGCGGCAACCGAGGGGAAGGAGCCGATGCAGACCACCGTCCTGCGTTGGGTGATCCCCCCCATCGTCGGCGCGGTGATCTACCTCCTCCCCGCACCGGAGGCAGTGGAGCCGCAGGGCTGGCTGCTGCTGGCCATCTTCGTGGCGACCATCGTCGCCATCATCGCCAAGCCGCTGCCGATGGGCGCGATCGCCTTCATCGGCCTGACGATCGCCACGGTCCTCGAGGTCTTCACCCTCGGTGAAGCCCTGTCGGGCTTCAGCAACGGCACCATCTGGCTGATCGTGATCGCCTTCCTGATCGCCCGCGCGGTGATCAAGACGGGGCTCGGGACCCGCATCGCGTACCTGTTCGTCCGCGCGCTCGGCAAGAAGACGCTCGGCCTGGCCTACGGCCTGGCCGCGACCGATCTGGTGATCGCCCCCGCGACCCCGTCCAACACCGCCCGCGCCGGCGGGATCATCTTCCCCGTCGCCCGGTCGCTGGCATCCGCCTACGAGAGCGAGCCGGACGACGGCGCGGAGAGGATCGGCTCCTTCCTGATGGCCTCGGCCTTCCAGGTCAACGCCGTCACCTCGGCGATGTTCCTGACCGCGATGGCCGCCAACCCGCTGGTCGTCGAGCTCGCCGGCATCGAGGGCATCGACATCACCTGGGGCCAGTGGGCCCTCGCCGCCAGCGTGCCGGGGCTCCTCGCCCTCGTGACCATCCCCTTCGTGGTCTTCAAGATGGCCAAGCCCACCATCACCGAGACCCCCGGCGCGACCGAGCTGGCCAAAGAGAAGCTGGCCGAGCTGGGACCGCTGTCGAAGATGGAGAAGATCACCCTCGGCGTGTTCGTGTTCCTCATCGCCATGTGGATCCTGGGTCCGAACCTGTTCGACATCGGTGCGACGCTGACGGCCATGCTGGGCCTGTCGCTGCTGCTGCTGACCACCGTGCTGACCTGGGACGACGTCAAGCGTGAGCAGGCTGCCTGGGACACCCTGGTGTGGTTCGCCGTACTGGTGACCATGGCATCGTTCCTCAACACCTACGGCGTGATCGGGTGGTTCGGCTCCTCGGTCGAGGGTGTGATCGGTGGGATGGGCTGGCCCCTGGCGCTGGCGATCCTGGTGCTCGCCTACCTCTACATCCACTACTTCTTCGCGTCGAACACCGCGCACGTGACCGCGCTGTTCCCGATCTTCCTGGTCGCGGCGCTGGCGACCGGGGCACCGGCGCTGCTGGCCGCGTACCTGCTGGCCTTCGCCTCCAACATCATGGGAGGCCTGACCCAGTACTCCACAGGCCCGGCCCCGGTCTTCTTCGGTTCCGGCTACAACCCGCTGGGCAAGTGGTGGCAGTTCGGGTTCGTGGGCAGTGTCGTGAACGTGACGTTGTTCGGTTTGGTCGGTGCTCTCTGGATGGGCCTGATCGGGATCTACTGAGCGTCTACGGTGACGGGTGGCCGGCGGTGAGCACCTGCCGGTCACCCGTGGCCGCCGTACCTTGCGGCCGTGCCCCGCGAAGGAGCCCACATGTCCGTCGATCTCGATCGACGTCGGACCATCGGTCCGGAGATCCGCGATGCTGCCCCGACCGGTGACATCCAGAGCATGTGGGAGGACCACCTGCTCAACCTGAAGCTGGTCAACCCGGCCAACCGGCGGCGCTTCAAGGTGATCGTGGTCGGCACCGGCCTGGCTGGCGCGGGCACGGCGGCCACCCTGTCGGAGCTCGGCTACGAGGTGGAGGCCTTCACCCTGCACGACGCCCCGCGTCGCGCGCACAGCGTCGCCGCCCAGGGTGGCATCAACGCCGCCAAGGCCTACAAGGCCGACGGGGACTCCGTCGACCGGCTCTTCCGCGACACGGTCAAGGGGGGCGACTTCCGTTCCCGTGAGGCCGACGTCCACCGGCTGTCCGAGCTGTCGGTGCGGGTGATCGACCACATGACCGCGCTCGGCGTGCCCTTCGCGCGCGAGTACGGCGGCCAGATCGCAACCCGGTCCTTCGGCGGCGTCCAGGTCTCCCGGACCTTCTACGCGCGCGGGCAGACCGGGCAGCAGCTCCAGCTGGCCGGCTCGCAGCAGCTGCTCAAGGAGGTCGGTGCGGGACGGCTCAAGCTGCACACGCGGATGGAGATGCTCGACCTGATCGTCGTCGATGGGCGTGCGGTCGGGATCGTCGTCCGGGACATGATCTCCGGCCAGATCGTGCCGATCACCGCGCACGCCGTGGTGCTGGCGACCGGCGGCTACGGCAACGTCTACTTCAAGAGCACCCTGGCGAAGTCCTCCAACGTGACCGCCACCTGGCGGGCGCACAAGCGGGGGGCGCTGTTCGGCAACCCCTGCTTCGTCCAGTTCCACCCGACCTCGCTGCCGCTGTCGAGCGAGTGGCAGTCCAAGACCACGTTGATGAGCGAGTCGCTGCGCAACGACGGGCGGGTGTGGGTACCGGAGCGCGCGGGGGACGACCGGGCACCGGAGGACATCCCCGAGGACGAGCGCGACTACTACCTCGAGCGCATGTACCCCGCTTTCGGCAACCTGGCGCCTCGGGACATCTCCTCGCGTGCCGCCAAGCTGCAGCTGGACGCGGGCAAGGGCGTCGGGCCGCTGCGCAACGGCGTCTACCTCGACTTCGCGGATGCGATCGCGCGGCTCGGTCGGCGCACCATGGAGGAGCGCTACGGCAACCTCTTCGAGCTCTACATCGACGCGACCGGTGAGGATCCCTACACCACGCCGATGCGCATCGCCCCCGGGCCGCACTTCGTGATGGGCGGCCTGTGGACGGACTACAACCAGATGAGCAACGTCCCCGGGCTGTTCGTCGGTGGGGAGGCCAGCTTCAACTACCACGGCGCCAACCGGCTGGGTGCCAACTCGCTGCTGAGCGCGTCGGTCGACGGCTGGTTCGTGATCCCGTGGACCGTGGCGAACTACCTCGCGCCGTTGCTCGGCACCGAGCCGGTGCCCCACGACCACCCGGACGTGGTCGCGACGGTGCGTGAGGCCAAGGAGGGGATCGAGCGGCTGCTCGGGATCGGTGGCACGACCGGCCCGGACGTCTACCACAAGGAGCTCGGTCAACTGCTCACCGACCAGGTCGGGGTGGAACGCCACGCCGAGGGGCTCGCCAAGGGGCAGGACGCCATCCGGGACCTCAGGGACGACTTCTGGCGCAACGTCCGGGTGGTGGGCCACGGCCAGCAGCTCAACCAGGAGCTCGAACGTGCCGGTCGGCTCGCGGACTACCTCGAGCTCGCGGAGCTGATGGCCCTGGACGCGCTGGACCGTGACGAGTCCGCCGGTGCGCACTTCCGATCCGAGCACCAGACCGAGGAGGGCGAGGCGCTCCGCGACGACGAGAACTGGACCTCGGCGTCGGCCTGGGAGGCCGCACCACCCGA
The DNA here is from genome assembly GCA_047921175.1 of Nitriliruptoraceae bacterium. Classification (GTDB taxonomy): domain Bacteria; phylum Actinomycetota; class Nitriliruptoria; order Nitriliruptorales; family Nitriliruptoraceae; genus T1Sed10-7. The sequence goes on along the minus strand of JBLRWQ010000012.1, from coordinate 2,312 downwards.
CGGGGTCCCCATCCGGCATAGTGAACCGCTCACCTTCGAGGCGGTCCCGTTGGCGACCAGGAGCTACAAGTGATGCGACTCATCCTGGACGTCTGGCGTCAGGCCGACGCGACCTCACCGGGCCGCTTCGAGCGCTACGAGGTCGCGAACGCCTCGGAGGAGATGAGCCTGCTCGAGCTGCTGGACATGCTCAACGCGGAGCTGGTCGCCGAGGGGCGCGACCCGGTCGCCTTCGACCACGACTGCCGGGAGGGGATCTGTGGCTCCTGCGGGGTCATGGTCAACGGTGTCCCCCACGGGCCGGTGGACCACACCCCGGCCTGCCTGCAGCGGGTCCGCAGCTTCTCCGACGGCGATGTGGTCACCTTCGAGCCCTTCCGGGCGGGGGCCTTCCCGGTGATCCGCGACCTGGTGGTGGACCGCTCGCCCCTGGACCGGATCATCGCCTCCGGTGGGTACATCTCCACCGCCACGAACGGTGCGCCCGAGGCGTTGACGATGCCCGTCAACAAGCACCAGGCCGAGTCCGCGATGGACCACGCCGCGTGCATCGGCTGCGGGGCGTGCGTCGCCGCCTGTCCGAACGGGGCGGCGCAGCTGTTCGCCGGCGCGAAGGTCGCCCACCTCGCCGAGCTGCCGCAGGGGCAGGTCGAGCGCTACGAGCGGGTCCGCTCCATGGTCACCACGATGGAGGACGTGTTCGGGTCGTGCACCAACTACGGCGAGTGCGTCCCGGCCTGCCCGGCGGGGATCGACCTGGACGTGATCGCGCAGCTCAACCGCGACTACCTTCGCGCGGTCGTGACGCAACGCCGCGGCGAGGTGCCGGAGCGGCTCGACGTGCCATGGCTCGCCCGCCTGCGCAGCGGCCCGTACTGGCAGTCGGACCCGGACGACCAGCCGTCGGAGAGCTGAGGTTCCCGACTCAGCTCTCGAGCGCGGCCGTCTCCACCTCGGCATCCGCCAGGTAGACCACGAAGCTCGGCAGCCAGTGGGCGCCGACGTAGTCGTCGAGCACGTGTGCGAGCGAGGCGTCCCGGTGGGCGCGGGCCGCGGTGACGGCGAGGTCGCGTCTCGGGTCGGCCTGGGGCAGCGCTGCGCCGAGCCGGCGCCAGCACCAGGCCCGGCTGAGGTTGCAGCCGTCGAGGTGGACCGTCTGCGGATCGGCGCGGTCGTCGACCACGACTGGGGTGGTGAGCGATGCCGGATCGGGCAGGAACCGGTCCAGCCAGGGGCGGTAGTGGTCCGCGTGCAGCACCCGGGCGAGCAGGCTCGCCTCGACGAGCGCCGGCGACAGGAAGTCCGCCCCGGACGGTTCGAACGCCACCGGCGCGTCGCGGTCGTCGAGGTACCAGCGGCGGGCTGCCTCGTGCACGGCGGTCGCGAGCGCCGCGGCCTTCGGGTCGACCGCTGCGGCGTCGAGGAGCAGGGTGCAGGCGAAGGCGCTGTTGGGGTGGGTGCCCGCACGGTTGGGCAGCCGGGTCGTGGCGAGCCACGAGGCGAGGCGATCGCCGAGGACCTCCTGGAGCGGCGCGAGCGTCCCCCGCCAGCGCGCCGCGGCGAGGCGGTGCCGCGCCTCGACGGTCGGATCCGTCGCCAGGCCGTGCAGCGCGGCGTGGAGGAGCACCAGCCAGGCCCAGCCGTAGGGGCGCTCGAACGTGCCTCGGGTGGGATCGGCGAGGTAGGCGACCTCCACCTCGATGGTGGCTGCGGTCCAGGTCGTCTCGAACCAGGCGTGGATCGCGTCGGCCTCGGCCAGGTCCGGCCAGCGGTGCAGCAGTCGGACCAGCATCCAGTGCTGGTGGACCGAGGAGTGCCAGTCGTAGCTGCCGTAGAAGACCGGGTGCAGCTCGCGTGGCGTCCGCAGGTCCGCCGGCCCCGTGAGGAGGTGGCCGGGATGGTTCGGGTACTCACGGGCGACGTTCGCGAGGCCGGCGCGGGCGAAACCCGCCGCGACAGAGCGGGCCAGAACAGCGGACACGTGGCGGCTCTCCCTCGTCGCTTCGTGGGTGGGTGGCACGCTAGGTCGGGCCGCCGGTACGCTGCCGCCGCTCCAGGAGGGTTCGCCTAGTCAGGCCTATGGCGCACGGCTGGAATCCGTGTTGGGAGTCACATCCCTCGGGGGTTCGAATCCCCCACCCTCCGCTCATGAAACACCCGCTGACCTGCGGAAACGCCCCCGGCCGCGTGCCGGGGGCGTTCCGCTTCCTGGCCGCCGACACCCCGATTGGTCACGGATCGGTCACAGGATCTTGGGGTTCGGCTGGCGTCGACACCTAGCGGTCGAGGTCGGGGAGTTGCTCGACGGGTTG
>JBLRWQ010000011.1:0-57396 GCA_047921175.1 Nitriliruptoraceae bacterium | reverse complement strand
GCTGTTTCGTGCACCTTGGCGCCGGTGTGGCGTCCTTCGGCGGCACGGAACCGCGCCTATCCGCTGTTTCGTGCACCTTGGCGCCGGTGTGGCGTCCTTCGGCGGCACGGAACCGCGCCTATCCGCTGTTTCGTGCACCCCGGCCCCATCAGTGCCCGCGGCCGGGATGGGGCCCGCGGCCGGGATGGGGCGCCGCGCGACCGGGCTCAGTCGCGGGTGGCGTACACCGGCCAGACCTGGGCCCGGACGTGCTCGTAGACCACCGAGGTCTCCAGACGCGCCACCTCGTCCCGCGTCGTGAACGCGGCCAGCGCGAGGTCGCGCAGGTGGTCGGTGTCCCGCACCGCCACGTGGACCAGGAAGTCGACCGCCCCGGTGAGGTGGGTGACCGCGACCACCTCGGGCTGGGCGAGCGCGTGGTCACGGAAGGCCGTGACCGCCTCGCGCGAGTGGCGCTGCAGGTGCACCGCGATGATCGCCTGCAGCCCCACGCCGATCGCGGCCGGTGCCACCTCGGCGTGGATCCCCTGCAGGACCCCGGTGGCGAACAGCCGGCGGACCCGTTCGTGGGTCGCCGAGGTGGACAACGACACCCGTGCGGCCAGCTCCTTGATGGTCAGCCGACCGTCCTCCTGTAGTGCCTGCACGAGACCGACGTCTGTCCGGTCGAGCCCGTTCACGCTGGCACCTTTCCGGGAACTGTCCGGTTGCTCCGACACATCGGCGAGGAGGATACTCCTACCAGGGAGGGCGCTCCGTGGCGCCGACCGGCGGTACGGCGCATCCCGCGACGGGAGGCGGACAGCATGGCGGGCAGCGACGCGACGACGCCGGGCAGGGCCCACGGCCAGACCCGGACCGACACGACGGTGGTCCATGGCGGCCGGGAGGATCTGCGCGAGCTCGGGGTGCACGCCCCACCGCTCGACCGGTCCACCACCTACCCGATCCGCAGCCTCGCGGAGGGCACCGCCGACCTCGAGCTGCTGGGCGAGGGTGGCGCCGCACCCCAGCACACCCCCGTGTACGCGCGGCTGTACAACCCGACGGTCGCCCGCTGGGAGCGGGGCATCGCGGCCCTCGAGCACGCGGATGCGGCGGTCGCGTTCGCGTCCGGCATGGCCGCGATCACCGCGACGCTGCTGGCCGCCGGGGCGCTCGGCCGGCACGTGGTGGCGCTGCGGCCGCTGTACGGCGGTACCGACCACCTGCTCGCCAGCGGGCTGCTCGGGACCCGCACGACCTGGGCCACCCCCGACACCGTCGCCGCGTCGATCGAGGACGACACCGCGCTCGTGATCGTGGAGACCCCCGGCAACCCGACCCTGACCCTGGTCGACATCCCCGCGATCGTGGCCCAGGCCGGCGCGGTCCCCGTGCTGGTCGACAACACCTTCGCGACCCCGATCCTGCAGCGTCCGCTCGAGCTCGGCGCCACCTGGGCGCTGCACAGCGCGACCAAGGCCCTCGGCGGCCACGGGGACGTGATCGCCGGGGTCGTCGCCACCGACGAGGCGCACGCCCGCGCGCTGCGCCAGGTGCGTGTCGCCACCGGCGCGCTGCTCGACCCGCAGGCCGCCGCGCTGCTGCACCGCAGCCTCCAGACGCTGGCGCTCCGGGTCCGGGCCGCCCAGGCCAACGCGATCGAGCTGGCCCGCCGGCTCGCCCTCCACCCGGGCGTCGAGCGGGTCTGCCACCCGAGCCTGCCCGGCTGCGACCCCGACGGCATCGTCGCCACGCAGATGGACGGCCCCGGCAGCATGCTGACCTTCGAGGTGGCCGGTGGCTACGACGCGGCGGGCCGCGTGCTCGAGGCGGTGCGGCTGCTCACCCCGGCGGTCAGCCTCGGCTCCGCCGACTCCCTGATCGAGCACCCGGCCGGCCTGACCCACCGTGTCGTCGACCCGGAGGCACTCGCCGCGACGGGGATCACCCCCGGGCTGCTGCGCGTGTCCGTCGGCATCGAGGATGTCGAGGACCTGTGGGCCGACCTCGACCAGGCCATCGCGGCCGCCACCGGCCGGCGCATCCGTGACGCGGTCGCCGGCACCGAGGTGGCGCGTTGTCCGGGCGGGGCGGACGACGGCCACGCGCCTGCCACCGGACGAGCCGAAGCGACCGTGCACGTGGAGCCGACGGACGACGCCCAGGTGCCCGCTGACGGGCTCGCGCCGGTCGGCTCGCGCGGGTGACGGCGACCGACGCCGTCATGCCGGCGGATGGGGGAGCGACGCCTGCGCCCAGGGGAGCGACGCCTGCGCCCGGGGGAGCGACGCCTGCGCCCGACGCCGCAACGCCGCCAGTGGTCGACCTCGCCACCCTCGACGCGGTCCAGCGCCGCATCCACTGGCTGGCGGTGCGCATGGTCGACCACGCCAACCAGCGCGACGCGGGCGGCATCAAGGTCGGGGGCCACCAGGCCTCCTCCACCTCGATGGTGTCGCTGATGACGGCGCTGTGGTTCGCCCACCTCGACGCCGCCGACCGGGTCGCGGTCAAGCCCCACGCCTCGCCGGTGTTCCACGCGATCCGCATGCTGCTCGGTGAGCTCGAGCCGCACCAGCTCACCGGGCTGCGACGCTTCGGCGGGCTGCAGGCCTACCCGTCGCGCACCAAGGACCCGGGCCGGGTGGACTTCTCCACCGGCTCGGTCGGGCTCGGTGCCACCGCCCCGCTGTTCGCGGCCATGGCCCGGCGCTACGTCGACGCCCACCACGGCCCGCGCACCCATCCCAGCAGGTTCGTCGCGCTGGTCGGCGACGCCGAGCTCGACGAGGGCAACATCTGGGAGGCGGTCGGTGACCCGGCCACCACCGGGCTCGGTGCCGTGCTGTGGGTGGTGGACCTCAACCGCCAGTCGCTCGACCGCATCGTGCCCGGCGTCCAGGCCGGCCGGCTGCGGCGGGCCTTCGCCGACAACGGCTGGCACGTCGGCGAGGCGAAGTACGGCCGGCGGCTCCAGGCGGTCTTCGCCCGCGAGGGCGGCGAGGCGTTGCGCCGCCACCTCGACGAGATGTCCAACGAGCGCTACCAGTCCCTGTTCGCCCTGGTGGACGACCCGTCGGCGCTGCGTGACCGGGTGCTGGCCGGCGCGGACGCCGCCACCCGCCGCATCGTCGACGACCTCGCTGACACCGAGGTGGCGGTCGTCCTCGACCTCGGCGGCCACGACCTCGCCGAGCTGCTGGTCCGCTACCGCGAGGCCGACGCGGTCACGGACCAGCCGAGCGTGGTGTTCGCCTACACCATCAAGGGCTGGGGGACCCGGCTGGCCGGCGACCCGCGCAACCACAGCGCCCTGCTGCCGGCGGATGCGATCGCCGACCTGCGTGCCGCGAACGGCCTCGACGTGGCGTCGGAGTGGGACCGCTTCGCCCCCGACACCCCCGAGGGACGGTTGTGCGCCGAGACCGCCCGGCGGCTCCGCCGTGAGCCGTGGCCAGACAGCGAGCCGGTCCGGGTCCCGGTCGAGGTCGGCCTGCCGCGCCGCCCTCGGGTGTCGACCCAGGAGACCTTCGGGCGGCTGGTGGTCGGGCTCGGTCGCGACGAGCAGGTCCGGCCGACGCTCGTGACCCTCACCCCCGACGTCGCCGTCTCGACCGGGTTGGGTGGGTGGATCAACGCGGCCGGCGTGTTCGACCCGCTGCACGACCCGGCCGGCCCGTCCGGCGTGCCCGCCGAGGACACCGTCACCGACCGCGGGCCCGCCCTGCTGCGCTGGGAGCGCTCCGCCGCCGGCCAGCACGTCGAGCTCGGCATCAGCGAGATGAACCTGTTCTCGGCGCTGGAGGCCTTCGGGCTGGCTCGTGACCACTCCGGCCAGCGGCTGCTGCCGATCGGGACCCTCTACGACCCGTTCATCTGCCGCGGGCTGGACGCGCTGCTCCACGGGGTCTACTCCGGCTCGCGCTTCGTGGTCGTCGGCACCCCCGCCGGGATCACCCTGGCGCCGGAGGGCGGGGCGCACCAGTCCACCATCACCGCCTCGATCGGGGTCGAGCTGCCCGGGCTCGAGCTCGCCGAGCCGGCCTACGCCACCGCGCTGGACTGGCTGCTGTGCGACGGCCTGGCCGCGATCGCCGACGAGGACGGCCCGGACCGTTCGCTGTACCTCAGGCTGTCCACCCGCCCCATCGACCAGGCGCCCTTCGAGGCCGCCCGGGCCCGCCTCGGTGACCAGGAGCTGTGCCGGCAGGTGCTGGCCGGGGCGTACGTGCTGGTGCCGGCGCACGGCACCGACGACGCGCCGGCGCCGCGGTCCGCCAGCCGGACCGCGGACGTGCGGCTGGTCGCCCCCGGTGCGGTCCTCCCCGAGGTCGTCGCCGCACAGGCCGAGCTGGCCGCCGAGGGCGTGGCCGCCGAGGTGGTCGAGGTGACCTCGCTCACGCGGCTGTACCGAGGCTGGCGCCAGGCACTGCGCACCGGCGTTCGCAGCGCCCAGGTCCCGGCCGCCAGCCACGCCGACCGGCTGCTGGCTGCCGGCGACCCGCGGACCCCGATCGTGACCATCCACGATGCCGCCTCGCACGCGATGGCGTGGCTCGGCTCGGTCACCGGCGCACCGGTCGTGCCGCTCGGGGTGGACGCCTTCGGGCAGTCCGGGTCGATCGGTGAGCTGTACGAGGCCTTCGAGCTGGATGCGGGCCACGTCGTGACCGCGGCGCTCGCGGCGCTGACACGCCGGTAGTGTCGGGCGCCGATGACCGCCGACCGGAGCTGCCGTGCGCCCGAGCGACCTCGACCACCTCGCCGTCCCCGGTGACCCGCAACTGCATCCCGACCGGGTCCGCACCGCCTACGTCCTGACCGAGGTGGACGTGGCGGAGGACCGCTACCACCGCACGATCCACGTGCACGACGGCGACGGCACGCGCCGGTTCACCCACGGGCCGTCGGACACCTCGCCGCGCTGGTCACCGGACGGCCGCTGGCTCGCGTTCCTGCGCACGGGGGCCGAGCCGACCGACAAGCCGCAGCTGCACGTGATGCCCGCGGACGGCGGCGAGGCACGCCGGCGCACCGACCTGCCGCTCGGGGTCAGCGAGCTGGTGTGGTCGCCGGACTCGACCCGCCTGGTGCTGGTCGCCAGCGTGTGGCACGAGGACGTGGCCGACCTCGAGGACGAGGAACGGGCCCGCCGGCCGAAGCGCATCACCCGTCTGCCGTACCGCTCGGACACCCGCGGCTGGATCCACGACCGCACCCCGCACCTGCACGTCGTGGACGTGGTGGGCAGCCGTGACCCGGTGCGACTCGACACCGGCGGGACCGACGTCAGCGCACCGGTGTGGGCCCCCGACGGCACCGCGGTGTCCTTCGTGGCCGACCCGGTGGACTGGCCCGAGACCGAGCCGCACAGCCAGGTCCTGCAGGTCGCGGTCCCGCCCACCGAGGAGCTCGCCCGCCACGAGGGCCCGCTCGCGGTCGAGCCGACGGCGTTGACCCCACCCGGCATGTGGTCAGCGGTCCACCACGACGACGCGGGGCGCACCTTCGTCACCGGCCTCGAGGACCCCTACGCCTGGCCGGGTACCCCCGGCCTGTTCCTGCGGCGACCGACACCCGAGGGTGGCGCCGCGTTGGTGTCGCTCACCCGCCACCTCGATGCGGACGTCACCCCGGGCTCGCCGCCGTCGAGCACCGTCGGTCCACGCTTCGTGCCCGGCGGGCTGCTGACGATGCTCGAGGGCCGCGGCCGGCAGGGCGTCGTGCGGCTCGACCTCGACGCTGTCGACCTCGACGGCCCCTCGGACGGGGACGCCGCGGCCCTCGAACCCGCCAGCACCGAGGTGGTCGGCGGCCGGCGCGCGGTCACCGGCTTCAGCGCCTCCGCGGACGGCGAGGTGGTCGTGTTCACCGCCACCGATGCGGCCACGCCCGGGGAGCTCTACCGCCTCGAGGGCGGTCGCGAGCGCTGCCTGACCGACCTGGCCCACACCTTCCGGGCCAAGGTCGACGTCCGGCCGACCCAGCGCTTCACCTTCGAGCGCGACGGCGCGGAGCTGGACGTCTGGGCGGTGCTGCCGCCGGGCTTCGACGACGCCGCGCCCGGCAGCGTGCCGGTCCTCGTCAACATCCACGGCGGCCCGACCGCCCAGTACGCCGACGCCTTCTTCGACGAGTTCCAGGTCGAGGCCGGCGCGGGCTACCTCGCCGTCGGCACCAACCCGCGCGGCTCGTCGGGCCGGGGGACCGGCTGGGCGCGGGCCGTGGTCGAGGCCTGGGGTGCCGAGGACAGCGTGGACACCCTCGACCTCGAGGCGGTCGTCGACGCCGTCTGCGCCCGGTTCCCGCAGGCCGATCCGGCCCGGGTCGGCGTCATGGGTGGCTCCTACGGCGGGTACGCGACCGCCCGGCTGCTGGCCCGCACGGACCGCTACGCGAGCGCCATCGTGGAGCGCGGGCTGCTGCAGTGGGAGTCGTTCGGCGGGACCAGCGACATCGGGGCCTACTTCGACCGGATGTTCCTGGGGACCTCGCTGCTGGAGGGGACCGCGGTCCACGCCGCCGCCAGCCCGATGCGCACCGCGCACCGCATCACCACCCCGACGCTCATCCTGCACAGCGAGGCGGACTGGCGCTGCCCGATCGAGCAGGGGGAGCAGCTGTTCGCGGCGCTCAAGCGTGTGGGGGTGGCCACGGAGATGGTGCGGTTCCCCGACGAGGGCCACGAGCTGTCGCGCTCCGGCGCACCGAAGCACCGGGTCGAGCGCTTCGAGGCGGTGCTGGACTGGCACGGCCGCTACCTGGCCGGCTGACGCCCACCGGCAGGCCCGGCAGGCCCGGCAGGTCGCGGCCGGTCCCCGCGGCAGCCCGGCGCAGCCCGGCTCAGGCCGGCCCGTTCCCCGGGGACCACTTGATGCCGCAGCCCATGGCCGGACGCTGGTCCTCGGGTACCGGGCGGCCGGCGAGCACGGCGTCGGCCGCTGTCCTGAGGTCGTCGCCGGTCAACGCCTGGTCGTTGCCCGGGGTGGAGCCGTCGAAGGCGCCCCGGTAGGCCAGCCGGTGGTCGCCGTCGTAGAGGAACAGGTCCGGGGTGCAGACCGCGCCGGCGGCGCGCGCCAGGGTCTGGTCCTCGTCCCGGAGGTAGGGGAAGGTCCAGCCGGCCCGGGCCGCCTGCTCGGCCATGCCCGCCGGACCGTCCTGCGGGTGCGTGGTGGCGTCGTTGCTGCTGATGCCGAGCACGGTCAGCCCGCGCTCCTGCAGGTCCCGGGTGAGCTCGCCGAAGGCCCGTTCGATGTGCTGGACGTAGGGGCAGTGGTTGGCGAGGAAGGCCAGCAGCACGGGTCCGGCACCGGCCAGGCCGCTGAGGGTGTGGGAGGTGCCGTCGGCGTCGACGAGCCGGCCGTCGGGCAGGGCCGTACCGAGCGGGGTGACGTCGGAGGAGATGGCCACGAGGCGCTCCTGGTCGAGGGTCGCGGGTCGGTGCGGAGCCGAGGAGGGGATTCGAACCCCTGACCGTCCGCTTACAAGGCGGATGCTCTGCCGGACTGAGCTACCTCGGCGCGGGGGCGAGGGTAGCTCCGGCCGGTTGCGCTTCCACGGCGCAGCGCTCGCCAGCCGCGATGATGCGCCACGTCGTCCCCGGCAGGCCGCGGAGGCCCCCATGCGCACAGACGCGGTCGAGCACCGTCCGCTCGGCTACCCGCTGCTGCTCGCGCTACTCGTCCTGGTCGTGGGGCTGGCTGCGGTGGTCGTCGCCCTGGCGCTGCTCACCTCCCCGCTCACCCCCGCCAGCCCCGAGCTGTCGCTGCGGCTGTCCCGCACGGTCGGGCTGGGCCTGTCGCTGGCCATCCCGGTCCGCATCGCCCGCCACGCGATGGCGAGCCGACGCATCACCTGGGACACGGTCGCCGCCGGGTTGTGCGTGTACCTGCTGCTGGGGCTGGCCTTCGGCTACGCGCACGTGCTGGTCGGCTCCTGGCTGCCGGACGCCTACTCGACGACGTTGAGCGACCAGGATGCGATGTACCTGAGCTTCGTCACCCTGACCACGGTCGGCTTCGGTGACGTCGTCCCGCTCACCGGTCCCGCGCGGGCGGTCACGATCGTCGAGGGCGTGCTGGGCCAGATCTACCTCGTCTCGGTCATCGCCGTGCTGGTCGGCAACCTCGGCCAGGAGCGGGCCCGCGGGCGATCGTGACCGACGGAGTGTGCGGCCACCGCCGGGCGGAGCCGTCGGGACGTTCGTGTAGTTGCACGGGTGTGGTTCGTCTGCGAACATCGCCCCCGGACACCGGAGGCCCCTCATGTCGACGACCACCGCACCGACCATCTCGGACCGCGACGCGGAGATCCTCACCTTCGAGCGCGAGTGGTGGAAGCACGCCGGCAACAAGGAGGAGGCCATCAAGGAGCACTTCGACCTGTCGCCGACGCGCTACTACCAGCTGCTGAACCGCATCATCGACGACGAGGTGGCGCTCGCCCACGACCCGATGCTGGTCAAGCGCCTGCGTCGGCTGCGTTCGCAGCGCCAGCGGCAGCGGGCCGAGCGGCGACTGGGCGCGGGGGCGAGGTGAGCCGTGTCCGTCAGCGAGGCTGAGGTTCCGGCGCAACCGAGCCTGGCCGTGCTCGTGGTGCGCGCGCTCGGCGTCGCGGCACTGGTCGTCGGCGTGTCCGCGGCCCTGTTCTGGACCATCGGGCGCGGTGGCGACGACGGGCTGGTCGTGGCCGACGGACCCGACGACGAGGTGAGCGCCGAGGACGACACCACCGAGGAGGAGCCGTCGGGCGAGGAGGCCGCGCCCGAGCCGGACCCGCCGGCGGAGCCTGATCCCGAGCCCGAGCCGGAGCCGGACGGCGCCGAGGACCCGGACGAGGGCAGCGAGGAACCGGACCCCGACCCGGAGGAGCCGGCTGAGCCGGAGGACCCGGACGAACCAGAGGAGCCGTCAGCGGACCGCATCGACCCGTCGACGGTCAGCGTCCAGGTGCTCGACGGCTACCAGGCGGACGGTGGGGCCGCGGCTGCGGCGGTGGCCGACGAGCTCACCGCGGCCGGCTACCGCATCATCGCCCGCAACCCGGCGATCGCCTACGACGTGACCACCGTGCTGTGGACCGCCGGCAGCCAGGCTGCCGCGGAGCAGGTCGCCCGCGACATCGGTGCGGCCGAGGTGCGCCAGCAGCCGGGGAACCTGGCCGAGTCGGTCATGGTGCACGTCGTCATCGGTGCCGACCGCGGCTGAACGACGGCCGTGGTCAGCCCTCGCGCAGGAGCCGCAGCTTCTCGAGCACGATCCGGCGGCGGCGCTCCTCCTCCTCCGGGTCCGTGGCCAGCACGTCCTGCAGGACCTGGGACAGCGCCAGCGGCGAGAAGGGCTTGGTGATGTAGTCCGCGGCGCCCTGGGACCAGCCGCGCAGCTGGTCCTGGTCCTGGACCTTGGCGGTCAGCATGACCACGGGGATGTCCTTGAGCGCCGGGTCCTGCTTGATGGCGCCGAGCACCTGCCAGCCGTCCATGTCCGGCATCATCACGTCGAGCAGCACCACGTCCGGGGTGTCCTCGCGGATGCGCTCCAGCGCCTGGTGGCCGTCGGCGGCCTCGACCACCTCGTAGCCCTCGAACTCCAGGTTGACCCGGCACAGCAGCAGCACGTCCGGCTCGTCGTCGACGACGAGGACCTTGGCGTGCTGCGTGATCATGACGGCCTCCACCGAGGCGCGGGACCGGTCGGCTCCGGCTCGTGCGATCCACCCGGCGGGATGCCTTGCAGCGGTGCGCCGGGCCGCCCCACGGGCGCACCACGCACCGTAGCGCAGGACGCGGACAGCGACACGGGCCGTCCGGCTCCCACCCGGGCCTCGGCCCGGTCGGGAAGCGTCAGGGCGCTGACGGGTGTCGGCGGCCATGCCCCGGCACGGTCCGCAGCGGAGGTCGCTCGTCCAGCCCGACGACCCGCCGCTCGAGCTGCAGCCGCCCGTCCGCGTCCCGCGCCGGTTGCCACAGCGTTACCTCGGTGCGGGCGACGTCCGGCTCGCGGCCCGCGTCCAGGGCCTCGCGACGCTGCACGATCACCTCGAGCAGCTCCGCCGCCATGCGCCCGAGCGCCGGCAGCTCCTGGTGGTCGTGGGTGCGACGGCCGAGGTCGACCTGGGCCAGCGCGCCGACGCCCGCACGGGTCACGACGTCGATGAGCATCGCGACCTCGACCCCGTAGCCGCGCACGAACGGCAGCGTGACGAGCAGCTCCCGGCGCGCGGCTACCTCGCCGGCCAGCGGCTGGGCGAGCCCGGCGAGCGCCGGGAACCAGCGGGTGAGCGCCGGGCGGGCGAGCAGCTCCGTGACCCGGCCCCCGCCCGAGTCCCGGGTGGTGCCGTCCAGGGCGAGGCGCCGGTCGTACACGGCCTTGGTGAGCTGCACGCCCGGGTCCTCGAGCAGGGGACCGAGCAGGCCGACCACGAAGTGTGGCTCGAGGTCGGCGACGTCGGCGTCGAGGTAGACGACCAGGTCGCCGGTGGTGGCGGCCAACCCCTTCCACATCGCCTCGCCCTTGCCCGGCGCCGTGCCGAGCTCCGGGAGCACCTCGCCCTGGGTGACCACCGTGGCGCCGGCGGCACGGGCGAGGTCGGCGGTCGCGTCGGTGGAGTCCGCGTCCACCACCACCAGCTCGTCCACCAGGTCGACGCGCTCCTGCAGCGCGGTGCGGACCACCTCGACGACCCGTCCCACGGTCGCGGCCTCGTTGCGGGCGGGGAGGATCACGCTGACGGTGCGCCCCTGTGCCCGGCAGCGGTCCCTGAGGTCCGCCGCGGTCCAGCGCTGGTGCGCCACCACGGGTGGGCCCGGTGGTGCCGCGACGGCGGCCGGGCCGGCGGCACCCGCGGCGCGACCGGGCACGGTCGCGCCCTCCCGCGCCTGCCGACGGGACGCCACCGGTCCGGTCAGGAAGCGGCGCAGCAGCCCGCGACCGGCCCCGACCACGGCCGGGCTGGCGGCCTGCCAGCGGGCCAGCAGCGCCGCCGGATCGGCCGGGGCGAGCAGGCGCCGGAGCGTCGGGTCACCGATCCAGGCGGCCAGCGTTGCGGCGTCGACCTCGGGGTGGAACTGCACCGCCACGGCGCTGCCCAGCCGCCAGGCCGACACCCCGTCGCTGCCCCGGAGCAGCGGCACCGCACCGCTCGGCAGGGTCGCCACCTCGTCCTCGTGCACGAACAGCGCCGGCAGCCCGTCGGGCCACGCCCCGACCACCGCGTCGCGCCGGCCGGCGGCGGTGCGGGAGAGCGCGATGGCGGCGACCTCAGGGGTCGGCCGGCGGCGCACCGTCCCGCCCAGCGCGCGCCCGAGGAGCTGTGCCCCGAGGCAGACCCCCAGGACGGGGATCTCCGCCTCGACCGCCGCGGTGAGCAGTGCCTGCTCCGCGCGCATCCAGGGGTGGCGGTCGGGTTCGACCGCGGACATCGTGCCGCCGAGCAGCACCAGCCCGGCCACCTGCTCCAGCGACCGTGGGAGCGGCTGACCCGATGGGACGTCGATCGCCCGCCACGGGCCGCCGAGCCCGGCATGGAGCACCGGCGCCCAGGCCGACAGCCCCGCGAGCGGGGTGTGCGTCAGGACCAGCAGCTCCGACACCGCGCCTCCCGTCGGGCCCGTTCCCGTCCTCAGCCGGCTAGGAACGGCAGGGTGGTGGCGTACAAGAGCAGCAGCACGAGGCCCTCGAGGCGTTGCACCTTCCGCCCGGACAGCATGAACACCGTGGCGAGCAGCGCGACCGCCACCATCAGGGCGGCGCCGAGCCCGGTGATCGACGGCTCCAGCGCCTGGCCCGCGCCGGCCAGGGCCGCGGCGGTGCCGACGGCGCCCACGTTGAAGATGTTGCTGCCCAGCAGGTTGCCGACGAGCAGGTCCGTCTCGCCGTGGCGCGCCGCCTGGATCGCGGTCGCCAGCTCCGGCAGCGACGTGCCGATCGCCACGATCGTCAACCCGATGAAGGCCTCGCTCAGGCCCAGGGCACGGGCCACGTCCGTGGCCGAGACCACCAGCACCTGCGCGGCGCCGAGCGTCGCGAGCAGTCCGAGCAGGGTGCGGAGCGACTCCCGACGCAGTGAGGGGCGCGTGGCCTCGTCGAGCAGCTCCTCGACCGAGGCCTGCAGGTCCGCATCGCCGTCGTTCCGTGAGGCGAACAGCAGCGTGGTCGTGAGCGCGGCCACCAGCGCGACGGCCAGGAGTGCCGCGTCCAGCAGCCCGAGCGTGCCGTCCTGCAGCAGCAGGGCGAACAGCACCACCATGCCGAGCGCCATCGGCGCCTCGCGCTTGAGCACCGGCCAGGTCACCCCGATCGGCCCGATCAGGGCGGCCACGCCCAGCACCAGGCTGAGGTTGGCGACGTTCGAGCCCACGATGTTGCCCACCGCCAGGTCCAGCGAGCCGCGCAGCCCCGCCAGCACCGACACGACCAGCTCCGGCGCGCTCGTCCCGAAGCCGATCACCACCGCCCCGATCACCACGGTGGACACCCGCAGCTGCGCGGCGATGCGGGTCGCCCCGAGCACGAACTGGTCGGCCGCCACGGTCAGGACCGCGAGGCCGAGCACGATGCCGAGGATCGGGAGCGCCATCTCGGGCACGCTACCGCGACGGACGGCGCTACCGTCCGGACCCGCACCCCACCGGGTGCCGTCACCACCGCTGTCGAGCTATCAGGAGCACCCTATGGGTCGGATGCCGCACGCACGGGCGCTGGCGCTGCTCGTGGCTGGGCTGGTGGCGATCGGTTGCAGCGACGAGGGCGACCGCGGCGACGCTGTTGCCGCGCCGGAGGAGGAGACCGTGAGCCAGGACGTCGGGGAACGCCCGGAGACCAGCGGCCTGATCCCGGCCGACACCGACCCGCCGACCGCGCTGGTCGTCGAGGACGTGGCGGTCGGTGACGGTCCCGCGGCGGCCGACGGGGACCGGCTCGCCGTCGACTACGTCGGGGTGCGCTGGTCGGACGGCGGCGAGTTCGACGCCTCCTGGGAGCGCGGTCAGCCGATCGAGTTCGTGCTCGGTGCCGGGCGCGTCATCCCCGGCTGGGAGCAGGGGCTGGAGGGCATGCAGGTGGGCGGGCGGCGCATCATCACGATCCCGCCGGAGCTCGCCTACGGCGACCGCGGGGCCGGGGCGGCCATCGGCCCGGGCGAGACGCTGGTGTTCGTGGTCGACCTGGTCGCGATCGGCTGACCGGTGACCGCCGCCGACCTGCACGCCGACCTGGAGGCCCTGCGCCCCCTGGTCGGGGTCTTCGCCGGCGAGGGCGAGGGCGACTTCCCCACCGTCACGCGCTTCCGCTACCACGAGGAGGTCTCGTTCCTGCCCCGTGGGCCGCTGCTGGTCTACGCCCAGCACACCGCGGACCCGGCGTCGGGCCGGCCGATGCACGCCGAGACCGGCTTCCTGCGCCGCGCCGGCGAGGTCGGGATCGAGCTGCTGCTGGCGCACACCTTCGGGCTGACCGAGCTGCAGGAGGGCCACCTCGAGGCCGCACCGGAGGCCGGCGTGGACCTGCGCCTGACCCTGCAGAGCAGCGCCATCGGCGTGGCCGCGACGGCCAAGCGCGTGGACGCGGTCCGCCGCCAGCTGACCGTCACGGGCGACGAGCTGGTGAGCGAGCTGTGGATGTCCTACGCCGGCGTCGACGACACCCAGCACCTGCGTTCGGTGCTCCGGCGGACCGGCTGAGCCCGCTCCCCCCGATCCGCCGACGGCCACCTCGGTGCCCGTGCCGCGCCCACCTCGTGCTACCCCCTGCGGGTATCGGTAGCGTGCCGGGACCCGCACCCCCCACCGCTCACCACCGAGGCCCACGTGCCTACCGAGACCGACCGTTCCCTCGATGTGCCCGAGGCCCCCGCCGACACGGTGCGCCTGGTGCTGCCCGTGGAGGGCATGACGTGTGCCGCCTGCTCCAACCGGGTCTCCCGGGCGCTCGGCAAGCTCGACGGGGTGGAGGTCGCCAACGTCAACTTCGCCACCCACCGGGCGGCGGTGACCTTCGACCGCTCGCGGGTCGACCCCGAGCAGCTCAAGGCCGCGATCGAGAAGGTCGGCTACGGCGTGCCGGAGGTCCCCGACGATGACGCCGCCTACGAGCGCCGTCGCGTGCGGCTGCGCCGGGACCTCGCCATCGCGACCCTGTTCACCGTGCCGGCGGTGCTGCTCTCCATGGTGCCGGCGCTCATGTTCGACGGCTGGCAGTGGGTCGTGTGGGCGCTGACCACCCCGGTGGTCCTCTACAGCGGACGCGAGTTCCACCGCAACGCCGCCACGAACCTGCGCCACGGCCAGGTCACGATGGACACGCTCGTCTCGCTCGGGACCTCGGTGGCCTACGGCTGGTCCGTGGTGGCGCTGCTGTTCCTCGGTGCCGGGACGTTCCACGAGGGCATGCGCCTCAACGTCGCCGGGCTGCCCGAGGTCTACTTCGAGACCGCCGCGGCCATCATCACCGCCATCATCCTCGGCCGCGTCTTCGAGCACCGTGCCAAGGGCCGTTCCTCGCAGGCCATCAAGCGGCTGCTGGAGCTCGGTGCCCGCACCGCCCACCTCGAGGACGGCACCGAGGTGGCGGTCGAGGACCTCGAGGTCGGTATGCGGGTCGTGGTCCGCCCCGGCGAGCGCATCCCGAGCGACGGTGTCGTCGTGGTCGGCGCCTCCGCAGTGGACACCTCGATGCTGACCGGCGAGCCGGTGCCCGTGGAGGTCGGCGAGGGTGACGAGGTGGTCGGGGGCACCGTGAACGAGTCCGGCCGGCTCGTGGTCGAGCTGACCGCGGTCGGGCGGCAGACCCTGCTGGCGCAGATCGTGGACCTGGTCGCCCAGGCCCAGGGTGGCAAGGCGCCGATCGAGGCGCTGGTCGACAAGGTCGCGGCGGTGTTCGTGCCGATCGTGCTGGTGATCGCCGCGGTGACCTTCGGCTTCTGGGTCTGGTCGGGCCTCGCGGTCTCCGACGCCATCACCCGGGCGGTGGCGGTGCTCGTGATCGCCTGCCCCTGCGCGCTCGGGCTCGCCACCCCGACGGCCATCATGGTCGGCACCGGCCGGGGCGCCTCGCTCGGGGTGCTGATCAAGGGCGCCGAGGTGCTCGAGTCCACCCGCAGCGTGGACACCGTGCTGCTCGACAAGACCGGCACGGTCACCGAGGGTCGCATGACGCTGACCGAGGTGGTCGCGGGCGATGCGGTGGCCACCGACGCGGCCCTGCTGGCCGCGGTCGCCGCGGTGGAGGACGCCAGCGAGCACCCCATCGCCCGCGCGATCGCCGCGGGGCTCAGCGAGCGGCTCGACGGTGCCCGCCTGCCCGAGGTCTCGGGCTTCCGTGCGCTGCCGGGCCTCGGCGTGACCGGCGAGGTCGCCGGCACCGAGGTGCTGGTCGGCCGGGCCGGGCTGTTCGCCGAGCGCGGCTGGGAGGTCTCTGCGGCGCTCACCGACCGGCAGGCCGAGGCGGAGGCCCGCGGCCGCACCGCCGTGCTGGCCGGCCGCGACGGCCGCGCCGAGGTGGTGCTCGCGGTCGCGGACCGGGTCAAGCCGACCTCCCGGGATGCGGTCCGGGCCCTGCAGGAGCTGGGGCTGACCACGGTGCTGCTGACCGGCGACAACCGCACCACCGCCGAGGCGGTGGCCCGTGAGGTCGGCATCGACCGGGTCATCGCCGAGGTCCTCCCGCAGGACAAGGAGCGGGTGGTCCGCGAGCTCCAGGAGGACGGCCACCTCGTCGCCATGGTCGGCGACGGCGTGAACGACGCACCGGCGCTGGCCCGGGCCGATCTCGGCATCGCCATGGGCACCGGCACCGACGTGGCCATCGAGGCGGGCGAGGTCACGCTCGTCTCCGGGGACCTCAGGGCGGCCGCGGACGCGGTGGCGCTCAGCCGCAGGACCCTGCGCACGATCCGGGCCAACCTGGTGTGGGCCTTCGGCTACAACACCGCGGCGATCCCGCTGGCCGCCGCGGGCTTCCTCAACCCGATGGTGGCCGCCTTCGCGATGGGCTTCTCCTCGGTGTTCGTGGTCACGAACTCGCTCCGGCTGCGCCAGTTCCGGGGCCTGCGCGCCCCGGCGCCGACGTCACGCGAGCAGGCCGAGGCCTGGGGGCTGCGGCTCGCGTTCGCGCTGCTGATCGGGCTGGTCGTGCTGGCCGGGGTCGAGTTCCAGCGCTCCCTGCTGCCCGGGCGCACCGTCGAGGTCGCGCTGGACGAGGGCCTGTCGGTCACCGAGGTCGTCGCGGCGCCGGGGGAGAAGCTGACCTTCGAGCTGACCTCCGACCGGGCCGCGGAGTTCCTGCTGGTGCCGAGCGGGCAGGTGGACGCCGTCACCGGCGCCGAGGCGATGCCCGGGATGGACCACGGCCGCCGCATCGGCACCGTCGTGCCGCCGGACACCGTGGTCCGCTTCACCTGGACCCTGTCCGACGACCCGGCCGAGGTCGCGGACCTGGTCGCCGTGGAGACCACCAGCGGGGCGACCGCCGGGTTCGTCGTCACCTCGGAGTAGCTCCCCACGGATCGGCTCGATGGTCTAGACCAACTGGGGTGGTCGTGCTAGGGTCATCAGAGGTGGAGAACCGCCCGGAAAGGACCGAGGATCGCCAGGTTTCGGGGCCTTTGCGGGTGGTGACTGCTGGGATCTAGGCGTATCGGTCTAGACCAGTGGAGAGGATGCGGCGCGTGGCGTCGAAGCACGAAGCGGTTCAGGACGCTCTGCTCGAGCTGATCCGTGAGCAGGAGGTCGGCTCGGCCATACCGGCCGAGCGACAGCTCTCCGCGCAGCTCGGTGTGTCGCGGATGACGCTGCGGCAGGTCATCGCCTCCCTGGTGTCCGAGGGCTACCTCGTCTCGCGTCAGGGCAGCGGCACGTTCGTGGCGCAACCGAAGATCTCCCAGCCGCTCACGATGACCTCCTTCTCGGAGGACATGCGCCGGCGAGGGTTCACGCCGGCGTCGCGCACGCTGTCGCTCCAGATCATCGACGCGGGTCCCCGCATCGGTCGTCGCTTGGAGGTCTCGCCGCCGACACCGGTGCTGTGTGCCCGGCGGCTCCGGCTCGCCGATGACGAACCGATGGCGATCGAGACCCTGCACGTCCCCGCCGAGCTCGTCCCGGGCATGTCGGCGCGGGACCTCGAGGAGCGCAGCTTCTACGACCTGCTGCGGGACGCCCACGGCATCCAGGTCCGGGACGGCCTCCAGACCGTCGAGCCGACCGTGCTCAGCGAGGAGGAGGCCGAGGTCCTGGCCGCTCCCGTGTACGCCCCGGCCTTCCTGTTCGAGCGGGTCACGCGTGACACCCAGGGACGGGTCGTGGAGTACGTGCGCTCCCTGTACCGCGGGGATCGCTACCGGCTGGTCTCCGAGCTGCGACCGCCCGAGGTCCGACCCGTGCGGAGCCGCACGTGAGCGCGACCTACCTCGCCATCGACGCTGGGAAGACCGGGACGCGTGCGGTCGTGGTCGACGCTGGACTGCGGAGCGCGACGGTCACCGGTCGCGGCCTGGACAACGTGGCCGCGATCGGCGGCCTGGAGGCGGTCCGCTCGGTGCTCCAGGAGGCCCTGGCGCGCCTGCCATCACTCGCGACGGCCTACGACGGGGTCTGCATCGGCCTGACCGGTGTGCTCTCGCCGGGCCACCATGCGGCGCGTGTGCTCGGCCTGCTCGGTGCGCTGGCGCCGGCACGGCGGGTCGTCGTGACCAGTGACGCCGTGACCTCGTACTGCGGTGCGCTCGGTTTGCGCGCAGGCGTCGTCGTCGCCGCTGGCACAGGCACGGTCACGCTGGGCGTCGGGCCCGACGGCCGCCTCGCTCGCGTCGGTGGCTGGGGGTACCTGCTCGACGACGGCGGCAGCGCCTTCGCGATCGGGCGGGCCGGGGTACGCGCTGCCCTACGGACCAGCGACGGACGCTCGGCGGCGGAGGAGCTGCTCCTGGCCGCCCGATCCCGCTTCGGGGGGACGGACGCCATCGTCGACGCCGTGTACGGCGCGGCGAACCCGCCCAGCCTCGTGGCCAGCTTCGCCCCGGATGTCGTCGCGTTGGCGCGCGCAGGTGATCGCAGCGCCGCCGGGATCGTGGAGGACGCCGCTGCGCAGCTGGCCGACGGCGTCGCCGCAGCGGCCCGCCGGGCCTTCGGCACGCACCGCCCGGTGCCGGTGTCGTGGTGCGGCGGTGTGTTCCGGGCCGGCAGCGTGATCCTCGAGCCCTTCCACCGCGCCCTGGACCTGGCCGTGGATGGCGCACAGCCCCGACCGCCCGCGGGCGACGCGCTCGACGGTGCCGCGCTGCTGGCTGCGAGCGCGGGGCCGACCCCGCTCGACGCGCTCCTGCGGGTCGCGGAAGGCAGCCCCGCATGAGCGCGAACCTGCCCGCTGCCTCCGCCCACGCCTACCTCGACGAGCTCGGCCGGTACCTCGAGGCGGCCTACCGCCGCAACGCCGAGGTGATCGAGCTCGTGGCCGAACGGGCGGCGGACAGCGTGCGCCAGGGTGGGATCGTCCACGTGTTCGGCTGCGGCCACTCGCAGCTGGTGGCCCTCGAGGTCTGCGACCGGGCCGGAGGTCTGGCGTCGCTCCGTGCCATCGCGGACCCGGCCCTCGCCCCGACCCAAGGGGCCCGTGCCACGCTGACCGAACGACTGCCGGGCTACGGCAACGTCGTGCTCGAGAGCGAGGACCTGCGGCCTGGCGAGGTCCTGGTCGTCGTGTCGAACTCCGGGATCAACGCAGCTCCCATCGAGGTCGCAGCCGGAGCGGTCGAACGCGGACTCGTCGTCGTCGCGGTCACCAGCCGGGAGCACAGCGACGCGGTCACCTCGCGCCACCCGTCCGGTGTACGGCTGCACGAGGTTGCGGAGGTCACCCTCGATACCGGGGTGCCGGCCGGCGACGCCAGCGTCCAGCTCGCGGACGGGACCGGGGTCGGGCCGCTGTCGACCATCGTCGCTTCGGCGCTGCTGCACGCCGTCTTCACGGCGGCCAGCGCACGGCTCGCTGACGCCGGGGAGGAGGTCCCCGTGCTCCGCAGCCAGAACCTCGATGGCCCGGAGGACCCCAACGCGGCTGTCCTTGCCAGGTACGCGGACCGGAGGCGGTGACGATGCTGGGAACCCTCCTGCTCACCAACGCACGGGTCGTCGTCGCTGACGGTGTGCTCGCCCCCGGTTGGGTCCTGGCCGAGCGCGGTGTCATCGCCGAGCTCGGGACCGGTTCGCCCGGGGAGGAGGTGGTCGACCGGTGCGATGGCGCGGCCGGTGAGGTGGTGGACGCGGGTGGCCGGTGGTTGATCCCGGGCCTGATCGACATCCACGTGCACGGGGCCTTGGGCCATGAGGTGATGGACGGTGACCCGGCCGCGATCGCGGTCATGGCCAGGTTCTACGCCTCACACGGGGTGACCTCGTTCCTCGCGACGACGTGGACCGGGACGACCGACGTGACCCTGCGGGCGCTCCGTGCGGTCGCGGAGGCGATGCGGGAGCCGGATCCGTACGGGGCGACGCTGCTCGGGGCGCACATGGAGGGCCCCTACCTCAACCCCCGCCGCTGTGGGGCACAGGAGGCCTCGATCATCCGCCCCGGAGACCGGGACGAGATGGCGAGGTTCCTCGACGTCGGCGTCGTGCGGCTCATGACCATCGCTCCGGAGGTCCCCGGGAACCTCGAGGTGATCCGGCAGGGCGTGGACCGTGGCGTCACCATGAGCGCCGGCCACACCGATGCGACCTACGACCAGCTGTGTGCCGCGGTTGCCTCTGGCGTCCGCCACGTGACGCACACGTTCAACGCCATGCGGCCCCTGCACCACCGCGAGCCGGGCACGGTTGGCGCGGCCATGACGCTGGCGGAGCTGACCGTCGAGCTGATCGCCGACGGCATCCACGTGCACCCGGCGGCGATGCGGGCGCTGTTCGCGGCGCGTGGCGCGGAGGCGATGGTGCTGGTGACCGACGCGATCCGCGCCGCTGGCATGCCCCCCGGCACCTACCCGATCGGGGACCGCACCGTGGTCGTGGCGGACGGCGCGGTCCGGCTGCCCGACGGCGCCCTTGCCGGCAGCGTGCTCACCCTCGACCGCGCGTTGCGCAACCTGTGGTCGGCGACCGGCGCACCACTTGAGGTTCTGTGGCCGACCGCCAGCCGCAACGCTGCACGCGTGATCGGCGTGGACGACCGCAAGGGCGAGATCGGCATCGGCCGCGACGCCGACCTCGTGCTGCTGGACGAGCAACTGGAGGTGGAACTCACGATCGTCGGTGGGCGGATCGTCCATCGAGCAACCGAGGAACCGGAGCGCGGCGGGGAGCGCCCGCCGGAGGAGACGACAGATCGACCGAGGCTCAGCAGCGTGTGACCGGCTGCTGGCCAGCTGTACCGACCGTCACAAGGAGGAGACACGATGCAACGCCGACTGCGCTGGCTCGCCGCGCTCGCTGCCGTACTGCTGGTACTGGCTGCCTGCGGTGAGGGCGAGGACCCTCGCGGGGACACCGACGAGGACACCACCGACACGACGACCGATCCCGACGCCGCACCCGAGCCTGACGCGGACGCGTCGGGCGAGGCGGTGACGCTCGTCATGGAGAGCTGGAGGAACGACGATCTCGCGATCTGGGAGGACGTCATCCTGCCGGCCTTCCACGACCAGAACCCGGACATCCGGGTCACCTTCCAGCCGACCGCGCCGGATGAGTACAACGCGGCGCTCGAGGCCAAGCTCGAGGGTGGAACGGCCGGCGATCTGATCACCTGCCGGCCCTTCGATGTCTCCCTGGCGCTGTTCGATGACGGCTTCCTCGCACCGGTGACCGACCTGCCCGGACTCGAGGCCTTCGGGGACGTGGCGCGCAGCGCCTGGATCACCGACGACGGCTCCGAGGTCTTCTGCGTCCCGATGGCCTCCGTCATCCATGGGTTCCTCTACAACGTCGAGATCTTCGAGGAGTTGGGGCTCGAGGAGCCCGCGACCGAGGCGCAGTTCCTGGATCTCCTCCAGCAGATCGCCGACGACGGGACCTACGCCCCGCTCGTGATGGGGACGGCCGACCAGTGGGAGGCCGCGACGATGGGCTTCCAGAACATCGGTCCGAACTACTGGAACGGTGAGGAGGGCCGACTCGCGCTGATCGAGGGCACCGAGGCCTTCGACGACCCGCCCTACGTCGAGGCGTTCGAGGCGCTGGCACGCTGGACCCCGTACCTGCCCAGCGGCTACCAGGCCGTGACCTACCCCGACTCGCAGAACCTGTTCACCCTGGGCAACGGTGCCGTCTTCCCCGCCGGTTCGTGGGAGATCGCCCTGTTCCGTCAGCAGGCCGACTTCGAGATGGGTGCCTTCCCGCCGCCACCGCCGGAGGGGCAGGACACCTGCTACATCAGCGACCACACCGACATCGGGATCGGGATGAACGCGGCGAGCGCGCACCCGGAGGCGGCCAGGAGGTTCCTGGAGTGGACGGCCACGGCGGAGTTCGCCGAGCTGTACGCCAACGCGCTCCCGGGCTTCTTCCCCCTGTCGGACCACGACGTCCAGCTCGACGACCCGCTCGCCCAGGAGTTCCTGAACTGGCGTGACGAGTGCGAGTCGACGATCCGCAACTCGTACCAGATCCTCTCCCGTGGAGAGCCCAACCTGGAGAACGAGCTGTGGGGCCTGAGCGCCCAGGTCCTCGACGGCGCGATCGAGCCGGCCCAGGCCGCGGCGCAGGCCCAGGACGGTCTCACCCGCTGGTACGAGCCGCAGCAGTAGCTCGCGAACGATCCCGGTCGGCGGGCGGTTCGTCCGCCCGCCGACCGGGAGGAAGGGGAGCGCGATGTCGACCGAACCCGAGGGTGACCCCGAGGTGGACGCAGCGCCTGCTGCCGGTGCCCCCCGGCGCGGCCAGGAACGGTCGGACGACGGGAGACGGCGGCGACGCGTCCCCACCCACCTGCTCGTCTTCCTGCTGCCGGCGCTGGTGGTCTACACGATGTTCATGGTCTGGCCGCTGCTGGACTCGATGCGGCTCAGCCTCTACGCACCGCAGGACGGTGTCGAGGTCTTCGTCGGGTTCGACAACTTCGTCCGGCTGCTCACCGACGACCTGCTCTCGGCCCGGTTCTGGAACGCGGTGCGCAACAACCTGGCCTTCTTCGCGGTCCACTTCTTCGTCCAGAACCCGATCGGGCTGCTGCTGGCGGCCCTGCTGGCCTCGCCCACCCTGCGCGGCCGGAGCGTGTACCGGACCCTGCTCTTCATCCCCACCACCCTGTCCGTGGTGATCGTGGGGTTCATCTGGCAGCTGATCCTCAGCCCGATCTGGGGCATCGTCGAGACCCCCCTGCTCGGGCAGTCCAGCACCGCCCTGCTCACCCTGTCGCTGATGAGCGTGTGGCAGTACATCGGGATCCCGATGATCCTGTTCTACGCCGTGCTGATCTCGATCCCGGAGGACCTCGTCGAGGCGGCCCGGGTCGATGGCGCCAGCGGCTGGAGCGTGTTCTGGCGGATCAAGTTCCCGCTGCTCCTCCCGACCGTGGGGATGGTGTCGGTGGTGACCTACGTGGCGAACATGAACGCCTTCGACCTGATCTACACGGTCAAGGGCGCACTGGCCGGACCGGATTTCTCCACCGACATCATGGGCACGCTGTTCTTCCGCACCTTCTTCGGCTTCCAGCTGCAGCGCGGCTCGTCGACGATGGGCGCGACCGTCGCGACCTTGATGTTCCTCCTGATCCTCGCGGGCATCCTGCTGTACTTCTACGGCTGGAACCGCCGGGTCCAGACCTACGAGCTGTAGGGGGATCGCATGAGCACGCTCGCCCCTGCAGGACCGACCCGGCTCGGCCGGACGCACCGACCCGGTCCCACCTTGCGCACCCGGCTCGGTCAGCTGGCCCCGCACGTGGTGCTCACCACCTACGCGCTCGTCGCCTGCGGTCCGATCCTGCTGATCGTCATGAACTCGATGAAGTCGCGCTCGGCCATCTTCTCCTCGCCCTTCGCGCCGCCGACGCCGGAGACCTTCGACCTCATCGGCTACCAGACCGTCTTCGCCCGGGCTCGGTTCGAGCTGTACTTCTTCAACAGCTTCGTCGTCACGATCGCGGCGGTGTTCCTCGTCCTGCTCTTCGGATCCATGGCGGCGTTCGCGCTCGCTGAGTACGAGTTCAAGGGCAACGCGTTGCTCGGTCTGTACCTCGCCCTCGGGATCAT
The DNA here is from genome assembly GCA_047921175.1 of Nitriliruptoraceae bacterium. GTDB lineage: Bacteria > Actinomycetota > Nitriliruptoria > Nitriliruptorales > Nitriliruptoraceae > T1Sed10-7. The sequence goes on along the minus strand of JBLRWQ010000011.1, from coordinate 34,227 downwards.
GATCCCGATCCGGTTGGGGACGGTCAGCATCCTGCGGCTGCTGGTGGACCTGAACCTCGTCAACTCGCTCACCGGGCTCGTGCTCGTCTACACCGCCATGGGGCTCCCGCTCGCGGTGTTCATCCTCACGCTCTTCTTCCGCCAGGTACCCAAGGAGCTCAAGGAGGCCGCACGGGTCGACGGGGCGAGTGAGTTCTGGGTCTACCGCATGGTGGTGCCGCTGATCCGGCCCGGGCTGGCCGCCATCGCCGTGTTCACGATGCTGCCGATCTGGAACGACCTCTGGTTCCCACTCATCCTGACACCAGGGGAGTCGGTCCGCACGGTCACCCTGGGCGCGCAGCTCTTCCTCGGGCAGTTCGTCAGCGACTGGAACGCCGTGCTGGCGGTCCTGACCCTGGCGATGCTGCCGATGATGGCGCTGTTCATCATCTTCTCGAAGCAGTTCATCCGTGGTCTGACCTCAGGAGCGATCAAGTGACCCGTATCGGAGTCATCGGAGCCGGGTTCATGGGTACCACCCACGCGCAGGCGTGGGCGGCGACCGACGCCACGCTCACCGCCGTGCTCGCCGGAGCGGACACGCCGCCCGCCGTCCTGGCGGACCGGTTCGGGGCGCGGGCCTTCGACGAGCTTGCGCCGTTCCTCGACGCCGTCGACGTCGTCGACGTCTGCGCACCGACCCATCTGCATGCGGAGCTCACCCTGGCCGCGGCCAGGGCCGGCAAGCACGTGATCTGCGAGAAGCCGCTGGCGCGCACCCCCGAGGACGGAGCGGCGATGGTCGCCACCTGCCGGGACGCCGGGGTCCAGCTCCTCGTCGCCCACGTCGTCCGCTTCTTCCCGGAGTACGTGGCGGCCAAGGCAGCGGTCGATCGCGGTGCTGTCGGTGAGCCGGCGGTGCTGCGACTGTCACGCACGACCTTCCAGCCGCGCAAGCCGGCGGACAACTGGTTCGTCGATCCGGAGAAGTCCGGTGGGCTCGTGTTCGACCTCATGGTGCACGACCTCGACTACGCGCGGTGGGTCGCCGGGGAGGTGACCTCGGTCTACGCCCGCAGCGTCCGTGCGGCCCGTCCCGAGGTCGACGGTGACCATGCGGTCGCCGTGCTCCGCCATCGGGGCGGCGCGATCAGCCACGTGGAGGGCTCGTGGGCCTACCCGCCACCGCACTTCCAGACCCGGGGGGAGATCGCCGGGTCCGCTGGCGTGGTGAGCTGGGACTCCGAGCGCACCGATCCGGTGCGCGCCCGCCTGCGCCAGGAGGAGGGCGGCGGTGACATCCCGTTGGCTGCCAGCACCCTGGCGGAGGACCCGTATACGACCCAGATCCGGCACTTCCTGGCGGTCCTGCGCGGCCAGGCGCAGCCGATCGTGACCGCTGCGGACGGGCTCGCGGCGCTGCACCTGGCCGCCGCGGTCGACCGCTCCATCGCGCAGGGTCGGGTCGTCGAGCTCGAGGAGGTGGCCGCATGAGGGTCGGGCTGCTCGGCGTCGCGCATCTCCACGTCGACGCCTACGTCGACAACCTCCGTCGCGGTGATGTCGAGGTGGTCGGGGTCACCGATCGCGATGCGGTCCGTGGTCGCCGCTGGGCCGACGAGCACCGCGTCCCCTGGTTCGGGGATCGGGAGCAACTGGTGCACGAGGGCCTCGATGCGGTGATCGTCTGCTCCGAGACGGCGCGCCATCTCGACGACGTCGAGGCGGCGGCGGCCGCCGGGGTCGCGGTGCTGTGCGAGAAGCCGCTCGCGACCACCGACGAGGTTGCATCGGCGATCGTGTCGGTCTGTCGTGATGCCGGGGTGCCGCTGGCAACCGCCTTCCCCATGCGCGCCAGCCCGCCGATGCGGCAGCTGCAGGAGCTGCTCGCCACCGGTGGGCTGGGCGAGGTCTGGGCCGCACAGGGCACCAACCAGGGGGAGCTGCCGATGCGGCACCGCTCCTGGTTCGTGGATCCCGACGAGTCCGGCGGCGGTGCGCTCATGGACCACGTCGTCCACCTCGCCGACCTGCTGCGGTGGGTGCTCGGTCGGGACCCCGTCGAGGTCTACGCCGCGACGAACCGGATCCTGCACGGGGAGACGGTCCCGGTCGAGACCGGCGGTCTGGTCGTGCTGACCTACGACGACGGGACCTTCGCCTCCATCGACTGCTCGTGGAGCAAGCCGGACGTCTACCCCACCTGGGGAGGACTGACGCTCGAGCTGATCGGCGAGCAGGGGGTGATCAGCGTGGACGCGTTCAGCCAGCACCTGGTGGTGCACGGGGGCCCCGAAGGCCCCCTCGGGTGGCCCGCGTGGGGCTCGGACGCGAACCAGCTCATGATCGAGGACTTCCTGCGGTGCGTGGCGCAGGGCGGGGCGCCGCTGGCGGACGGCGAGGACGGCCTCCTCGCCACCCGTGTCGCCCTGGCCGCAGCGCGCTCGGCGGCGTCTGGGGTGCCGGTGCCCCTGGAGGTCACTCGCTCGTGACCGCGCTCGAGACCGAGATCCGCGAGCAGCCCGAAGCCCTGCGTCGGTTGCTCTCCGCCGACGACACCGTCCTCAGGGACCTGGCAACCCGGATCGGGGACCGCACGTCCGTCCACGGCCTGCTGCTGGCAGCGCGCGGCAGCTCGGACAACGCCGCCCGGTACGCGCAGTACCTCCTGGGCGCGAGGAATCGGCTGCAGGTCGGGTTGGCGACTCCCTCGCTGTTCACCCGCTACCGGCGACCTCCTCGGCTCGACGGCCTCGCCGTCGGCGCGATCTCGCAGTCGGGGCGCTCCCCCGATGTGGTGGGGGTCCTGGAGGAGGCGAACCGCCAGGGACGGCCGACCTTCGCTCTGACCAACGACCCGGCCTCGCCCCTCGCCGCTGCTGCGGGTGCCGTCGTGGACCTGCACGCCGGAGAGGAGCATGCGGTCGCCGCCACCAAGACCTACACGGCGTCGCTGGTCGCGCTCGCGCGCCTGTCGCTCGCGTTGGACCCGGACTCCGGCGACGCCGCCGAGCTCGCGCTGGCCCTGGACCGCCTGACGGTGGTGATCGAGCGGTCGCTGGCGCAGGTGAAGGTGCCGACGTGGCTCGGTGAGGCGGCCGCCTTGGCGGTCGTAGGCCGCGGCTTCAACTACTGCACCGCCTTCGAGGCGGCTCTGAAGCTCAAGGAGCTCACGGGTCTCGCGGCCGAGCCCTACTCCTCCGCGGACCTGCTCCACGGGCCGGTCGCGGCGATGAGCTGGCGGGTCCCTGCCCTGCTGCTCGCTCCGACCGGAGTGGTCGCCGCAGATGTCCTCGACGTCGCTGACCGCCTCCGTCAGCGGGGAGCGCGACTCATGATCGTGTCGGACGATCCGGCAGCGCTGGAACAGGCGGACCTCCCACTCCCGGTTCCCGCCGGCGTGCCAGAGTGGCTCTCCCCGCTCACGGCGATCATCCCGGCCCAGGTCCTCAGCCTTCGTCTCGCGCAGGCCCGGGGGCTGGACGTTGACCGCCCGAGTGGCCTGCAGAAGGTGACCGAGACCCGATGACCGCCCGTCAGCTCGTCGCGAGCGCACCCCGCAGGCGGCCATCGGCGACCTGGTACACGCAGCTATCCCCCATGCCGAGGAAGCTGTGGTCGATCTCGCATCGCCAGGCGCTCTCGGCTACCCGGCCCAGCGGCTGCCCGATGGTCTGCCTGCGGAGGTCGGGCTGTTCGCCGCGCTGACCGGTGTCGCCCTGGTCACCACCCACGACGCGGGGATCAAGCTCGGTGACCGGGTCGTCGGCTCGGGGCTTGGTGCGATCGGGTTGCTGACCGTGCAGCTCGCCAGACCCGACGGGGCTACGACCGTGATCGCCGTGGATCCGATCGAGGAGCGGCGCGTGCTCGCCCGCCAGCTCGGGGCAGACGACGTCATCGACCCGATGACCGAGCGGGTGGCGGTCGGGGTCAAGCAGCGGCTCGATGGACGCGGGGTCGCGTGTGGAGCAGGCACCGTCGTGGAGACCTCAGGTGTCGACGGTGCCCTGCACGAGGCGATCGCCGCCGTGCGCGTGGGAGGCACGGTGGTCTCCGCAGGATCCGTGCAGGGTGGAGCACCCGCCCTGCGGCTCGGCGAGGAGTGGCATCACAACCGGCCGCAGCTCGTCTCCAGCATGGGGGTGTGGGACTGCGCGCATCGTGATCACCCTCGATGGGACCGCGACCGGATCGCCGGGACGGCGCTCGAGCTGCTGGCTTCGGGGGCACTGCAGGTCGAACGGCTGCTCGGCCCGTCCTTCGCCTTCGACGCTGCGTCCGAGGCCTACAGCCTGATCGACACCGACCGCGCACCGCCGGTCAAGGTCGTCCTGCGGTACCGGTAGCACCGTCGCCGGTGGCTACGGTGCTCGGGTATGTCGCGGGGACCGCCGGGTTGTACCGGCGGCCTCTGCGGCGCTGGCTGCACCGGGAAGTCCCGGTGCGCCGCGCGACCCCTGGACCACGAAGCGAGTGAGGAGCTCCCGGTGACCGAGCGACTGATCGTGATCGGCGGCGACGCCGCCGGCATGTCCGCGGCCTCCCAGGCACGCCGCCTCAAGGGGCCCGACGAGCTCGAGATCCTCGTGTTCGAGCGGGGCAACTTCACCTCCTTCGCGGCCTGCGGCATCCCCTACTGGATCGCCGGGCTGATCGACGAGCGCGACGAGCTGATCGCCCGCGCGCCGGAGGTCTTCCGGGACAAGCAGGCGATCGATGTGCGGATGCGTCACGAGGTGGTGGCGATCGACACCGACGCCCGCACCGTCACCGTCCACGACCTCGACGCGGACGAGCGGTCCGAGCACCGCTACGACCAGCTGCTGATCGCCACGGGCGCCAAGCCGATGCGCCCGCCGCTGCCCGGCATCGACGCGAACGGGGTGTTCGGGGTGCAGACCCTGGACCACGGCCAGGCCGTGCTGGACGCGCTCGAGGTCCGCCGGCCGGGGCGGGCGGTGGTCATCGGAGCCGGCTACATCGGCATCGAGATGGCCGAGGCGATGCTGCTGCGTGGCCTGGAGGTCCACGTGGTCGAGCTCGCGGACCAGCCGATGTCCACGCTCGACCCCGACATGGGCCAGCTCGTGGCCGAGGCCATGGAGCGCATGGGGATCCACCTCCACCTCGGTGCGGCCGTCCAGGCGGTCGAGACCGGCGAGGATGGCTGGATCACCGCCGTCGTGACCTCCGCCGGGCGGCTCGAGGCGGACATCGCGGTGCTCGGGACCGGGACGCGGCCCAACTCCGACCTGGCCCGTGACGCCGGGATCCCCATCGGGCCCTCCGGCGGCATCGTCACCGACCGGCGCATGCGCACCCCGGTCGAGGGGATCTGGGCCGCCGGCGACTGCGCCGAGACCTTCCACCGCGTCACCCGCGGCCCGGTCTCGATCGCGCTGGGTACGATCGCGAACAAGCAGGGCCGCATCGCCGGGCTCAACCTCGGTGGCAGCTACGGCGGCTTCCCCGGCGTGCTCGGGACCGCGGTGACCAAGGTCTGCGAGGTGGAGATCGCCCGCACCGGGCTCGGGGAGGAGGCGGCGCGTGCCGCCGGGTTCGCGCCCGTGGCGGCGACCATCACCGGCACGACCCGCGCGCACTACTACCCGGACGCGCAGCCGATCACGATCAAGGTCGTCGCCGAGGCGGACACCGGCCGACTGCTCGGCGCGCAGATCGTCGGACGTGAAGGTGCCGCCAAGCGCATCGACGTGTTCGCGACCGCGCTGTGGAACGACATGCGCGTGGAGGAGTTCCTCAACATGGATCTGGCCTACGCGCCGCCGTTCTCGCCCGTGTGGGACCCGGTACTGATCGCCGCGCGCAAGCTCGACGGCGAGGTCCGCGAGGCGGCCCGATGATCCAGGTCGTTCCCACCGTCCTGCTGGCGCTGCTGGTGATCGCGGTCATGCCGGTGTGGCCGTACAGCCGCGGTTGGGGGTGGCCGCCGGCGGGCATCCTCGCGATGGGGCTGGCGACGATGGTGCTGTTCTCGCTCACCGTCGCCCCGGAGTGAGCCGGCGTCTCGCTCAGCCGTCTGAGGCGGCCTTCGCGCGGGCCTTCGCCGCCTGCTTGGACTCGCGCACCTGCTGCAGGCTGTCGGCGTCCACGACGTCGGCGATCGAGCGGTAGCCCGGCTCGGCGTACGCGCCGGCCGCCGCCTCCCAGCCGTCCGGGGTGACCCCACAGCGCTTGGCGAGCAGCGCGATGAAGATGCGGGCCTTCTGCTCCCCGTAGCCCGGCAGCGCCGTCAGGCGTCGCTTGAGATCGCGACCGTCCGCCGCCCCCTGCCACACGTCCGCGGCCTCGCCATCGTGGTGCTCGACGAGGTGGCTCGCCAGCGCCTGGACCCGGGTCGCCATCGAGCCGGGGTAGCGGTGGATCGCCGGCTTGGTGCGGAACAGCGTCTCGAGCTTTTCCGGGTCGCGCGCTGCGACGACGGCGGGCGTGAGTGGCTCCCCGAGCCGCTCCTGCAGGCGCCACGGCCCGAGGAAGGCCACCTCCATCGCGATCTGCTGGTCGAGCAGCATCCCGGTCAGCAGCGCGAAGGGGTTCTCGCTCAGCAGCCGGTCGGCGTCCTCGTCACCGGTGAAGCGCAGGGTGGGCATCGCTCTCCCTCGTCTCGACGTGCCTCGTGCGCGGTTCGGGTCGGTCGTCGGCGCAGGTTCGGGGCTCAGCCGTCCTCGGGCTGGACCGTCGGGCCGTCGGCGTCGTCCCCGTCGCCCTCGCCGTCGTTGCCACCCTCGGGCGGCGCGAAGGTCGGGCCGGCGGCGGCCGGGTCGGCGGGATCCACCTCGCCGCTGCGCAGGCGGACGAGCTCCTCCACGAACCGCGCTGCGATCGGGCCGGCCACCTGCCCGCCGGAGCCGCCCCCCTCGACCAGGACGGCGAACCCGAGCCCTTCGGCCGCCCCGATGAACCAGGCGTGGGTCACCCCGTCGCCGGCCTCGGCGCTGCCGGTCTTGCCCAGCAGCTCGACCCCGTCCACCGCGGCGGCCGTGCCCGTCCCCTCGGTGACCACCCAGCGCATCGCGGTGCGCAGCCGCTCCGCCGCGCCGGTCGCCAGCGCCTGGGAGCTGCCCGGACCCTCGTCGATCAGCACGTACGGCTGGTGCCAGACCCCGGAGGTCACGGCGGCGGCCATGGCGGCGAGGTGGAGGACCGAGGCCTCGACCCGGCCCTGCCCGAAGGCGGCCGCCGCCAGCTCCGCGGTGTCCTGGGGGGTCGGCATGCTGCCACCGAAGGCGCCCAGCGGGTGCAGCGGTTCGATGTCGAAGCCGAACCGGGCCGCGGCCTCCTCGATGGCCTCGTCGCCGAGCTCGGCGGCGAGGCTCGCGAAGGTGGTGTTGCAGGAGGCGGCGAACGCCTCCCCGAGGGTGACGGTGCCGAGGTCGAAGCCGCCCGCGTTGGGCACGGCCAGGCCGCCGACCACCACGCGACCGGGGCAGGCCACCTCGTCGTCGAGGTCGTAGCCGGCCGCCAGCGCCGCCTCCAGGGTGACCAGCTTGAACACCGAACCGGGCGGGTAGCGGCCGGCCCGCGCCCGGTCGTAGCCGGTCAGCGGCCGGCTGGCGGTCCCGAGCACCGCGCCGTCGGCGCCGTCGATCGCGACGATGGCGGCGGGCGATTCCACCTCGGCCAGCGCGTTCTCGATCGCGCGCTGGACCGCGAGGTCGATCGTGGTCGCCACGGGGGCGGAGGCTTCCGCCTGGGCCTCGGCGATCTCGACGGTCAGCTCCCCGCCGGTCAGCTCCGCGAGGCCGACCCGGACCACCTCGGAGCCGGTGAGCTGGTCGTCGAAGGCGGCCTCCAGGCCGTACTGGGGCACCTGGGTCCCGACGGGCGCCTCGATCCCCTCCTCCGCGAGCTGCTCGAGCTGCTCAGCGGTGGCTTCCGCGACCACCCCGACCAGGTGCTGGGCGAACCCGAGGTCCAGCAGGGCGCGACGCTGGTCCTCCGGCGGGGTGCGCGGCTCCACGATGCCCGGCGTGCGGCGCAGCGTGCTCCAGGCCGCATCGGCCCGCGCCTGGCTGACGACGACCACCGGGTAGTACCAGTCGTCGACGAGCTCCCGGTTCAGCTCGCGTTGCGCCAGCGCACCCGTGCCCGGCAGGGCACGCTCGAAGGCGGCGACGATGCGCTCCGGGTCGTCCATCCCGCCGGGGACGAAGCCGAGCCAGCGCCCGTCGTCGCTGGCGAGTGCCGTGCCGTCGGCCGCGAGGATCGGGCGGCGTGCCAGCTCCTCGGTCACCAGCGCGAAGCCCCAGGTGGGTCGTAGCTCGGGGTGCAGGGTCGACAGCGACCAGTCCACGCTCCACTCGCCCTGCCGGCGGGTCAGCACCAGCGCCGAGTCCCAGCTGACCGGTTGCGGCGCGGCCGCCGGCGACAGCGTGATGGTCAGCGGGACCTGGGCGCGGCCGTCGGTGAGCTCGCGCAGCTCCCCGGCGGTGACCTGGAACCGGGTGGGGGCCAGCGCCTCGGTCAGCTGCTGGTGGCGGCGCTCGAAGTCCTCCGCCGGTTCGCCCGTGACCAGCTCCTGCATCGTGGCCAGGTCGCCGCCGTTCCAGGCAGCGAGGTAGGCGTCGACCACCTCGCTCGCGCCGGCGGCCACCTCCTCCTCGGCCGGGTCGGGCTCGGCGGTGGTGGCCAGCAGCCACTCGTAGCCGAGGTAGCCGAGCCCGATCACGACACCGGCACCGAGCAGCAGGAAGAGCACCTCGCGGAACCTCACGGCGACCTGCTCCTCGACGACCGGTCGGGGGTCCGGCAGCCGGTCCCGTCCCGGGTCCGGCTGCCGGGGACGACCCTACCGTCCGCGGCGTGCGTCACCCGGTCGGTCGCGCGTCGCCCGGGTCGTCGGGGCCGTCGGGGTCCGCGTCGGCCGGCGCGGCGTCGCCCGTTGCGGGCGTGGCCGGCGCGGCAACGCTCGCTTCACGCGTTGGCGCGGCGGGGGGTGGCGGGGTCCCGGTCGGGGCGGCCCAGGCGGGGGAGGCCGCCGTGGTGGGCTCGGGCCGCGGCCGGCGCGTCCACCAGCGGCGGATCAGCCACAGCACCAGCGCGACCGGCGCCAGCAGCAGGAGCGTCACCGGCAGGATGGTCAGGCCGATCCGGATCGCGGCGTCCGCCAGGCTGGTCAGGGCCCGCACCGTGGTGGCCAGCGCCGCCCGGGCCGTCCCGCCGGGGTCCCAGCCGGGGTCGGTGACCGGGCCGGTCGAGGCGGTCGGGGACAGGCGCAGGAACACCGTCGACATCGCGACCTGGTCGGTCAGCGTCGTGCGCCGGGCCTCGGCCTGGTCGATCTGACCGCGGACGCTGTTGATGCGGTCGAAGACGCGCAGCAGGTCCTCGGCGTCCGCGCCGGACTCGCGGACCTCGGTGAGCAGCTCGCGCAGCTCGGTCTCGAAGGCCTCGAGGTTCGTGATCTCCGCCTGCAGGTCGACCAGCTGGGTGGTGACGTCGGTCTCGTCCAGGCGCCGCTCGAGCACCGCGTCCGCCAGCGCGTCGACGTCATCCAGCACGTCGGTCAGCGCCTCGGTGGGGACCCGGAAGGTGAAGCTGCCCTGGACGACCCCGTCGGCGTCACGGGTCAGGTCGGTGCCGGCCACGTAGCCACCGGCGTCCTCGACCACCTCGACGACCCTCTCGGCCACCTCGGCGGTGTCACGCGCGCGGATGTGCATCGTGCCGGTGCGGATCACGGCGCGCTGCATGCCGTCCGGGACCGGTCCGCCGGTCGAGGGGGGCACGGGCGCGATGTCCGCGTCCGAGGCGGCCTCGTCCATGGCCTCCTCGGCCATGTCTGCCGCGCCCATCTCCGCGTCGAAACCGGTGTCGTCCCGGTCCCAGCCGCTGTCGGCGGTGGTCTGCGTGAAGCTCTCGTCCGCGCTGCCGCAGGCCGCCAGCAGCACGGCACCGGCCAGCAGCCACGCGATGAGCCGTCCCCGCCGTCGCGACTCGGTCCTGGTCCGGCTCGTCATCGCCGTGCCTCCTCGGTCCGCCGTCTCCCACCCTGCCCGGCCGTGAGCGGCCTGCACAGGGTCGGACGCCGAGCAGGGCACCTCGGTTCCCGCCCGGTTGCGACGCGGGCATCGAGGTGGGGGTCCGCCGTGGCGGGCCGTACGCTGCTGGTGCCGCACCCGAACGCTCCCGACCGCTCCGCACGCCGAGGGATCCCATGGCTGCCCCGTCGTCGTCCTCCGCTGCCGCTGCCGCTGCGGCGGCCGGCTCCCGCTCCGAGCTGAACGCCTGGCTGGTCGAGGAGCTGTACGACCAGTACCAGGAGGACCCCTCGTCCCTGTCCTCCGGGTGGCAGGCCTTCTTCGCCGACTACCGCCCGCCGGGCGTGACCACGACGGGCCCACGCCCCTCCAGCGGGGTGTCGCGGTCGTCGGACGCCGACGGCGACGGCAACGGCGCCGCGCGCGGCGATCGCCCACGCCCCCGTGCCGCCGCCGACGCCGACACCGCCGAGGGCGAGGTCACGCGGCTGCGCGGTGTCGGCGCCCGGATCGTCGAGAACATGGAGACCTCGCTCGGGGTGCCGACCGCCACCTCGGTGCGCGACGTGCCGGCGAAACTGCTCGAGGTCAACCGGCGCATCCTGAACAACTACCTGCGCCGCACGCGGGGCGGGAAGGTCTCCTTCACCCACCTGATCGCCTACGCGATGGTCAAGGCGCTCGACGACGTGCCCGCGATGCGCACGATCTACGCCGAGGACGCCGAGGGGAAGCCCGCCACGTTCCGCCAGGAGCAGGTCGGCCTCGGGCTCGCGGTGGACGTCGCCAACGACGACGGCTCCCGGTCCCTGCTCGTGCCGGTCATCCAGGATGCGGCGGCCCTGGACTTCCAGGGCTTCCTGCGTGCCTACGAGGATCTGATCCGCCGTATCCGCGTCGGCAAGCTCGAGCCCGCCATGTTCGCGGGCACCACCATCACGCTCACCAACCCGGGCACGATCGGGACGGTCCACTCGATCCCGCGGCTGATGGCCGGGCAGGCCGCCATCCTCGGCGTCGGCGCGATCGACTACCCGTCCGCGTACCAGGCCGCGGATCCGCGCACCCTCGCGAAGCTCGGGGTCAGCAAGGTCATCACGCTGACCTCCACCTACGACCACCGGGTCATCCAGGGCGCTGAGTCCGGCATGTACCTGCAGCGCGTCCACCAGCTGCTGCTCGGCGAGGACGGCTTCTACGACGAGGTGTTCCGGTCCCTCGGGCTGCCGTACGAGCCGGCCCGCTGGTCGACCGACCACACCCACCTCGACGACGAGTCGGACCTGCTCACCAAGCAGATGAAGGTCGGCCAGCTCGCCAACATGTACCGCGTGCGCGGGCACCTGATCGCCGACCTCGACCCGCTGCGCCAGCACGAGCTCATGACCCACCAGGAGCTCGACCCGACCTACTACGGCCTGTCGATCTGGGACCTCGACCGCGAGTTCCTGACCGACGTCGGTGGGCGCGACCAGCGGCTGCCGCTGCGCGAGATGCTCAACATCCTCCGCGACGCCTACTGCCGCACGATCGGGATCGAGTACGGCCACGTGCTCGACCCGGCGCAGAAGGACTGGATCCGCGCGCAGGTCGAGGGCATCGAGGAGGCGACCAGCGCGGACGACCAGCTGTGGATCCTGTCCCGGCTGAACGCCGCCGAGGCCTTCGAGTCCTTCCTCCACACCAAGTACGTCGGCCAGAAGCGCTTCGGGCTCGAGGGCGGCGAGTCGCTGATCCCGCTGCTGGACGCCATCTGCGAGGCTGCCGCCGACCACGACGGCGTCACCGACATCGTGATGGGCATGGCCCACCGCGGACGGCTCAACGTGCTGTCCAACATCGTCGGCAAGTCCCACCGGCAGATCTTCGGCGAGTTCGAGGGCCACATCGACCCCGATACGGTCCAGGGCTCGGGCGACGTCAAGTACCACCTCGGCACGCGCGGCACCTACACCTCGCGCGCGGGCAACGAGGTGGCCCTGCGCCTGCCGCCGAACCCGTCCCACCTCGAGGCGGTCAACCCGGTGGTCGAGGGCATCGCCCGCGCGCTGCAGGATCTCGCCGACCGCGGGCACGAAGGCGTCCGCCCGGCCCTGCCGGTGCTCATGCACGGCGACTCCGCCTTCGCCGGCCAGGGCGTGGTCGTGGAGACCCTGCACCTGTCCCAGCTGCGCGGGTACCGCACCGGCGGGACGATCCACGTGGTGATCAACAACCAGGTCGGGTTCACCACCTCGCCGGAGGCCTCCCGGTCGTCCTTCTACGCCACCGACGTCGCCAAGACCGTCCAGGCCCCGATCCTGCACGTCAACGGCGACGACCCGGAGGCCGTGGTGCGGGTCGCACGGCTCGCGTTCGCCTACCGCGAACGCTTCCACCGCGACATCGTCATCGACCTGCTCTGCTACCGCCGCCACGGGCACAACGAGGCGGACGACCCCTCGTTCACCCAGCCGCGCATGTACCGCCTGATCGACGAGCACCGCTCGGTCCGCAAGCGCTACACCGAGGCGTTGGTCCGGCGCGGGGACATCTCGCTGGAGCAGGCCGAGGAGGCGCTGGAGGACTTCGAGTCCCGGCTGCAGCAGGCCTTCGAGGAGACCAAGCAGGCGGCCCCGCCGGAGCCGCCGCGGGCGGTGGCACCGCAGGAGCGGGGCGTGCTGCCGGCGGTGGACACCGGGGTGGACCGGGCCCGGCTGGACCGCATCGCCGGGGTGCAGTTCGACCTCCCCGACGGCTTCGCGCGGCACCCGAAGCTCGAGCGCATCTTCGTCCGGGCGCGCGAGCGCTACCAGGACGCCGGGATGGTGGACTGGTCGCTGGGGGAGACGCTCGCGTTCGGGTCGCTGCTGCTCGAGGGGCACGACGTCCGGCTCGCGGGGCAGGACTCGCGGCGCGGGACGTTCTCGCACCGCCACGCGGTCCAGGTCGACCACGAGACCGGCGCCGAGTACCTCCCCCTCGCGCACCTCGGTGAGGAGCAGGGGCGCTGGTTCGTGTTCGACTCGTTGCTGAGCGAGTACGCCGCGCTCGGGTTCGAGTACGGCTACGCGGTCGCCCGGCCCGAGGCGCTGGTGTGCTGGGAGGCGCAGTTCGGCGACTTCGTCAACGGCGCGCAGATCGTGATCGACCAGTTCATCGTGGCCGCCGAGGACAAGTGGAACGAGACCTCCGGGCTCGTGCTGCTGCTGCCGCACGGCTACGAGGGCCAGGGGCCGGAGCACTCCTCCGCCCGCATCGAGCGCTTCCTCGTGCTGGCCGCCGAGGACAACATCCAGGTGGTCAACGCCACCACCTCGGCGCAGTACTTCCACGTGCTGCGCCGGCAGCTGCACCGGGAGGTGCGCAAGCCCTTGGTCGTGTTCACGCCCAAGTCGCTGCTGCGTTCCGCGGACGCCACCTCGCCGGTGTCGGCCTTCGAGGCGGGCTCGTTCCGCGAGGTGCTGGACGACCCGTCGCTGCCGGGTCGTCCCGACGGGGCATCCGATGCCGAAAGGGCTGCCGGTACCGAAGGGGCTGCCGGTACCGAAGGGGCTGCCGGTATCGAGAATGCCGCCGGTACCGAAGGCGCGAGCTCAGCCGCACCCTCGACAGGCGATCGCCTGGCCCGCGAGCAGGTCCGCACGGTGCTGCTGGCCTCCGGGAAGGTGGCCTACGAGCTCTTGCGTGAGCGGGACCGGCGCGGCGCGGCGGCTGCGGTCGTGCGCGTCGAGCAGCTCTACCCCTTCCCGGCCGAGCAGCTCGCCGAGGTGCTGGCCAGCTACCCACAGGCCAGCGACGTGTGCTGGGTGCAGGAGGAGCCGGGCAACATGGGGGCGTGGACCTTCGTGTGGCCGCGGTTGACCGGGCTGCTCGAGGAGCTCGGGGACGATCGGTCGCTCAGGCACGTGGCCCGGGTGCCCTCCGCCTCGCCGGCTGCCGGCCAGCACGTCGTGCACGACCAGGAGCACGAGCTGCTCCTGGCGGCGGCCTTCGACCCCGTGCCCGCCGCCCCGCGCACCGACGCCACGGACGCTACAGACGCCCCGCGCACCGACGCCACGGACGCCTGACCCGCCCACCCCTGTCCTTCGCCGCCCACCCCGGTCCGCCGCCTACCCGCCCCCGCTCTCACGCCCGCATGTGCACGGAACCGCGCGTATGCGCTGCTTCGTGCACGATGAGGGTGGCCCAGGCGCGTGGAGGTGCACGGAACCGCGCCAATGCGCTGCTTCGTGCATAGTTCGGCCACGCCGGGAGGCGCTGGGCGGACTGCTGTCCGGCTGCAGGAGGGTCACGCCGCCGCGAGCAGGGTGGGCGCCGCCTTCCCAAGCTCGTCGGCTCGGACCGTGAGCGCTGCGGCCACGCGGGCGAGCAGGGAGCGGTCGTCGTCGAGGTCGGCAGCGGTGACGTACAGCAGTCGGACTCCGACCATCGACAGCTCGTCGTCCCGCGCCCGATCGCGGCGCCGTCCGGCGGCGCCGTCGTGGTCGACGACGCCCTGGTACTCCACCCCGACCTGGAGCGATCGGAAGTACCAGTCGATGCATCGGTGGGGCGTGACCCACACCTGCGGTTCCGGAGGCGGATCGAAGCGCGTCAGCAGCTGACCGAGCCCTCGCTCTCCATCGCCCGTGGCCCGTTGACCGTCGAGATGGAGGAGGGCACGAACGTGGGGGGCGTCGACAGGCACCCGGAGCCGCGTCACCCGCTCGTGCAGCACCCCCGGTTGGAGTCGACCGGTCCACCGCAGCCGATCGTGCGCCAGTCGCAGGGCCCGGGGAGCAGGCGGTGGCTCGAGCAGGCACGACTCGATCAGCGCATCCGTGGGTGCTGCGACCTCGATCTGCCCCAGCCTCCAGGTCGCGCGGGCCGGGTCACGGCGACGCAGCAGCGGGACGCCGAGATCCCGGAGCCGTCGTCCAGCCGGCAGGGCGACAGCGAACCCCTCGCCGAGGTGGATGCCTTCGAGGTCCATCAGGCGCAGGGCTGCGGGCCCGGTCAGCACGGCACCGTCGCCGGCGCGCAGCGTGGCCGCGACGGCTGGCTGGCACGGATGGGGCGCGCTGCCGCGGATGAGGTAGACACCGCGCTGTACCCGCTCGAAACGCTGGCTGGCGACGGCGTGATCGGCGGCGACCTGGCCGATCGCCGCGACGAGCTGGCGTCGCGTGAGCAGGCCGAGCTGCTGGCGGGCGAGTTCGAGCGTCTGATCTGGGATGGGCATGCGGGCAGCATGCCCAACCGATGGCCGTGGCCGCCGTTCGCGGGCCGTCGGTTGTGGATAAGCGAGGTCGCCGCTGCGCCGATGTACACCGTGCAGGGAGGTGCGACGGTCCCCGCGAGCGGTCCCGTGGGCTCGCGGGGATGGAGCGCCTCACACGCCTCGGCACGTGGAGGTGCACGGAACCGCGCGTATGCGCTGTTTCGTGCGTGAGGCTCGCGGGGATGCGGTGCCTCGGTGCGTGGAGGTGCACGGAACCGCGCGTATGCGCTGTTTCGTGCGTAGGGCTCACGGCGCTCGCGGGGCTCACGGGGCTCACGGCGCTCGCGGGGCTCACGGCGCTCACGGCGCTCGCGGGGCTCACGGCGCTCACGGCGCTCGTGGGGCTCACGGGGCTCACGGCGCTCGCGGGGCTCGCGGCGCTCGTGGCGCTCGTGTGCATACCAGCGGTCGCGGGCAGCACCAGCGTCGGCGGGCAGACGGGCGACGCAGGCCGCGGCGTCAGTCGATGGTGACCGGGGTGCCGAGCGGCAGGAAGCTCGCCAGCTCGGTGATCACGTCGTTGTGCACCCGGATGCAACCGTCGCTGGACGGGATCCCGATCGAGTCGGGGTCGTTCGTGCCGTGGATGCCGATGACCCCCTCGCCGCCCGAGTAGGACAGCAGCACCTCGCTGAAGCCGGACAGCCCGAACGCGAAGGGGCCGTACCCGCCCTCGGGGTTCGGGGGCTCCAGCAGCTCGACGAGGTAGTAGCGCCCGCCGGGGGTGGGGGTGTCCTCGGTGCCGTAGCCGATCGTGGTGTCCACGACGAGGTCGTTCCCCCGATGCACGGTCAGCGTGAAGGCCTCGATGTCGACCGCGATCCGGTAGGGGTTGCGCGCCAGGGTGACGTCCGCCTCCTGGATCCAGCCCGTGGTCCCGTTCGGCCGCACCGGCAGGAGCACCTCGAGCCAGCCGTCCCCGGTGCGTTGCTCCACCAGGAAGACCCGTGGGGCGCCGACGGGGTTCGGGTGGGCCAGCACGTGCGTCGGCTCGGTCGAGGCATCCGGGGTGGCGTATGCCGCCACCTCCGGCACCGTCGCGGTGGCGACCAGGGAGAACGGCTCCTCCGGCTCCTCCGGCTCGGGCGCCGGGGCCGGCTCGGGCTCCGGTTCTGCGGCGACCTCCGGTGCCTCAGCGGGCGCCGGATCGGGCGCGGGCTCCTCGGTGGTGCCGGCGCAGGCCGACAGCACGACGGCGAGGAGCGCGACGATCAGCGCGGGCCGACGCAGCCGGGCCGACGATCCGGCGGACCTGTCCGACGGCGCCCGACCCGGCCCGCTCATGGCTGGATCATCGCCGCGTCGGTGTAGCGCACCGAGGAGTCCCACAGCAGCCACTCGGGGATGCCGGCGTCGTAGGTGGCCTGGATCTGCTCGCGCACGTAGCGGGTCCGGTCGGGGAACCCGAGCCGGATCGGCCAGTTCGAGTCCTCGAGCCACGGCTTCACCCGGGCGCGCTTGCCGTCGGTCACCTCGAGCCAGACCTCGAGCGTCGCAGCCACCATGTCGTAGGGCTGCATGAGCGGGTTGGCCACGTTGTACTCACCCGGACCCCAGTGGGACGGGTAGATCATCGGCGCCACGTAGTCCAGCACCTCGGCCAGGCGCTCGACGTCCTGGCCGACCTCCCAGGGCCGGTCCGCGGAGACGCCGTACAGCGACGCGCCGTGCTGGATGCCGTAGGGCGCCAGCCGCTCGTCGGCGGCCGCGGTGAAGTCGAAGATCGCGTCCTCCACGGACCCCTCGAGGCCGGGGATCGTCATGTTGGTCACCTGCCCGTCGGGCTTGCGCAGGTAGTCCCACAGGATGTGGTCCACGCCCATCGCGGCCGCCTCCTCGGCGATCGCGATGTTGTACTCCCGGATGTCCGGGTTGGCGAAGTTGGAGAACCCGTTGTAGCGGCCGGTGTAGTAGCTGCTGCCGTCCGCGGTCTGGATCGCGTAGTCCCGCTCGCCGTTGGCCCACGCCCACGGCACGAGGACCGGGTCCGCGAAGGCCACGATGCGGCCGATCACCGGCACCCCCAGCGCGTGGAGCTCCGCGACGGCCGCCTCGAGGTCGATCTGGCACGGCGGCTGGTCCGCCCCGACACGCTGCGCCAGCTCGTTCTCGGTCGCGAAGCCGATGGTGCCGGTCTCGTCCTTGAGGTCGAGCTGCACCGCGGTGATCAGCCCGTCATCGATCGCGGCCATGACCGGCTCCTTGAGCGCCGGGGAGGCCCAGGCGCAGAAGGACACGTGCACGCTGCGCAGCTGGTCCGCGGTGGCCCGCGACGGCACGACCACGAACCCGCCCACCTCGTCGGAGGTGCGGTTGCCGGCGGCGTCGGTCGCGGCCAGCAGGAGCTCGCCCTGCGGCGGTGAGTCGAGCTCGACCTCGAAGGTGCCGTCCTCGCCGGCCGTCACCTCGACGTCGCCGACGGTGACCGTCGCACCCGGCTCGCTGGTGCCGGAGATCAGCACCGGCTGGCCGGCGATCAGGCCGCTGTCGGGGATCACGACGTCCAACTCCGGTGGGGTCGCGTCCACCGAGAAGGTCCAGACGTCCAGCACCTCGGCGTCGGTGTCGGCGTCCTCGTCCAGCGCGCTCACCGGGTCGACGTCCACCACCTCGGCGTCATCCTCGGCGTCGGCGTCGGGGTCGGGGAGCGGCACGCGCACGACCGCCAGGGTGTGCTCGCCGTCCGGCAGCTCGCCCGGTGCCCACACGAGCCGGGTCACGTCCACCCGCTCCGCGGCCTCGGTGATGTCCGCCTCGCCGAGCACCAGCCGCACGTCGTCGAGGTGGAGCACCGCGTCGGTGTCCGCCTCCGCGTCGCTGTCGTCGGCCAGGGTGGCGACCACCTCGACGGCGACGTCACCGACCTGCTCGGCGTTGTAGAGGGCGCCGTCCTCCGGGCCGGAGATGCTGAGCTCGCGGGCGGCGAAGGGATCGTCGCTGCAGGCGGCCAGGACCACGGCGGCCAGGGCGATGACGCCGAGGTGGAACGGGATGCGGGTGCGGATGCTCACGGGACTCCCCCGGGGGGCCGGCGGACCGCCGGCAGGGCCGACCACACGAGGTGCGTGCGGGGCCGCGGAAGGTACCGTGCGGCCTCCGTCGACACGACCGGTTGTGAGGTCCTGCCCGTGGCCATCCGTCCCGCTTCCCCGCGCATCGCACCGCCCGTCGCGGCCGCCGCACACCCGGGCCGCCGCCGGTCCGGCCGTCGCACGCGGCCCGTGGCGGGGCTCGCACTGAGCGTGGCCGCGGCGCTGCTGCTCGCGGCCTGCGGCGGTGCGGAGGAGCCCGACGAGCCGGCCGACCCCGCTGGCACGGGCGAGGAGGACCCGGGCGACAGCGCCGAGGTGGAG
The DNA here is from genome assembly GCA_047921175.1 of Nitriliruptoraceae bacterium. Taxonomy (GTDB): domain Bacteria; phylum Actinomycetota; class Nitriliruptoria; order Nitriliruptorales; family Nitriliruptoraceae; genus T1Sed10-7. The sequence goes on along the minus strand of JBLRWQ010000011.1, from coordinate 15,643 downwards.
GACGACGACGCCACCGACGACGCCGCGACGGAGGACCCCGACGGCACCGACGCCGCCGGCGAGGACGAGGATGCGGACGCCGCCACCACCGGGCCCCCCGTCGACCCCGCCGAGGTCGGCGCGAACGAGCTGGGTGTCGTGCCGGTGCTGATGTACCACCAGCTGCGCGAGGACGGGGGCAGCGTCTACGACATGACCCCCGAGGAGTTCCGGGCCGAGCTGACCTGGCTGTTCGACAACGACTACCGGCCCATCACCGTCGCGCAGCTGGCGCGTGGGGAGATCGACGTGCCCGCCGGGACCAAGCCGGTCGTGCTGACCTTCGACGACTCCACCTCCTCCCAGGCGCAGCTCACCGCCGACGGGGAGCTCGACCCGGCGACCTCGCTCGGCATCCTGGTCGAGGTCGCCGCCGGCTACGACGATGTCGAGCCGCGCGCGAGCGTCTACGTCATCTCCGGCTCGCTGTTCGGCGGCACCGCCGCCGGCGAGCAGGTGCTCGAGGTGCTGCACGGCCACGGCATGGAGCTCGGCAACCACACCCACACCCACCCGAACCTCTCCAGCCTGTCCGACGCGGCCGTCCAGGACGAGCTGGCCACCAACGTCGCGGTGGTCACCGACCTGGTCCCCGACGCCGAGGTGGTGACGTTGTCGCTGCCGCTCGGGGTCGCACCGGCGAACCGTGCCCTGGCGGAGCGGGGCAGCGCAGCCGTGGGCAGCTACGAGCACGTCGGGGTGCTGCTGGTCGGGGCGAACCCGTCGCCGTCCCCCTTCAGCGCGAGCTTCGACGCCCTGGCGATCCCCCGCATCCGCTCCAACGTCGACCCGGACGCGGAGCTGGAGTCGACCTGGTGGCTCGAGGTCATCGAGTCCGGCGGCACGAACGCGCCGTACGTCTCCGACGGCGACCCGACCACGATCTCCTTCCCGGCCGAGCTGGCCGACCGGCTCGACCCGGCCTTCGCCGAGCGCGCGAACCCGTACTGATCGTCAGGGCCGATCCCGGACCGCCCCACCCGCGCCCACCCGACCAGGAGCCCCGGCCGTGCCGAGTGACGCCCCCCGAGCGACCGACACGGACCGCCTCCTGCCGGCCCGGCCGGTCGAGCGGCTCGCGGACCACCTCGATGCCGGCGGGGGCCAGGGGCTGGCGCGGGCGCTGGAGCTCGGGCCGGACGGCACGCTCGAGGTGCTGGAGGCCGCGGGCCTGCGCGGGCGCGGCGGCGCCGGCTTCCCCACCGCGCGCAAGTGGCGCGGGGTGACCGCTGCCGCCCGCGACGACGACAGCACGCTCACGCTGGTCGTCAACGCCGCCGAGGGCGAGCCGGGCACGTTCAAGGACCGGACCCTGCTGCGCGCGCAGCCCTACGCGCTGCTCGAGGGCATCTGCATCGCGCTCGCCACCACCGGCGCGACCTCGGCCCACATCGGGATCAAGCAGAAGTTCCAGCGTGAGGTCGAGCGCCTGACGCTCGCCCTGAGCGAGGTCCGCGCCGCCGGCTGGCACGGAGCCGACCGCATCGACCTGGTGCTCGGCCCCGACGCCTACCTGTTCGGGGAGGAGTCGGCGATGCTCGAGGTGCTCGAGGGCAACCTGCCCCTGCCCCGCATCGTCAAGCCCTTCGACGCCGGGCTCGGCGCCACCACCTCGACGGCCAACCCGACCATCGTCAACAACGTCGAGACGCTCAGCCACGTGCCCGCGATCCTCGCCAACGGTGCCGACTGGTTCCGGCAGGCCGGGACGGACGCCTCACCCGGCACGATGGTGTGCACCGTGGTCGGGGACGTCGCGAGCCCCGGCGTCTACGAGGTCGCTCTCGGCACGCCGCTGCGCACCCTCATCGAGGACATCGCGGGCGCGACCGACATCAAGGCGGTCTACAGCGGGGTCTCCAACGCGGTCATCACCGAGCCGATGCTCGACCTGCCGCTGTGCTTCGACGCGATGCGCGACGCCGGGACCGGGCTCGGCTCGGGCGGGTTCATCGTCTACGACGAGTCGCGCTCGATCGTGGACGTGCTGAGCGTCCTGGTGAACTTCCTCGCGGTCGAGTCCTGCGGGCAGTGCAACGCGTGCAAGCTCGGCAACAGCGCCATGGCGGAGCTGCTCGCCAAGGTCCAGCGGGGGGCGGCGGTGCAGACCGACCTGGAGCAGCTGCTGCGCTGGTCCCAGACGGTCACCGACTCCAACCGCTGCTACCTGCCGGTCGGCTCCCAGCTGGTGGTGGGCTCCACCGTCCAGGCCTTCGTCGAGGAGGTGGTCGCCACGGTGGATGCCGGCGTGCCGACCCCGCAGGACCTGCCGACCCCGCTGCTCGAGGACATCGACGAGGACACCGGCGCGGTCCGCTACCACGACCGCTACCACCTCAAGCAGCTGGACTGGTCCTACGCCGACGAGGACCCGGGGGCGCTGCGGTCCGAGGCCATCCGCGACGCCTGAGGCCACCGGGCGGGGCCGGTCGCCAGCACCGAGGTGGAGCCCGTCAGCCGTCCACCTCGTCGGCGCGGGGCGGGTCGGAACCGGCCCGGGTGCAGGTGATGGCGGCCACCCGGCGGGCGTAGACGAGTGCCGCCTCGAGCGCCGCATCGTCCAGCGTCGCCAGCCCCGCCCGGTCGGTCACGCCCGCGCGGTCGAGCCAGGCCAGCAGCCCCGCGGTGAAGGCGTCGCCGGCGCCGACGGTGTCCACCACCTCGACGTGCTCGCCGGGCACCGTCACCTCCCGGCCGTCGGCGGTCAGCGCCACCGCGCCGTCGGGGCCGCGGGTCACCACCACGACCGCGGGCCCGGAGGCGGCCCAGGTGGCCGCCGCCTCGGGCCAGCTGGTGCCCGGATGCAGCAGCTCCAGGTCCTCGTCGCTGACCTTGACCAGGTCGAGCGAGCCGACCACCTCGGCGACCTGCTCGGCGTACGGCCCCACGCCGCCGGCCTGCTCGAACGCCAGTGGCCGGATGTTCGGGTCGAGGCTCGTCAGCCGCTGCCCGGCCTCGCGCGCCAGCAGCGCCGCCAGGGCCCGGCCGGTGGGGGCGTGTGCGAAGCCGATCGCGCCGAGCGAGACGTGCAGGCTCGCGCCCTCGGGGAGCGCCGGCAGGTGGTCGGCGTCCAGCAGCGCGGCGGCGGTGCCGTCGAGGTAGAAGCCGTAGGAGGCGCGGCCCTCCGCATCGAGGTGGACGACCGCCAGCGTGGACGGCTCGTCGAACCTCGGTGCCAGCGACAGGTCGACGTCGTCGGCGGCCAGCCGGTCGGCCATGCGCTGCCCGAAGGCGTCCCTCGACAGCCCGCCCAGGTAACGGGTGGCACGCCCGAGCCGGCCGAGCCCGACCGCCACGTTGTAGGGCGACCCGCCGGCCAGCGGCAGCAGCAGCTCGTCCCGCGGCGCGAGGTCGATCAGGGCCTCGCCGGCGACCACGATCATGACGGCTCCTCCTCGTCGGGCGCGTCGGCGTGGGCCAGCGCCTCGTCCGAGGCATCCAACACCACGATCGCCGCCGCGTCCTCCGGCAGGGTGAGCGTGCCGTCGAGCAGCCGGGTGGTGTCGTCGGTGGCGTAGACCAGCCGGGCGTCCTCGGGTAGCACGAGCTCGGCGTCGCCCTCGCCGTCCCCGAGGTGCAGGGCGACCAGCACGGCGTCGTCGCGGGTGACCGCCACGACCGGGCCGTCCTCGGTGACCCACTCCAGCGGCCCGTCGCCGGTCAACGCGGGCAGCCCGCGGCGGACCTCCAGCAGCCGGCGCGTGCGCTCCAGCGGCGAGCGGGGGTCGCCGAGCTGGGCGGCCACGGTCTGCTCGGCGCGGCGGTTGGCGCCCAAAGGCAGCCACGGGGTGCCCGACGTGAAGCCGAGGTTCGGGCCCTCCTCCCACAGCATCGGGGTGCGCTGGGGGTCCCGTCCGACCGCGCCCGGGATCCGCGACGCGATCGGGTCCTGGCGCACCTCCGGCGGGAGCTCGCCGTCGTCGAGGCCGAGCTCGTCGCCCTGGAAGAGGAACGGCACCCCGGGCAGCGCGCACAGCAGGGTGAGGAACGCCAGCGCCCGGCGCGCGCCCACCTCGCCGCCGCCGAAGCGGGTCGCCGCGTGCGGGTCGTCGTGGCTGGACAGCGGCCACGACAGCCGGTCGCCGCAGGCCTCCAGGTAGGGGGCGAGACGCGACCGGAGGTCGTCGGCGTCCCAGGTGACGCGGATCGTGTCGAAGGCGAAGGCGCTGTGCAGCGCGTCGTCCGCCACGTAGCGCTCGAGCTTGGCGGCATCCAGCACGTAGACCTCGCCGAGCAGCACCGCGTCGTAGGCGTCGGCCAGACGCCGCCAGTCCCGGTAGATGTCGACGACGCCCGGCTGGTCGAGATCGTGGATGTGCGCGAAGCGGTCGAACACCGCGTCCGTGTCGCCCTCCGGTGCCGCCTCGAGCTCCGGGTTGTCACGGAAGTGCGGGTCCTCCACCAGCGAGTGGGCCACGTCGATGCGGACCCCGTCGACCCCGCGCTCGAACCAGGTCGTGAGGATGTCCTCGAAGGCGTCACGCACCCGTGGCTCGGCCCAGTTCAGGTCGGGCTGCTCGGGCAGGAACAGGTGCATGTAGTACTGGCCGGTGGTCGCATCCAGCGTCCAGGCCGGCCCGCCGAAGTGGCTGACCCAGTTGTTGGGTGGGCCACCGTCCGGCGCCGGGTCGCGCCAGACGTAGAAGTCGCGATGTTCGGCGTCGCGGCTGGAGCGGCTGTCGAGGAACCAGGGGTGCTGGTCCGAGGTGTGGTTGGGGACCAGGTCGAGCAGCACCTTCAGCCCCAGCTCGTGGGCGTCGTCGAGCAGGCCGATGAGGTCGTCGAGGGTCCCGTAGTCGGGTTCGACACCGAGGTAGTCCGCGACGTCGTAGCCGTGGTCACGCTGCGGGGACGGGGTGATCGGGGTGAGCCAGACGACGTCGACGCCGAGGTCGGCGAGGTACGGCAGCCGGGCGCGCAGCCCCGGCAGGTCCCCGATGCCGTCGCCGTCGTGGTCGGCGAAGGAGCGGACGTAGACCTCGTAGCCGACGGCGCCCTGCCACCAGGCGGGCCGATGGGGGTGACTCGGGGGGGCGGGAACGCGGGGCATCCGGGGTCCTGGAGCGGGTCTGGGATGGCTGGAAGCGGTTGCAGCCGGCGCACCACCGTACCTAGGGTAGAAGCCACGATCGGCGACGGTGCCGAGCCGCGCGGTGGTGGGCGTGGCGGTCGCCGGGCCGGTGGACCGGGCACGGTAGGCGCGGCGGGCAGGAGCGGCGTGCGGGCGAGCGCGACGATCGAGGACGTGGCACGCGAGGCACAGGTCTCGGTCGCCACCGTCTCGCGTGCGCTGCGCGGGCTGCCGAACGTGGCTCCGTCCACGCGTGCCCGGGTGCTCGTGGCCGCCGAGCGGCTGCACTACGTCGCCGACCCGACCGCGGTCCGTCTGGCGGGGGGGCGTCGGCTCGCCCTGGGGCTGGTCGTGCCGATGCTGGGGCAGTGGTTCTACTCGCGCCTGTACTCGGGGATCGAGACGGTCGCCACGCTGCACGGCTACGACCTACTGCCGTTCGCCATCCCCTCGCCGAGCGACGTCGACCGCTTCCTCGATCGGCTGCCCTACCGCAAGCGGGTCGACGGGCTGATCGTCGCCGACGTGCCCTTCGACGTGTCGCAGCTGGACCGGGTGGTCGAGACCGGTGAGCCCGTGGTCACCCTCGGCGCGCTGGTGCCGGGGATCTGGGGGCTCGCGGTCGACAACGTCGCCGTCGCCCGGACCGCGGTCGAGCACCTGCTGGCGCTCGGCCACCGGCGCATCGCGATCATCGGCGGGTTGGACGACGACCCGTTCCACTTCTCGATCCCGCTGGAGCGCTACCGCGGGTACCGCGACGCCCTCGAGGAGGCCGGGATCACGCCCGATCCCCTGCTGACGGTGCCCGGCCATTTCTCGGCCGACGGGGGCGCGGAGGCGATGCACATCCTCCTCGAGCGCAGCCGACGACCGACCGCGGTGTTCGCCTGCTCCGACGAGATGGCGATCGGTGCGGTGCAGGTCGCGCGCGATGCCGGGCTGCGTGTTCCGGAGGATCTCTCCGTGCTGGGTGTCGACGGACACGACCTGGCCGCCTACGTTGGCCTCACCACGATCGAACAGGATGTGACGGGACAGGGGGAGAAGGTGGCCGAGCTGCTGCTCGACCGGCTTCGCCGCGGCGACAAGCCCGGTGACCCTGTGCACGTGGTCCACCCAGCACGACTGGTGGTGCGCCGCACCACCGCACATCCGCCCGCGGACGGTGCCCACGACCTCGCGACCTCGGGCGACTAAGCTCAGAATCCGACAGAAAACGCTTGCAGTCGCGGCCTCCTACGACCATAGTGGGAGGCTGAAGATGGAGGGAGAGGTACATGGCGAAGATCGTGATGGACGACATCCAGAAGGTCTACCCCGATGGGACGCAGGCGATCTTCGACCTGTCCCTGGAGGTGGAGGACGGAGAGTTCGTCATCCTGGTCGGCCCGTCGGGGTGTGGGAAGTCCACCGCACTGCGTATGGTCGCCGGGCTTGAGGAGATCTCGGGCGGCAAGATGTACATCGGGGAGAAGGTCGTCAACGATCTCTCGCCGAAGGAGCGGGACATCGCGATGGTGTTCCAGTCCTACGCGCTGTACCCGCACATGTCCGTGGCGGACAACATGGGCTTCGCGCTCAAGCTCGCCAAGGTGGACAAGGCGGAGATCGACAAGCGGGTCAAGGAGGCCTCGGACATCCTCGGCCTCAACGAGTACCTGCACCGCAAGCCCAAGGCGCTGTCCGGTGGGCAGCGGCAGCGGGTGGCCATGGGTCGCGCCATCGTGCGTTCCCCGCAGGCCTTCCTGATGGACGAGCCGCTGTCGAACCTCGACGCGAAGCTGCGTGTGGCGATGCGCGCGGAGATCGCGGCGCTCCAGAACCGTCTCGGCGTCACCACCATGTACGTCACCCACGACCAGATCGAAGCCATGACCATGGGTGACCGGGTGGCGGTGCTGCGCGCCGGTCGCCTCCAGCAGGTCGACTCGCCCCAGACCCTCTACGACCGCCCCGACAACCTGTTCGTGGCGGGCTTCATCGGCTCCCCGTCGATGAACATCGCCTCGGGCAAGCTGCTGAAGCAGGACGGCAAGGTCTACGTCGAGTTCGACCGGGGCGAGACCAAGCTCGAGGTCCCGGACGCGGCGCTCGACCGCTATCCCAAGGCCGCGGACCTCGACGGCGCTGACGTCGCCATCGGGATCCGGCCCGAGCACTTCGCCCCGCCGAACGAGGTGGGCGAGGGCATGGTCTGGAAGAACCGCGAGGTCGAGATCGTCGAGATGCTCGGCTCGGAGATGCTGGTCCACTTCAAGACCGACTCGCCGCCGATCGTGACCGAGGACATGCGCGCCGCGATCGACGACGACGAGGCCTTCGAGGACCTCAAGCGCAAGGCCGAGGCCGGCGGGCAGACCTTCACGGCTCGCTTCGATCCGGACAACCCGCCGAGGCCGGGCGCGCACATCGACGTGGGCGTCAAGACCGAGGAGATGCACTTCTTCGACGTCGAGAACGGCCTCGCGCTCCGCTGAGCTGTGGTGCCGGTGGCGGTGCTCCCGCGCCGCCACCGGACACACAGCCCGTCAGGTGGGTGACCACCGGGGCGGGCTTGAGCACGACCCTAGCAACCACCACCCGCCCGCAACCGTGGGGCGGGGGATCCACGTCGAGGCCGGCAAACCCGGCCGTGACGACGACCACGACAGGGAGTAGACCGTGAAGAACACCAGGAACCGAGCGTGGCGGCTGGTCGCAGCCGGCGCGGCGCTCGCCATGGTGGCGACCGCCTGCGGCAACGGCGACGAAGAGGCCGCAAGTGCCGACAGCGGTGAGGTCACGTTGCTGCACGCGTTCACCGGCGAGGAGGACGTCGCCGGTCTCAACGCCATCATCGATGCGTTCAACGAGGAGTACCCGGACATCGCCATCCTGGAGGAGGGCACGAACGACTTCGAGTCGCTCGCTCGCACCCGGATCGGCGCCGGCAACGCACCGGACATCATCCTGCACCCGCAGCCCGGGCTGCTGGAGGACTTCTGGAACCAGGGCGTCGTGACGCCACTCGACGACGTCATCGACGTCGACACCCTCGAGTCGGAGGTCGTCGGTGGTCTGCTCGACCTCGTCACCTTCGACGACTCGCTCTACGGCGTGCCGATGCGGCTGAGCCTGAAGTCGCTGGTCTGGTACAACCCGCAGACCTTCGAGGCGGGTGGCTACGAGATCCCGGAGACCTGGGACGACATGGTGGCGCTGACCGAGGCCATGGCGGCTGACGACATCGTCAACGCACCGTGGTGCATCGGCATCGAGTCCGGTGACGCGACCGGCTGGGTCGCCACCGACTGGATCGAGGACATCCTCCTGCGCACCATCGGCCCGGACGCCTACGACGAGTGGGTCGCCGGCGACCTCGCCTTCTCCTCCGACGAGGTGCAGGGCGCGATCGAGGAGTACATGGTCCCGATCTGGACCAACGACGACTTCGTCTTCGGGGGCCAGCAGCAGATCGCACGGGAGCCCTTCGGGACCTCGGTGACCGGCATCCTGGGCGACCCGGCGGCGGGCGTGGAGTGTGGCCTGCACCGCCAGGCGACCTTCATCGAGAGCTTCATCGTCGAGAACGCGCCGGGCGCCGAGTTCGGGGTCGACTACGACTTCTTCTACCTGCCCCCGATCGAGGCGGAGTTCGGCAACCCGACCATGGGTGGCGGCGACTTCGCGGCGATGTACAGCGACAACGAGGCCGCGAACACCTTCATGCAGTTCCTCGCCACGGCGGAGGCCGGCGAGGGCTGGGCGGCGCTCGGCGGCTACCTGTCGCCCTTCGCTCCGGTGTTCGACGCGTCGGTCTACCCGAGTGACTCCGCCCGCACGGCGTCGGACATCCTCGCGAACGCGGACTCGTTCCGCTTCGACGGGTCCGACGTGATGCCGGGTGACGTCGGTTCCTCCTCGCAGTCCGGTTCGTTCTGGATCGAGATGACCGACTGGATCCAGGGCAACCAGGACCTCGACACCGCGCTGGCGGACATCGACGCGCTGTTCGCCGAGGTCCGTGGCTGACACCGAGTACGTGGGCTGACGGCCTGACGGCCGTCAGCCGAGGGGCCGGGCCACCGTCCGGTGGTCCGGCCCGCTCGTCCGCCCCCAGGGAGAGGAGCACGATATGGGTGGCACGATCCTCAACGGCGTCATCGCCATCGTGCTCGGTGTGGTCGGCGTGTTCGCGTTCTTCACCATCCTGAACGCGGCCACGGAGCGGGTCGGTGGCAGGTTCGAGGAGGTCGTCAAGCCGTGGGTGTTCTTCGGCCCCGCGCTGTTCGTCGTGACGGTCTTCCTGATCTACCCCTTCTTCGACACCATCCGAGCCAGCTTCTACGCCGACCGCTTCGTCGCCGGCGAACGGCCCTTCGTGGGCCTCGACAACTACCAGCGGGTCATGACCGACTCCGAGACCTGGATCTCGCTGGGGAACAACCTGCAGTGGATCATCGTGGTCCCGCTGTTCTCGGTCGTCTTCGGGCTCGCGGTCGCGGTGCTCGCGGACAAGGTGACCCAGCGGTGGGAGAACGTCTCCAAGTCCCTGATCTTCCTACCGATGGCGATCAGCTTCGTCGGTGCGGCAGCGATCTGGGAGACGATCTACAAGATCCAGCCGCCGACGCGGAACCAGACGGGTGTGCTCAACGCCCTGCTGGGGGTCTTCGGATTCGAACCGATCTCGTGGTACGAGAACCTTCTCACCAACGATTTCGCCCTCATGGCGATCATGATCTGGATGCAGGCCGGGTTCGCGATGGTCCTGCTGTCGGCGGCGCTCAAGGGCGTGCCGATGGACACCATCGAGGCGGCCCGGATCGACGGCGCGACCGAGGTCCAGGTCTTCTTCCGGGTCATCGTCCCGCAGATCGCCTCCACGATCGTGGTGGTACTGACCACGATCCTGATCCTGGTGCTGAAGATCTTCGACATCGTGCGGGTCACGACCAACGGTCGCGGCAACACGCAGGTGATCGCGAACTACTTCTACACCTTCTTCGAAGGCGGGAACTACGGCCGAGCCGGGGTCGTCGTGATCCTGCTCGTGCTGATGACGCTGCCCTTCATGGTCCTGAACGTGAAGCGGTTCCGTGAGCAGGAGGCGACGCGATGAGCAGCCAGACGAACGTCACGGCGCCTCCCAAGGAAGAGGGCAAGGTCGCCAAGGCCATCAAGGGCAACCCCGATGACCGCACCGGTGCGGGCTGGCTCGTCAAGGGCGCGCTCTTCATCCTGTGCGGGATGTGGCTGGTGCCCACGGTCGGCCTGCTGGTCAACTCCTTCCGGACGCAGGCTGCGGTCCAGTCGGCGGGATGGTGGACCGGGTTCTTCAACCCGACCGAGTTCACGGTGCAGAACTACGGCGAGGTGCTGCAGCAGTCCGTCGGTGGATCCACCCTGGCGGAGGCCTTCATCAACTCCATCGTCGTCGCCGTGCCGGCGACGATCATCCCGATCACGGCCGCAGCCTTCGCTGCGTACGCGTTCTCGTGGATGGAGTTCAAGGGGCGCGAGACGCTGTTCATCGTCTTCGTGGTCCTGCTGGTCGTGCCCCTGCAGGTCGCCTTCATCCCGATCGTGAACCTGTACAGCTCGCTCGGTATCCAGGGGACCTTCCTGGGGCTGTGGCTCGCGCACGCCGGGTTCGGTATGCCGCTCGCGGTGTACCTGCTGCGCAACTACATCGGCTCGCTGCCCAAGGAGGTCATCGAGTCGGCCCGGGTGGACGGCGCGTCGCACTTCACCACCTTCGTGCGGCTGATCCTGCCGCTGTCGGTGCCGGCGCTGGCGTCCTTCGCGATCTTCCAGTTCCTGTGGACCTGGAACGACTACCTGGTCGCGCTGATCCTGCTGGACACGGCCCGGCTCGGGCAGGTCTCCACGACCTACCTGGCCGGCATGATCGGCACCTTCGGCGCTCGGGAGCACCTGCTCGCCGCCGGTGCCTTCATCACGATCATCGTGCCGTTGATCGTGTTCTTCTCCCTGCAGCGCTTCTTCGTCCGCGGCCTGACGGCCGGGTCCGTGAAGGGCTGATCGACCGGTCGTCGTGGCCGCGCCCGACCGGCGCGGCCACGACGTACCGCCACGGGGCGCGGACGACGCGCCCGTCGTCGCGTGTCATCGAGCAGGTGGTGGACCGAGGTGCGTTTCCAGCTCACCGCACGCACCGGCCACCCGGACTTCCTCGATCTGCCATGGGACCAGCCGTTGTCGGACTGGGACCATGAGCGGCTGGTCGAGATGCCGATGGGCATCCACCGGCACGTGGTCCGAACCGTCAGCTACGACGACCGCGTCTACCACCTCAAGGAGCTACCGCGCCGTTACGCCGAGCGGGAGTGGCGGTTCCTGCGCTTCCTCGCCGAGGAGGGGGTCCCGGTCGTCGACGTGGTCGGCATCGTGACGCTCCGCAGCTCGCCGGCGGGGGAGCGGCTCGAGCCGGTGCTGATCACCGAGCACCTCGAGTTCTCCGTGCCCTACCGGTTGCTGTTCCAGCGCCAGGAGCACGAGACGATCCGCCGACCGATGCTGGACGCGCTGGTCCACCTGCTGGTCAGCATCCACCTCAACGGCTTCTACTGGGGCGACTGCTCGCTCTCGAACACCCTGTTCCGCCGCGATGCCGGTCACCTCGCCGCCTACCTGGTCGACACCGAGACCGGGGAGCTCTACGACGAGCTGAGTGTCGGCCAGCGTGCCATGGACGTCGACCTCGCGATCGAGAAGTGCGCTGGCGAGCTGCTCGACCTCCAGGCGGCCGGGGTGCTGTCGGAGGAGCTCGACCCCTTCGAGATCGGCTTCGAGCTCCAGGAGGGCTACGACTCGCTGTGGTCCGAGCTGACCCGTGACGAGGTGTTCGGCGACGGTGAGCGCCACCGGATCACCGAGCGGCTCCAGCGCATCAACGAGCTCGGCTACGACGTCGAGGAGCTCGAGCTGGTCCAGGACGAACCCGGCCTGACCCGCATGAAGCTCAAGACCTCCGTGGTGGAGTCCGGCCGGTACCGCCGCATCCTGCGCCAGCTCACCGGCCTCGACGTCCAGGAGAACCAGGCCCGGCGCCTGCTCAACGACATCCACAACTTCGGCGCCTGGCTGCAGCAGGCCGAGGGCCGTTCCCTGCCGGAGTCGCTGATCGCGCATCGCTGGCAGGAACGCTCCTTCGAGCCGGTGCTCGAGATCGTGCCACCGGAGCTGCGCGGGCGGCGTGAACCGGCCGAGGTCTTCCACGAGGTGCTCGACCTGTGGCAGAAGTGGTCCGCGCAGGAGGGCACCGACATGGCGCTCACGGATGCGGCCCACCGCTATGTGTCGGAGATCCTGGCGCTGCTGCCCGACGAGCGCATCATCGCCCCGGCCGACGGTGACACGGACGCGGATGCGTTACCCGATCCGATGGCCGACACGGCGACGCTGCGCCTCTCGGAGCTGGAGGACCTGCTGGAGGCACAAGCTACCGATGACGGGACATCGTGACCGGACCGGTCAGTCGAGACCGACCTCGTCCAGGAACCCGCTGATCTCGCGGGCGAGCGCCTCGGGACACTCCTCCTGCGGGGTGTGGCCGCAGCCGGCCAGCTCCACGTAGCGGCCATCCGGCAGCGCCTCGGCGGTCCTGCGGTTCCACCGGGGGCGGATGACCCGGTCCTGCTCACCCGCGATGACCAGCGCCGGCACCGGCAGGGTGCGGACCACCTCACGTAGGTCCGGCCGTGCCTCCGCGGTCATGACCTCCCAGAAGCCCCGGTCCCAGCCCTCGACCTGCAGCATGCGTTGGTACGGCTCGGCGACCGCCGCGGTGGCGCGCGCCGGGTCGGCCCAGGACGAGGCCACGCGGCCGACGTCGATCTCGCCCGCGAAGCGTCGGACCAACCGCGGGGCCACGGCGCGCGCCTGGGGTGAGCGGAGCACCGGACGGGCCCAGCTCGGTGGGCCGATGTCACCGGTGATCGCGGGGCTGATGAGCACGACCGCGCGGACCCGCTCCGGGTGCAGACGTGCCATCTCGAGCACGTTCGTCCCGCCCGCGGAGGACCCGATGAGCACGGCGTCGTCGACGTCGAGGTGGTCGAGGAGGTCCCAGCCGATGCGCGCGGCGACCTCGCGCGTGTAGGGGTTGGCACCGTTCCACGCCTCGCGGGGCGGCCGCTCGGTCAGCCCGAACCCGGGCCGGTCGAACGCCACCAGCCGGTGGCGGTCCTCCAGCCGTGCGGTGAGGCCGCGCCAGGTGGGGGCGCTGCCGTAGAAGTGGTGGGACAGCAGCAGCGCCGGTCCGTCCTCTGGCCCGGTCACGGTGTGGTGCACCTCGACGCCCTGGAGCCGCGTGAACCGGCTGTCCGGGTAGGCCAGTTCGCGCGGCGAGGGGTCAGTGGTTGCCGGTGGTGGCACGAGCAGGGGACCTCCGAGGAGGGCGGCGGCGAGGACGCCGGTCAGGAGCATGGGTCGAGGTGGCATACGCGAGGTTCGGACCGAAGCCGGGGACGGGTGGGCGCTGGCGGAGCGTCGGTAGGCTGCCGGTCATGGAACCCTACGCCGCTGCCACCTCCCCGACCCCGTCCGCAGGCGCCCCGCGCCCCGGGACCGAGACCACCGACCGGCACGTGCTGGTCGCGGTGGCCTGGCCGTACGCGAACGGGCTGTCCCACCTCGGGCACATCGCCGGGTGCTACCTGCCCGCAGACATCTTCGCCCGCTACCACCGCATCGCCGGGGACCGGGTGCTCATGGTCTCCGGCACCGACGCCCACGGCACCCCGATCACCGTGCTCGCGGACCAGGAGGGCGTCACCCCGGCGGAGATCGTGGAGCGGTTCAACCCGCGCTTCCAGGAGCAGTGGGAGCGGCTCGGGGTCTCCTTCGACCTGTTCACCACCACGATGACCGACAACCACCGTGAGGTCACCGCCGACATCTTCCGGGGGCTCAAGGACCACGGCTACCTCGAGGCCCGCACGACCGACCAGTTCTACGACCCGGAGGCCGAGCGCTTCCTCCCGGACCGCTACGTCGAGGGCACCTGCCCCCACTGCGGGGCCGCGGACGCACGCGGGGACCAGTGCGACGCCTGCGGCAAGACGCTGGATCCGATCGACCTCGTCGACCCGCGCTCCAAGCTGACCGGCGCGACCCCGGAGCCGCGGCCGACCGAGCACCTGTTCATCCTGCTGTCGAGGATGCAGGACGAGGTGCTGGCCTACCTGGAGTCCCGTGAGGGCTGGCGCAACCACGTCATCAACTGGGCGCTCGGGTTCGTCCGCGACGGCCTGCACGACCGCGCCGTGACCCGCGACATCGCCTGGGGGGTGCCGATCCCCGACGACCTCGGGCTCGAGGGCGTGGAGCACAAGCGCGTCTACGTCTGGTTCGAAGCGGTCATCGGCTACCTGTCGGCGGCCAAGGAGTGGGCCCAGCGCAGCGGCGATCCGGATGCCTGGAAGGCCTGGTGGGAGGATCCCGCGGCCGAGAGCTACTACTTCATCGGCAAGGACAACATCCCCTTCCACGCCGTCTACTGGCCGGCCCAGCTGATGGGCTCGCCGGAGCTCAACCTGCCCACCAACGTGCCCGCCAACCAGTACGTGACCTTCAAGGGCGCCAAGGCCTCCAAGTCGCTGGGGGTCGGCCGGGCGGTGCTCGACTACCTGGAGGTGTTCGGCCCCGACGAGCTGCGCTACGGGCTGACCACCAACCTGCCCGAGTACAACGACGTGGACCTGACCGACGGTGAGCTGGTCCGGCGGGTCAACGACGAGCTGGTCGCCACCTGGGGCAACCTCGTCAACCGCGTGCTCGCCATGACCGCGAAGAACTTCGACGGCGAGGTGCCGACCCCCGGGCCGCTGGACGAGCAGGACGAAGCGCTGCTGGCGGCGGTCGACGAGCGGCTCGCGGCCGAGGCGGCGCTGCTGGAGCGAGTGGAGCTTCGCCAGGCGCTCAAGGAGGCCATGGCGGGCGCGCAGGCGGCCAACATCTACCTCAACGCGCGCGAGCCGTGGAGGACCGCCAAGACCGACCGGGAGCGCACCGCCACGACGCTGTGGACCGCGCTGCAGGCGATCGCCGGGCTGAACGTGGCGCTGGCACCGTTCCTGCCCTTCGCCGCGGCGACGCTGCACGGCTGGCTGGGGCTCGACGGCACCATGGCCGGCGCGGGCTGGCAGCGGCCCGAGGTGGTTGCGGGCACGACGCTCGGCGCGCCGAGCCCGCTGTTCGCCAAGGTCGAGCTCCCCGACGCCGACGAGGACGCCTGACCCCGGGCCTGGCCCGGCGGTGACCTCACCGCCCGACCCCGCGTTGCTCCCCGGGTTCCGCTCGGCCGTGCGGACGAACCGTGTGGAGCAACGCCGCAGGACTCCGGACGGGCGGAGACCGGCCCGGGGATCTGCCCGTCGTCCTACTTGATGCCGGACGTCGCGACGTTCTCGACGAAGTAGCGCTGGGCCAGCACGAACACCGTCACCGGCACGGAGATCGCGATCATGACCCCGGCCAGGATCAGGTTCGGGCTGTCCGCGGCGCGGCCGCCCAGCTGCTGGAGCG
>JBLRWQ010000010.1:0-57971 GCA_047921175.1 Nitriliruptoraceae bacterium | reverse complement strand
GGGTCGGAAGGAACGCTGCGCCCACCCGGGCAGCGGGCTGGACCAGTAGGCCCACGACGGCCCCCAGATGACGAGCCGTCTGGTGCCGGGCGTCACGCTGCTGCGCGGGCCTCACCGGACACGGGCCCGGTCCAGTACCTGTCGCTACCCGAGGACTGAGACGCGGGCTACAAGGGTCGGCCAGGGCGCTCGGCCAGGGCGGCCGATCGGGAACCTGACCCACGTGGCCGACCCACGCCCACCACCGGTCCCCGCCGCTCCCTGGCCCCTGCCACCTGCCCCTGGACCCTGTTGCCCGCCATCGCCCGACCGCCGGCGCCGGCGGTCGGGGGGTCGCCGCAGCTAGGGTGCCCGACGTCGGCCACGAGGAGGCGCACGCATGAGCGACGAGACGATCGAGGTCTTCATCGAGGTCCCCATGGGCTCACGCAACAAGTACGAGTGGGACTTCGAGCGGCAGACCTTCGTGCTCGACCGGATGCTGTTCACCGCGGTCCGCTACCCCGGCGACTACGGGTTCATCCCCGACACCCTGGCGCTGGATGGTGACCACCTCGATGCCATCGTGATCCTGGGTGAGCCGTCCTTCCCCGGCTGCACGGTCAACGCCCGGGTCCTCGGCATGCTCGACATGTCCGACGACAAGGGGCCGGACGAGAAGATCCTGACGGTGGCCGACCACGATCCGCGCTGGCGGAGCCTGCGCTACCTGAACGACGTCCCCAAGCACCTGCTGGACGAGATCGCCCACTTCTTCGGTATCTACAAGGACCTCGAACGCAAGCTCGTCGACGTGCGCGGATGGGAGAACCGAGAGCGGGCCCTGCAGGTCATCGATGAGGCCCGCGAGCGCTACCCCGGCGCGGCCGAGACCGTCGACTACCCCACCTGAGCGGCCGCGTCAGCTGCGGCCGAGACCGTCGACTACCCCACCTGAGCGGCCGCGTCAGCTGCGGCCGAACAGGCCGCGCCGTCGGCGCGAGGGCCCCGGCTCCCGGCGCGAGGGCTCCGGCTCCCGGTGGGACCGCCCAGCTCGCTGCCGGCCGGACGCGGGTGTCCCGTGGTCCGTTCCGGCGCCACCGTCCGCGGGCGCGGCGTCGTCAGGTGGCTGCCGACGCGGGGACGTCGACGGTGCGGCGCGGTCCTCACCGAGCGCGAGCGAGCTGAGCTCCCGGAGGAACGCGGCGACGTCCGTGGCGTCGTTCTGGCCGTTGACGCGGCCGTGGCCGGCGTCGTCACCGGCGTCCCGCCCGTCCTCCGGGGTTGGCCGGCTCACGCTGGTACCAGCGACCGTGTCGCCGATGTCGGCGGTCGTCGGTGCAAGCGCCTCAGGGGCTGCTCCCGGCACCGTGATGTCGACCTGCCCGAGCGCGTGCAGCGCGGCGAGCAGGCGGAGGACCTCCAGTCCGCCGAGGCCGAGGTGGTGCGCCAGCGCGGTGGCGTCGTGCAGGCCGTCGGCGGCCTCGAGCAACGCGGCCGCGTCGGTGCCGAGGTCGAGGTGCAGCGGCGGCTCCGACGCCGGCCTGGGGACCACCTCGAGGGAGGGGAGCAGCCAGGCGAGCTGGTCCAGCCGGGCGCGCCGCCGCTGCGCCTGCTCCAGGATGACCGTGACCGGCAGGCGCGGACCGTCGAGGTCTGGCTCCGAGGCGTCCTCGGGCGCAGGGGCCAGGACGTACCGGCCGGAGCGCCAGGACAGCAGCTCGGCCACGGCGTCGACCACCGGCTCGGCGCGCAGCCGGTCCGCCACCGCGGCGTCGACGGTGCCGTGCTGCTTCGGGAGCCGGCCGGTGCGGGCGAGCCGCTCCACGAGCTGGGCGCGTGGGGCGGGAGAGCTTGCGTCCACCACCTGCCCGTCCCAGAACACGATCTCGCCCCGGCCCTCCGGCCCGTCGAGCTGCAGCCGTCCACGGGCACGACCCCGACCCAGCGCCGCGAGCAGCGCTGCGGGGGTCGTCTCGGCCAGGTCACCTCGCACGCGCGAAGCCTAGCCACGCCACCTGGGACGCCCCGGGGCGGCCGCCGGGAGGGAGACGGCTGGCGGTGGGCCCATGCCGGCTAGGGTGAGGCCCGCCCGACGAGCGAGGAGGACGACCGTGAGCGGTCCTGGCCCCGGCCGTGGCCCGGGGGCTGCAGCGGTGGAACGTGCGCTGGCGGGACTGCCGTCCCCGGCGTCGCTGGTCACCGACGAGCAGCTCGCGAGTCTCGACACCCTGGAGACCGCCACGTTGCGGGAGCTCCGGGCCGCCTGCGAGACCGCCGAGGAAGGGGTCTCCTACGCCCGTCGCGTGCTACAGGGCCGGCTCGACATCCTGCGCGCCAGCCTCGTGGAGCGTGACGACGACGGCAGCGGCGATCTCCTGGACGCGTTGCCGTCGATCCTCGCGGACGTCGGACCCCACACCGGCCCGAGCCGGGCGCGGTCGTCGCGGGTCCGGGTCCCGGACGATGCCGAGCGCTACACCGCCGCGGTGGACGAGCTGCTCGCCGAGCCGCTACTGCACGGGTTGGAGGAGCAGCCGCTCGACGAGGCCGACCGGCTGGTCGAGCTCCTGCTCGAGCTGGAGGCGGCGTTGTCCGCCCGCCGGCGCGCCTTGTTCGAGCGCATCGACGCCCTGCGGGCCGAGCTCGCCGCGCGCTACAAGGATGGTCGCGCGGACGTCCGCGACCTGCTGGGATGACCGCCGCCGGCGACCGATGCTGACGGGGCCCGTCCTCGCGGAGGTCACCCGTCGCGACGTCCGCACCGGCGTGGAGCACGTCGAGTCGGTCCACGCCGGGTCGCTGGTCGTGGCCCGCCCGGAGGGGTCGGTCCTGCTGTCGGCCGGCGCCCCCGATCTGGCGGTGTTCCCGCGCTCCGCCGTCAAGCCCCTCCAGGCCGCTGTCGGTCTGGAACTGCTGGACGACGCCGCCCCGACGAGCGGAGAGATCGCCGTCGCCTGGGCGTCGCACCGGGGCGAGCCGGCGCAGCTGGCGGCGGTCCAGCAGCTGCTGGTGCGTGCCGGTCGCGGGCCTGAGGAGCTGACCTGTCCCCCCGCGGTCGCGGAGGCGACCCCCGGAGCGACCCCGAGCCGGCTGCAGCACAACTGCTCGGGCAAGCACGCCCTGTTCGCGCTTGCCGGCCGATCGGTCGGCGTGGCAGGGGTGGCGCTGCTCGACCCCGACGGCCCGCTGCAGCGCGTGGTGCTGGACCGGCTGGGCACCTGGCTCGGCCCGGTCGCCGGGCACGGGGTGGACGGCTGCGGTGCACCCGCGGTGGTCGTCCCGTTGCACCGGCTGGCGGCGGCCTTCGCGGCACTGGCCGTGGCACCGCGACTGGAGGCGGTGCGTGACGCGGGCCTCACCCACCCCGATCTGGTCGGTGGGCAGGGTCGGCTCGAGTCCGCCCTGCTCGGCGCCGGCGTGGTGGCCAAGGTCGGTGCCGAGGGGGTCTACGCGGCAGGGTTCCTCGCGGCGGACGGCAGCCCGGCGGGCCTCGCGATCAAGGCCGCCGACGGCGCAACGCGTGGGGTCGCCGCAGTGGTGGCGTTCCTGCTGGAGACTGCCAACATCGTGCCGCCGGGGACGTGGGTCCCGTCGCCGCCGCTGGGTGGTGGTCGCCCCGCCGGCCAGGTGCGGCCGACGGCGCTGGTCCACGAGCTGGCCGACCAGCTCGCAGGCTGGGTGGCGAGCGGCGACCGGTGAACCGCTAGGGTCCCGACGCCGGTGGGCGACGAGCGGACGAGCCGAAGCGGAGGGGCGACGGTGGCACAGACCCGGTCCAGCCCCGACGACCGGCCACGCCGGGCCACACCGTCCCCGGCCGCGCCCGACGACGAGGCGCACGAGGCCCACGAGCGGCACGAGGCGCACGAGGCCCACGAGGCGCACGAGGGGCACGGAACACACGCAACGCAGGAGGACGGCTCGCCGCTGGACGAGCTCGGCGCCTACATCCGCAACCAGCGTGAGGCCGCAGCCCTGTCGCTGCGCAAGCTGGCCAAGATCGCCGGTGTCAGCAACCCCTACCTGTCACAGATCGAGCGCGGGCTACGCAAGCCGTCCGCGGAGATCCTGCAGGCCATCGCCAAGGCGCTCGAGATCTCCTCGGAGACCCTCTACGTCAAGGCCGGCATCCTCGACGAGCGCGAGATCGACATCGACGTCGAGGCGGCGGTGGCGGCCGACCCGCACCTGACGGGACCGCAGCGGCAGGCGCTGCTGGAGATGTACCGCTCGTTCCGGCGGCTCGCCGAGCTCAAGGAGCCGCGTCCGAGCCGCCGCCGCCAGCTGCTGGACGTGCTCGGGACCGGTGAGGTCGACGACGCCGCGATCCGGGCGGCATCGCCGCCGGCCGAACCCGACGACCGCTGAGCACGACCGACCGTCCGGGCAGGGCCGAGATGGTTGCGAGCGGTACCATCCGGACCCAGGACGGCGACGGATCGACCTCGGCAGCCGCCCGAAGCGGGGACGGCCGTGCACGGCGCGGCCCGGAGGATGGACCACCACGGGCGTGCCCGACGCCAGGCGCACCCCACCAGCGACGAGGACCTGCCGTGATCGAGTTGCGGACGCACGAGGAGCTACCCGAGGGCAGCGACCGTGCCGCCTGGCAGCTGCTGGTCGACGAGGACCCGGACGCGACGATCTTCCACACCCCCCGCTACCTCGCCGCCTGGTCCGAGGTGTTCGCGGCCACCACCGCGGTCCGCGTCCACACCGTGCACCGGGACGGACGCCTCATCGGCGTGATCCCGGACGCCAACGACGTCCAGGGCAGCCCGGGTGGGCCGGAGGAGATCCGGCGCTTCCAGGGGGGGACCGAGGTCACCGACTACCTGGGCCCCGTCAGCCGGCGTGAGGATCGCCTGGATGTCGCGAGCGCCTACGTGGCCAACCTCGTCCACGACGTGGACTGGGACGAGTTCGTCGCCGGTGGCCTGGCCACCGACAGCGGCTGGCCCGAGTCGTTCCGTCGCGCCTTGCACACCCACGGCCTGGAGGTCATCGAGGACGCGCGCGAGGACGTCTGTCCGCGGGTCACCCTGCCCGACAGCCACGAGGCGTTCCTGGCCGGCCTCCCGGGGCGGTTGCGTCAGGAGCTCAACCGCAAGACCCGCAAGCTGGCGCGTGATGCCGGGGAGCTCGAGCTCGTCACCGTGCCGGGCGACGAGGTCGTCGGGCGCCTGGACGACTTCCTCGACCAGGCGGCGTCGAGCTTCCCCGACAAGGCCGGGTTCTTCCAGCGGGCGGACATGCACGTCTGGTTCAAGCTGCTGGCCGAGCGGCTGGTACCGGACGGGACCTTCCGGCTCCACGAGCTCCACGTCGGCGGGCTGCTGGCCGCCAGCACCGTGTCGCTGGTCCACCGCGGCACGTGGGGGCTCTACAACTCTGCGGTCGATCCCGCCCTGGCGGCCTTCGCGCCGGGGGTGGTGCTGGTGAACCTCCTGATCGGCGCCGCCGCAGAGGAGGGCTGCGAGACGTTCGACCTGCTGCGCGGCGACGAGAGCTACAAGTACCGCTACGGCGCCGAGGACCGGGAGCTGACCCGGCTGGTCGTCCGTCGCCCATGACCGCCCAGCCGGCCGCCGCCACGACCGCCCCGCCACCGGTGCGGCGCGTGGCGGTGCTGAGCGTGCACACCTCGCCGCTCGACCAGCCGGGTGCGGGTGACGGCGGCGGGCTGAACGTCTACGTGCGCGCGGTCGCGTCGCGGCTGGCGGAGCGTGGGGTGCACGTCGACATCTTCACGCGCCGCACGCACCGCGACCAGCCGGCCACGGTCCGACTCTCCCCGGGGGCGTTGGTCCACCACCTCGATGCTGGTCCTGCCGAGCCCGTGGCCAAGGAGGAGGTCGCCAACCACCTGTGCGCCTTCGTCCTCGCGCTCCAGCAGCACCCCACCGCCGGCAGCCACGACCTCGTGCACGCGCACTACTGGTTGTCGGGCTGGGTCGGCCGACGGGTGGCGCCTCGCTGGGGTGTGCCGCTCGCCCAGACCTTCCACACCCTCGCGGCGCTCAAGAACGCGACCCTGGCGCCCGGTGACCGCCCCGAGTCACCGCTGCGGCTGCTGGCCGAGCGGCGGATCGCCCGGGACGCGGACCGCGTGCTCGTGCTCACCTGCGGCGAGGCCCGGTGGCTCCACCGGACCACCGGGCTGTCGGGAGCCCGGTTGACCGTCGTGCCCGCTGGTGTGGACCTCGGCCGGTTCGCGCCGGGTGCCGCCGCGGAGCCGGACGCACCGGAGCTGCTGTTCGTCGGTCGGCTGCAGCCGCTCAAAGGCCCCGACGTCGCGGTCCGCACCCTCGCCGCCGTCCGGGAGCAGCTCCCGGGTGTGCGCCTCCGGATCGTCGGAGGGGTGTCCGGCACCGGGGCGGGCCGCACCGGCCCGGCGGAGCTGGCCCGGCTCGCCGCCCGACTCGGGGTGGCCGAGGCGGTCACCTTCGAGGGTGCGGTCGACCAGGCCGAGCTGGTGGCGAGGTACCGCGCCGCCCGCGTCCTGCTGGCGCCGTCACGCAGTGAGACCTTCGGGCTGGTGGCGCTGGAGGCCCAGGCCTGCGGGCTGCCGGTGGTGGCGGCGGACGTGCCGGGTCTGCAGGCGGTGGTCCGGGGTGGCGGCACCCTCGTCGCCGGCCACGATCCGCAGGATCACGCGGCCGCGGTCGTGCGCTACCTGACCGAGCCGGTCCACGCCGCCGCAGCCCGCCGCGCGGGCATCGCCGCCGCACAGGCGGCCTCCTGGGAACACACCGTGGACCGGCTGCTCGCCGTCTACGGCGACGTCGTCGCCGAGCGGGTGGCGGGGGAGCGCCCCAGCGCGGCCTCCCTGATCGAGCGCAGCGCCTGACCCGTCGGTGCGGCGCCCTCAGCCCTGGTGCGGGTAGCGCCAGTCCGTCGGGGCGTCCCAGGTCTCCTTGATCGCGCGCGGCGAGGCCCAGCGCAGCAGGTTGAACACCGAGCCGGCCTTGTCGTTGGTCCCCGACCGCCGCGAGCCGCCGAAGGGCTGGCGTCCGACCACCGAGCCGGTGGGCTTGTCGTTGAGGTAGAGGTTGCCCGCGGTGCCCCGCAGGGCCTCGGTGGCCCGGGCCAGCACCGCCCGGTCCTCGGCGAAGACCGCGCCGGTCAGCGCGTAGCGGGTCGCGTGGTCCACCTCGGGCAGGACCCGATCGAACCCGCCGTCCTCGAACACGTGCACCGTCAGGATCGGCCCGAACAGCTCCGTGGTCATGGTGTGCGAGCGGGGGTCGTCGGTGACCAGCACCGTCGGTGGCACGAACCAGCCATCGGTCTCGTCGGGGGTGCCGCCGACCAGCACCTCGGCACCCTCGCGCCGCGCCCGCTCGATCGCGGCCGCGTGGGTGCGGAAGGCCCCCTCGCTGATGACCGCACCGAGGTAGGTGGACAGGTCCGTACCGACATCACCCATCGACATCGAGGTGGCGATGTCCGCGAGCGGGTCACGGACCCGCTCCCAGACGCTGCGGGGGAGGTAGGCCCGGGAGGCCGCCGAGCACTTCTGCCCCTGGTACTCGAAGGCGCCGCGCCCGAGCGCGACCGCGAGCCGGTCCACCTCGGCGCTGTCGTGGGCGACGACGAAGTCCTTGCCACCGGACTCGCCGACGATGCGCGGGAAGCTCGTGTAGGAGCCGGCCTGGCGGCCGATGCGCTCGAACAGCGAGCTGAGCACGGTCTCGGAGCCGGTGAAGTGCAGGGCCGCGAAGCGCGGATCCGCGGTGGCCACCTCGGCGACCCGGGCGCCGTCACCGTGCAGCAGGTTGATCACGCCGTCCGGGAGGCCGGCGGCCTGCAGCAGCCGCATGGTGTGGTGGGCCGCCACGGCCTGCTTCTCCGACGGCTTCCACAGCACGGTGTTGCCCATGATCGCGGGCGCGGTCGGCAGGTTGCCGGCGATGGCGGTGAAGTTGAACGGGGTGATGGCGAGCACGAACCCGTCCAGGGGGCGCAGCTCGAGCCGGTTCCACTCACCCGGCACCGACAGCGGCTGCTCGGTGTGCAGCCGCTCGGCGTAGGCGACGTTGAAGCGCAGGAAGTCGATCAGCTCGCAGGCGGCGTCGATCTCCGCCTGCTGCACCGACTTGGACTGCCCCAGGATCGTGGCGGCGTTGACGGTGTCGCGCCAGGGGCCGGCCAGCAGGTCGGCGGCGCGCAGGAAGATCGCCGCCCGGTCCGCGAAGGGCATCGCGGCCCAGTCGTGGCGGGCCGCCTCGGCGGCCTCGATGGCCCGCTGGACCTCGGCCTGGCCTGCGGCGTGGACCTCGGCCAGCGTCAGGCCGTGATCGTGGGGGGCGCGCTGCGTGAAGGTCTCCCCGGTGCGCACCTCCGCGCCGGCGATCACGTTGGGGGCGTCCACCACCACGCCGCGCTGGGCGGCGATCTCGGCCTCCAGCGAGGCCCGCTCCGGGCTCCCAGGGGCGTAGGCGCGGATGGGCTCGTTGGTCGGCTCGGGGACGCGGTAGGTGCCGTCGCTCATCGGTGCCCTCCACAGGGATCGGGTTCGGCGCGTGGGTCCTACCCTGCCGCGCAGGTCGTGTCGGTCAGGATGCCCGGCCCCGACCCTAGACGCCGTGACCGGCACAGGAGGGCCGTATGGTCGCCGCATCGCCCGCCTCGGCCCGCGAGGTCCTGCTGGGAACCCTGGGACGCGCCGGGCTCGACGTCGACGAGGTCGCCGACCACCGCTGGACCACGATGCTCGCAGGGGAGTGGAAGCGGACGATCCCGGTGCTGCTCGAGCTCGGCGACCGGCGCCTGACGGTGACCTCGCTGTTCGCCGGGGTCCCCGACGAGGGCCACGCCGAGGTCTACCGCATCCTGCTCCGGCGCAACCAGCGCTCGGGGCCGGTGCACTTCGCGCTCGACGACGAGGGCGACCTGATCCTCACCGGCTCGCTGCCGCTGGCGGCCCTGGACGAGGCGAGCGTGGACGAGCTGCTCGGCCGGCTGCTCGAGACCGCCGACGCCACCTACAACCAGGTGCTGCGCACCGGCTTCGCCAGCTACCTCGCCGCCGAGCAGCGCTGGCGGGCGGCGGCCGGGCTGCCGCCGAACCCCGTGGGCTCGCCGGTGCGCGACGACCGTGGGTCGGACGAGACCGGCCCGCAGCCGGACGGGAGCGACCAGTAGGCTCCGGCCGACCGGAGCGGCACAGGAGGAGCACCTATGGACGGCACGCTCGCGATCATCGGGACGGGCCGCATCGGGGAGGCCCTGCTGCGCGGCCTGCTGCACTCCTCCTGGCTCGCGCCGTCGCAGGTCATCTGCACCGACGCGTCGCCGGAGCGGGCCGAGGAGGTGGCCCGCCTCCACGGGGTGACCGGGACCACCGACAACCGGGCTGCGGTCGAGGCCGCGGACGTGGTGCTCGTGGCGCTCAAGCCCCAGGTGCTCGTGCGGGTCATCAGCGCCGTCGGGGATGCGTTCCGGCCCGACCAGACCGTCATCTCGGTCGCGGCGGGCATCACCACCGCCACCATCCAGGACGCCATCCCGGGTGAGGTCCCGGTCGTCCGGGTCATGACCAACACCCCGGTCCAGGTCGACGAGGCCATGTCCGTCCTCAGCGGCGGGACCCACGCACGCGACCGCGACCTCGACGTCGCCGAGACGATCCTGTCCCACGTCGGCCAGGTGATCCGCATGGACGAGGAGCACCTCGACGCGGTCACCGCGCTGTCCGGCTCGGGTCCGGCCTACTTCTTCCTGCTCGCCGAGGCGATGATCGACGCCGGCATCCTGCTCGGGCTGCCCCGGGACGTCTCGAGTCAGCTGATCATCCAGACCATGGTCGGCAGCGCGAAGATGCTGCGGGACGCCGGCAAGCACCCCGTCGAGCTGCGCGAGATGGTGACCTCGCCCGGCGGGACCACGATCGCCGCGATCCGCACGCTGGAATCGGCCAAGGTCCGCGCCGCCTTCCTCGACGCGATCGAGGCGGCCAAGCTGCGCAGCGAGGAGCTGGGCGCCCGCAGCTGATGGTGACGGGCACGCGGCCTCGAGCGCGACCGCACCGCGTGCGATGGCTGCGCGTGCACCACGCCCCGACCGACACACGGCACCCTGGGGGTCGAACCTGTCCGGTGCGACGATCCCGACGGACGCGGGATGGGCGCCGAGGTGATGGACACGGTCGAGGGGTGCAGCGTGGGACGACGATCGATCGCGGTGCTGCTCGCGTGCACGGTGGTGCTGGCGGCCTGTAGCGGGGAGGACGAGCCGACCTTCGGCTCCGCCGAGGTCACCCGGGACACGGTGGTCCAGACCGTGGCCGCGGCCGCCGTGCTCGAGCCCGCGACCCGGGTGACGGTCAGCGCCCCGGCCGCGGGGGAGGTGACCGCGCTCGCGGTCGCCGATGGCGACCGGGTCACGGCCGGCGACCCCCTGGTCGCCCTGCGCTCGGAGAGCCTGGAGGCCCAGCTGGAGCAGGCGGAGGCTGCCGTGGAGGCCACCGCGGTCCTGGCCGGCAGCGGGCTCACCGGCAGCCTCGGTGCCGGCCTGGCGGGCGGCCTGCCCGGTGGCCTGCCCGGTGGCCTGGACGCCGGGCTGGGTGCGGGCCTGGACGTCGCGCCGGTGGTCGGTGCGCTGCGTGCACAGCTCGACGCGGTCATCCCCCCGGTGCTCGGGGCGCTCGAGGACCAGGTCGCCGGGTTGGAGGCCGCCGTGCAGGCGATCAACGACGCGGCCAGCGCACAGGGGCAGGCGACCGCTGCTGCGCTGCGGGACGTCGCCGACGCCCTCGGGGGGCAGCTACCCGACGAGCTCGCTCTCGATCCGGCCCTGCTGGAGCTCCCCGACCCGGACGAGGTCCTGGTGCCCCTGGACACCACGGGGCTCGAGACCTCCCTGGCCGACGCCCGCAGCCGGCTGCACGCGGCCCAGGCCCAGTACCGCCAGGCGTCGGCCCAGCTCGGTGAGGTGGAGCGCGAGGCGGCGGCCGGTGCCGCCGCGCAGGCAGCGGCGCTCGCGGAGGCGCAGGCGGCCGCCGAGCAGGCGCAGGCCGCGGCCGAGGCGGCCCAGGCCGAGGCGGCGGCGCTGCAGCGTGAACAGGCCGAGGCGGCGGTTCGCGCGGTCCGCGACCGCCTCGATGCGCTCGCCATCGTCGCGCCGATCGATGGGACCGTCGAGCTGGCGCGCGGCGGCGGTGGGGGCACCGCGGGTGGCCCGGCCGGCGGCGCGGACCTGTCGGGGTTGGCCGGCCAGCTGGGCGGCGACCTCGGTGACCTCGGTGACCTGGCCGGGCTCGGCGACCTCGCCGGTGACCTCGGTGCGGGCCCGGTGGCCAGCTCGGACGGTCCGGTCGCCGTCGGCACCGACGTCGGCGCCGGGCAGCCCCTGTTGACCCTCTTCGACCTCGGCGCCTTCACCGCCGAAGCCACCGTGGACGAGCTGGACATCGTGCTGGTGGAGGTCGGCCAGCCCGTGGTCGTCCTCCTCGATGCCTTCCCGGAGGCCGAGCTGGCCGGCGTGGTCGACCGGGTGGGGATCGAGCCGCGCACCTCCGGGATGGGCGGCGCGCTGTACCCGGTCTCCGTGCGGCTGACCGAGGTGCCCGAGGGCCTGCAGCTGCGCATCGGCCTGACCGCGTCGATCGAGGTGGAGGTCCAGCGCACCGAGGGCGAGCTGGTCGTCCCGAGCAGCGCGCTGCTGCGTCGCGGCGGCGACGAGGTCGTCCACGTGGTCCGCGACGGCCGCGTCACGCGTGTCGAGGTTGCGGTGCTGGCGCTCGGCGACGGCACCGCCGCGGTCGCCGGGGACCTCGCGCCCGGCGAGGTGGTCGTGACCACCGGTGTCGAGCTGCTCGAGGACGGGCAGCAGGTCCGGCTCGAGGAACCGCTGGCCGCTCCCGCACCGGGCGACCGTGTCGGGCTGCTTGTTCCGGGGCGCGCGTGAGCGGGGACGCACCGCTCCTGCTCGAGGCCGAAGACGTCACGAGGGTCTACCGGCTGGGGCGGGACGTGGAGGTGCACGCGCTCAGGGGCGTGTCCTTCCGGGTCGATCGCGGCGAGCACGTCGCCATCGTCGGCTCCTCCGGCTCGGGGAAGTCGACCCTGCTCAACCTGCTCGGCGCCCTCGACCGACCCACCTCCGGTCACGTCCGCTACCACGGCCGGGACGTGCGCGAGCTGTCCGACGCCGAGCTCGCGGGGCTGCGCAACCGCTCCATCGGGTTCGTGTTCCAGTCCTTCCAGCTCCTGCCGCGGCTGACGGCGCTCGACAACGTGGTCGTGCCGCTCACCTACCGGGACGGCTCGCCCCGGCAGCGTCGCGAGCGGGCCCGGGAGGCGCTGACGCTGGTGGGGCTGGCCGACCGGCTCGACCACCGGCCGGGCGAGCTGTCCGGTGGGCAGCAGCAGCGGGTCGCGATCGCCCGGGCGCTGGTGACCGAGCCGGCGCTCGTGCTGGCGGACGAGCCCACGGGCAACCTCGACACCGCCACCGGCGAGGAGATCATGGCGCTCCTCGAGTCGTTGCACAGCGAGCAGGGCACGGCGCTGGTGGTCATCACCCATGAGCGGGACATCGCCGACCGGGCGGCACGACGCATCGAGCTGCGTGACGGCCGCATCGTCCGGGAGGTGACCGCGTGACCCTGCGTGAGTCGCTGCGGATCGCGATGCAGGCCCTGCGGGCCAACCGGCTGCGGTCCGCACTGACCACCCTCGGGGTGCTGATCGGGGTCATGTCGGTGGTGCTGCTGGTCGCGATCGGCCAGGGCGCCCGTTCCGAGATCACCGGTGCCATCGAGGGGCTCGGTTCCAACCTGCTGTTCGTGCTGCCCGGTGACGGGGAGTTCGGCTCGGGTCCGAGCCGCTCGGCGTTCGAGCTCGACGACATCGAGCGGGTCGATCGCGCCCTCGCAGGTGGTCCCGGCCGGGCCGCGGGCTACGTCGTCGGGGCAGAGTCGGTGCAGGCCGAGGGCCAGCGGCTGACCGCGACGATCTTCGGGGTCAGCGAGCACTACCTCGGTGTCCAGGACCGCACCATCGCCCGCGGGCAGTCGCTCACCCCGTCCGACGTGACCACCGGCCGCCGGGTCGCCGTGCTGGGGGCCGGGACCGCCGAGACGCTGTTCCCGGGGCAGGACCCGATCGGACGGACCGTCTCCCTCGGTGCGATCCGCTACCGGGTGTCCGGTGTGCTCGAGCGGGTGGGCACGGCGGCCTTCGGGCCGGACGTGGACCAGCAGGTGCTGATCCCGATCACCGCCGCCCAGCGCCTGTTCGGAACGGACCGTGTCGACGCGATCTTCGTCCGGGCGACCTCCACGGCCGCGATCGACGACGATCGCCGTGCGACCGAGGTGGCGCTGGCCGAACGGCTCGATCCGGAGGAGTTCTCGGTCGTCTCCCAGGACGAGATCATCGGCGTCGTCGGCGACATCCTGTCGATCCTGACCTGGGTCCTCGCGGCGATCGCGGGCATCTCCCTGCTGGTGGGCGGCGTCGGCGTCTCCAACATCATGCTGGTCTCCGTCAGCGAGCGGACGCGGGAGATCGGGCTGCGCAAGGCGCTGGGAGCCCGCACCCGCGACATCACGCGCCAGTTCCTGTTCGAGGCCATCGCGCTGACCGGGCTCGGGGGCATCGTCGGGCTGGCGCTCGGCATCCTCGGTGCGGAGGTCGTGGCCGCGGTGGCACCCGTCCCGGCGGAGATCACCTGGTGGTCGATCGCGCTCGCGCTCGGGGTCTCGGTGGCGGTGGGGCTCGTGTTCGGTGTCCTCCCGGCCCGGCGGGCGGGCCAGCTCGATCCCGTCACGGCGTTGCGGCACGAGTGAGCGTCGTCCGTGCCCGGGCCGGTGTGCCGCAGCGGCCGCGCGACGCCCGTTAGGCTCGGCGTGTGGCCGTACCAGGACGTGCGGCCCCCGGCGGTGGCGCGGAAGGAGGCCCCGGTGGTGGGTGAGGGGCCGGCAGCCCCCGGCAGGGTCGCGCTCGTCTGGGACGAGCGCGCGGCCGGCTACGACCTGGGTCCGGGCCATCCCCTCGCGCCCGTTCGGGTGGAGCTGACCGTCGACCTGATCCGGCGCGTGGGGCTGCTCGGCAACGGCGTCGACGAGGTGCTCCCCCGTGCGATGCACGAGGACGAGCTGCTGCGTCGCCACCGTGAGGACTTCGTGGATACGGTCAAGCGGCTCTCGCGGGACCCCACCGCGCAGGCCGAGGCCCAGTACGGCCTCGGGCCCGGGGACACCCCGGCCTTCCCGGGGATGCATCCCGCCTCGGTGCTGATCTGCTCGGCCTCGATCGAGGCGGCCCGGCAGGTCTGGGAGGGGGAGTCCGATCACGCGTTCAACCCCGCGGGGGGTCTGCACCACGCCATGCCCGATCGCGCGGCCGGGTTCTGCATCTACAACGATCCGGCGATGGCGATCGACTGGCTGCTCGAGCACGGCGCCGAGCGGGTCACCTACCTCGACGTCGACGTCCACCACGGTGACGGTGTCGAGCTGATGTTCCGCGACGATCCGCGGGTGCTGACCGTCTCGCTGCACGAGTCCGGGCGGTTCCTGTTCCCCGGCACCGGCGCTGCCGACGACATCGGTGGTCCGGCAGCCCGAGGCAGCGCCGCCAACCTGCCGCTCCATCCCGGGACCACGGGGCCGGTGTGGCTGGACGCCTTCGACGCGGTGATCGAACCGCTGATCCGCGCCTTCGACGCCGACGTGCTGGTCACGCAGCTCGGCTGTGACACCCATGCCAGTGACCCACTCGCCCACCTGGCCCTGACGGTCGACGACATGGCGGCCATCTACGCGCGCATCCACCGGTTGGCCCACGAGACCGCCGGTGGCCGCTGGGTCGCCATGGGTGGCGGCGGGTACCAGCTGGTGCGGGTCGTGCCGCGTGCCTGGACGCTGGCGTTCGCGGAGATGACGGGTCGCCGGCTGCCGATCGAGACCCCGATGGGTTGGCGGGAGCTGGCCGTGGAGCGGACCGGCGACGTGCCGCCCACCGCCTTCCTCGAGGAGCCGGTGCGGGTCTCGCACGCGATGCACGCGCAGGCGGTGACGGAGGCCAACGCCTCCGTGGCGGCCCTCCGGGAGCTCCTGCTCCCGCTCCACGGTGTGCGCTGAGCGCTCCTGCCCGCGCGCCCGCGCGCCTGAGGTGGGGCTGGTGTGGGGCCTGTCCGGTCCTGTGATGCCGGTGGCGCCCGTTGCGTGTTGTGCTCTGGTGGTCCCCCTGCGTGCAGGGGTAGCGTTCCACGCGTGCCTCGGAGCCGAGTGAGACCATGCCCACGCAACTGATGACCGCCGCGGAGGTCGCCGAGCAGTTGCGCGTGTCGACCATGACGATCTACCGGCTGATCCGCAGCGGGGAGCTGCCGGCGGTGCGGGTGGGTCGCAACTACCGCGTGCCGGTCGCCGAGCTCGAGCGCTACCTGGCCGCGCAGGTGGTCGACCCGGCCGAGCTCGACCTCGCGGCGCTCGCGGACGACGACGGGCAGGCTGCCGGGAACTGAGCGGTCCCTGTAGGCGCCGGACCGCACGTCGCTCGCGCGCGGGCCGCCGAACCGCTTCACTGCAAGGCTCCGGAGCGTCGGTGCCGGCGCGGCGGGAAGGTCGTCAGGTGGTGGAAGGTCGACGGGTACTGATCACCGGGATCTCCGGGCAGCTCGCCGGCATGGTCGCGAAGGTGCTCGAGGCCGATGATCGCGTCCACGAGCTGGTCGGGGTCGACGTCCGCGAGCCGCAGCACGACCTGCGGCGCACGGAGTTCGTCCGGGCGGATCTGCGCAACCCGCTGGTGGCGCGCATCCTCGAGGCGGCCGCCATCGACACGCTGGTGCACCTGTCGATCACCTCCCGGCCCCGGGCCTCCGGTGGTCGTGCCTCGATGAAGGAGCACAACGTCATCGGCACGATGCAGCTCATGGGTGCCTGTCAGGCGTCGAGCTCGCTGCGGCGTGTGGTGCTCAAGTCGACCGGGGCGGTCTACGGCTCCGGCCACGCCGACCCGGCGCTGTTCGCCGAGCGCTCCACCCCCCGCGTGCCACCGCGCCACGGGTTCGGGAAGGACGCCGCCGAGGCCGAGGCGTACGTCCGCATGCTCGGCCGCCGGCGCAGCGACGTCGAGGTCTCCGTGCTCCGGCTCGCCAACCTCGTGGGGCCCACGGTCGACGGGGCCTTCGCGTCCTTCTTCGCCCTACCGGTGCTGCCGGCCGTCGCCGGCTTCGATCCCCGGCTGCAGTTCGTGCACGAGGACGATGCCGTGGCCGTGCTGGCCCGGGCAGTGGCCGGCGAGGTGACGGGCACCTTCAACGTCGCGGGGGACGGGGTGCTCTACCTGTCCCAGGCGATCCGGATCGCGGGACGCATCCCGGTCCCGGTGCCGCTGCCCTTCGTGTCCGGGGTCTCGGCGCTGCTGCGTCGCTCCGGCCGCGCCGACGTCGCCCCCGACCAGCTGCGCATGCTCCAGTTCGGTCGGGTGATGGACACCACCGCGCTCAAGGAGCGGTTCGGTTACCAACCGGCCTACACGACCCGCGCCGCCTTCGAGGATTTCCTCGAGCGCCGCCGGATCCGGAGCCTGATCGACCGCGACGACGCGATCCGCTGGGAGCGGGAGCTGTACGACTTCCTCCAGCGCAAGGGGCAGGAGCGCTTCCTGGAGTCCCAGCGCACGAGCCGGGAGGAACGCGGATGACCGATCCCGCACGTCACGATGCCCAGGTCTTCTCGCTCGAGGAGCAGCGTGCCGCCCGCGCCGCCCGCGGTCCCGAGCCCACGGCCCGACCCCGCTGCAAGGCGACGACCGTGGCGGGCGCACCGTGCCGGAACTACGCCGTCGACGGCGACCGCTGTCGGATCCACGCCCGGGATGCCGGGGACGCGGCCCGCCCGGCCCCGCGGCGTGCGCCCGGCCTCGCGGGGCCCGGACGCGGCGAGCACGGCGGCTCCCCGGCGTCCCGGCCGACCCAGGCGCCCGGAGGGGACACGCCGCCGAGGATCACGACGGCCGGCCGCTCCGACAGCGCCGCCGCCCAGGGAGGGGCCGGTCCTCGCCCGGGCAGCTTCGCCTGGGCCGAGGCCGAGCTCCAACGCCGGGGGCTCGGGGCCGCGGTGGACGGGCTGGAGCTGCTGCGCGACGCCGCCGACGACCGCTTCCTCGAGGCGCTGCGGGGCCTGGTCTCCTTCCTGCGCCGACGGGTGACCGGGGCCTACGAGATCGACGAGTTCGGCTTCGACGAGGATCTCACCACCCACGTCCTGATGCCGCTGCTCCGGCCGCTGCACCGACACTACTGGCGCGTGACCTCCCACGGCATCGAGCACGTCCCGACCGAGGGTGGCGCGCTGCTGGTCGCCAACCACGCCGGCACGCTCCCGGCGGACGCGCTCATCACCCGGCTGGACGTGTTCGACCTGACCGGCCGACACGCCCGAGAGCTCGGTGCGGACCTGGTCTTCCGTACCCCCTACGTCGGGGAGCTGGCCCGCAAGACCGGGGCGACGCTGGCGTCCGGCGACGATGCGGACCGGCTGCTGGCGGCGGGTGAGCTCGTCGCGGTCTGGCCCGAGGGCTTCAAGGGCCTCGGCAAGCCCTGGAAGGACCGCTACAAGCTGCAGCGCTTCGGTCGCGGGGGCTTCGTGGCGACCGCCGCCCGGGCCGGGGTGCCGATCGTGCCCACGGCGATCGTCGGTAGCGAGGAGATCTACCCGATGCTGTTCGACCTGCGCATCGTGGCCCGCCTCCTCGGCTTCCCGTACTTCCCCGTCGTGCCGCAGATGTTCGCCCTGCCGCTGCTCGGCCCCTTCGCCCTGCTGCCGCTGCCCAGCAAGTGGATCATCGAGTACGGTGCGCCGATCGAGCCGGCCCGGCTCAGCCCCGAGCTGGCCGAGGACCCGATGGCGTTGTTCGACCTCACCGATCAGGTGCGCGAGCGCATCCAGCAGATGCTGCACCGCAACCTCATGGGGCGGCGTTCGGTCTTCCTGTGATGCTCAGCCGGCGGTGGCCATGCTGAGCTGTACCACCGCCGCCACGACGATCAGCAGCAGCAGCACGGCCAGCGCGATGCTGGTGCCGTGACGCATCGGGGTCCTCCGGTCTGCTCCGGTGGTGGGTCTGGTGGGTCCGGTGGGTCCGGTTCAGGTGCCGTCGGGTGCGACGGTCGGCTGGTCGGCGTCGTCCTCGTCGAACCCCGGGGCGACGTCCACCTCGTCCGGCCGCCCGAGCACCTCCTCGGCGTCGGCCCCGGCCAGCAGCGCCTGCGCCTTGATGCGCTCCTGCCGCAGGTAGCCCACGAGCGCGGCACGGTCCTCGAGGTAGCGGCGGCAGTCCAGCTCGAGCGTCATCGCCGCGTCGCCCCTGCCCACGGACCCGAGCCCGCGCCGCTCGTCCTCGCCGACCCGGTGGAGGAACGCGCCCAGCGGGAGCCGACCGTGCCCGAGCGGTGCATGGCTGTCCCGTGGTCCGCCGCGATGGTCGGAGACGTGCAGGTGGGCGACCTGCTCGCGCAGGGCCAGGTAGGTGGTGACGAGGTCCTCGCCGGCGACACCGAGGTGGCTGGTGTCCAGCACGACGTGGTGGAACGGTGCGAGGTGCTCGGCGGTGGTATAGCGGTGGAACCGGACGGGCCGGCCGCCCACGGCGACCGGGTAGAGGTTCTCGACCCCGACCCGGCTGCCGAGCCGGGCCGCCTCGTCGTCGGAGGACGCCACGAGCCAACGATGGAAGCGGCGCTGCCAGCGGTAGGGTGGATGCACGATCATCAGGCCCGCACCGACCGCTCCCGCCAGCTCCAGCGACCGCCGGGCCTTGGTGACGGGGTCCGTGCCGTAGACCCGTCGGGTGAGTAGCAGGAACGGCCCGTGGACCACGTCGATCGCCAGCCCCTCGCTGCTCGAGGCCGCGGCGACCTGCGCGGGGTCCTGCGTCGCGGGGTCCTGGGTGACCATCAGCTCGGCGCCGTCGTAGCCGGCCTCGGCCAGCACCGCCAGCGCCCAGTCCAGCGGACGGGCGAACAACGGGCCGGTGGAGGCGAGCAGGCGCATGCGTCCACGCTACCTCGGCCGTGTCGCTGGCCGGGCCGTCGAGGTGGTCGGACGGCACCGGCCAGTGGGGCTCAGCGGGACCGCAGCTCGTCGAGGACGTCGTCGAGCCGCTGTCCGGTCTCGTCCGCCACCTGGCGTGCCAGCAGCAGGGTCATCCGGTCCAGGGCGACCGGTGGGGTCGCGACCTCGTAGGGCTCGGGTTCGGGTTCGGGCTCGGGCTCCGGCGCCGCGACGGGCTCCGGCGCGGGCGCGGACGGCGCGGGCGCGGACGCCGGGGCTGCGCTGGGGGCGGGCGCCGGTGCGGGTGCCGGAGCCGGCGCGGGTTCGGGAGCCGGTGGCGGTGGCGGTGGCGGCGGTGGCGGCGGTGGCGGTGGCGGTGGTGGCGGTGGCGGCGGTGCGCCGGTCGGCTTGCGGAAGACCTGGGTGACCCAGATCTGGCCGTTCCCATCCTTCACCACACCCATCCCGACCTGGGTGAAGTCCGGGTCCAGGATGTTGCGCCGGTGGCCCGGCGAGTTCATCAGCGCGCCGTGGATCGAGTTCACCGACGGTCCACGTCCGACGTTCTCCCCGATCTTCTGCCAGCCGCTGAAGGACGATCCGAGGTTCGGGTTGTGGTGCAGGTTGCCGGCATCGGCCATCACCCGGCTGTGCGCCCGCGCTCCGGAGGTCAGGTCACCGGAGACGGCAAGTGCCGGCAGGCCCGCCGCGGCGCGCGCCTGGTTGGTGGCGGCGACGAACTGCGACTCGAGCCCGGTATCGGCCAGGGCGTGGGGCGCGGTCGGTGGCAGCAGGCTGGCCAGCAGCGAGAGCACCAGCACCACCAGGACCCGCGAGGTCAGTGGACGCACGGCGGTCACGGCACGGTCCCTTCGATCGGGACGGAGCCGCACCGTGGTGAGGGGAGGTTCCTTCGGTAGCCCGGCTGCCCTAGCCTCGGAAGGCCGTAGACCCGTGGCGTTGCGGACCGCCCTTTCGAGCGGGGTGCCGTTGTCGGGAAGCTCCGTCGTGGTCCTACGGTCGGGGTATCGGCCACGACGGCGGCGTGCTTGAGCGCCGGAGAGCAGGAGGCGCACGGTGCGTCCGCGTGTGCGCCGACCGGTCCGGCTCACCCTCTACACCCGGCAGGGCTGCGGTCTGTGCCGCCGTGCCGAGCAGCTCGTGGCGCGCGAAGCCGCCGGCGCCGAGGTCGAGCTCGTGGACATCGATGGCGACGACGACCTGGTGCGCCGCTACGCCGTCCGCGTCCCGGTGCTCGAGATCGATGGCACCGAGGTGGCCGCCTACGAGCTCGGGCCTGGTGACGTCCGTCGCCTGGTCCGCGCCGCCCGCCGCCGGGGCTGAGCCGACCGCGGCGCCCGGCTGTGGACCGGATGCACCGCGCGCCCGGTTCGGTGTTGGTCCGGGCGATGCGTAGCCTGCGCAGCCGGACGCGGTGGTGGGAGCCGCTGCGACCACCGGAGCGACGGGGGCGTGTCCTGCTGCGGCGCAGGCGGGCCCCGTGTCACGGGCGAGGAGCAGGGTGTGCGCAACGGACGGATCCCCGAGGCCACCGTGGCCCGCCTGCCCGTCTACCTCCAGGTCCTCGTCGATGCCGCCGCGGACGGGATCGACACCCTGGCAAGCGACGACCTGGCCCGGGCCTCGGGGGTCAACGCCGCCAAGGTCCGCAAGGACCTGTCCTACCTCGGGACCCACGGCACCCGGGGCGTCGGCTACGACGTGGACCGGCTCGCGGCCAGCCTCTCCGAGGCCCTCGGGGTGGTCGCCGACCGCCCGCTGCTGCTGGTCGGGGCCGGCAACCTGGGTCGGGCGCTCGCCAGCTACGGCGGGTTCGCGGACCGTGGTTTCCGGCTCGTCGGGCTGCTCGACGCCGACCCGGGCGTGATCGGTGCGGAGCTGGCCGGGCTCCGGGTCGCCCCGGTGGCCGATCTGGAGGAGCTCGTCACCGCCCACCAGGTCGCCCTCGCCGTGCTGGCGATCCCCGCGGAGGCTGCCCAACCGGTCACCGACCGGCTCGTGGCCGCCGGGGTGCGGGCGATCCTCAGCTTCGCCCCGACGCACCTGCGCGTGCCGCCGGAGGTGACGGTGCGGCGGGTGGACCTGGCGACGGAGCTGCAGATCCTGGCCTTCTACGAGCAGCTCGACCGGGCCCCCGGCAGCGGCGGGCGCGAGCCCGACGCCGTGCACAAGTAGCCTCGCTCCCGCGCGGTCCGTCCCTCGGACCGCATCGGACGAGGACCAGATGAGCGAGCACCCCGACAGCGACCGGCTGCGCCTGGCCGTCGCGGACCACGCCGCGGCGCGCGGCCGCGTCGAGCGGCTCGTCGCGCGGCTGGCGGTCGCCGGTGTGGTGGCGGAGGTGGTCGTCTGCACCGACAGCGACGAGCGCGCCGCTGCAGCGCATCCCGCCCTGCAGCGGGTCCGGGAGGGCGCGGCGGACGCGGCGGTGCTGGCCGGCGAGGCGCTGCCGGCCGTGCTCCCGGACGACCTGGTGACGGCGGCCGTGTCCGAACGCCTCGATCCGCGCGATGCGCTGGTCTCCGGGCCGGGATGGTCGCTCGCGACCTTGCCGCGGACCCGACCGGTCACCGTCGCGGCGTCGGGGGCCGTGCGTCGCGCCCAGCTGCAGCGTCAGCGCCGCGACCTCCTGCTGCAGGAAGGGGCCGGTCCGCTGGCTGCGCGGCTGGCTGCGGTGGAGCGTGGGGACCTGGACGCCGCGGTGGTCGGCGTGGCGGAGCTGCTGCTGGCGCAGCCGACGACGCGCTCGCTGGTGGTCGTGCCGCTAGAGCACGGTGAGGTCCTGCACCGCCCCGGTCAGGGGACCACCACGGTGACCTGCCTGCGCTCGGCCGCTGCGGTCCGCAAGCTCCTGAGCCGGTTCGACGACCCGCTGCTGCGCGCCGAGCTGGATGCCGAGCGGGAGCTCTGGCGGCAGCTGAGCCGGGACGACGACCCCCCGGTCGGGGCACACGCCGAGGTCCGGCGCAGCGCGACCGGGCAGCACCGGCTGGTCCTGCTCGGGTTGCTGAGCGACGCCACCGGGTCGCGCAGCGCCCGTGCCTCGCACGAGACCTCGCCCGAGGAGGCGGTCACCCTGGGGCGGGCGATGGCGGCGACCCTGCTGGAGGCCACCGCACCGGTCCCGTCGCACGGCCACGGGGATGAACGGCCCGCGACCGGCCGTCGGGGGCCGTCGGCACCCGCACGACCACTAGCCTCGGCTGGCGACCACGATCCGGGAGCACCGTGAAGGACCGCCTCGCCTCCGTGCCCGTGATCGGCACCGCGCTCGCGGTCCAGCGTCGCTACGTCGAGGATGCCGGTGACCCGCTGGCCGCGGCCATCGCCTTCTTCGGCTTCCTGTCGCTGTTCCCGCTGCTCCTGCTGGCGGTCTCGGTGACCGGGTTCGTGCTGGACGACCCTGCGGACCAGCTGGCGGTGGCCGAGACCATCACCGGGGCCATCCCGGGGTTCGACCAGACCGTCGAGGGGGACGACAGCCAGGTCTCACAGCTGCTGGCTGCGGTCGTCCGCCAGCGGGGGACGATCGGGCTCGTCGGGTTCGTGACGCTGCTGTTCACGGGGCTGCGCGTCGTCAACGCGGCGATGGCCGCGACCCGGGTCGTGTTCCGTGGTGCCCTGCTGACCGGGGTCAAGGCCAAGCTGCGGCAGCTGCTCGCCCTGGTGGGCCTCGGGCTGCTGGCGCTGGCCGGTGCCTCGGCGTCCTCGATCGCCGGCATCGGTCTCGGGCAGCTCCCGGGTGGGGTGGCGGTACTCGTGTCGCTGCTGGTGACCTTCGCCCTGGATGTCGGGCTCTTCCTCGGGGCGTACACGCTGCTGTCCCCCCCGGTCGCGTTGCGCGTGCGGGACCGGGTCCCGGGCGCCCTGCTCGCCGCTGCTGGCTGGACCGGACTGAAGGTCGCGGGGGCCACCTGGGTCGGCAACCAGATCGACAGCGCCAACGCGCTCTACGGGGCGCTCGGGAGCGTCATCGCCCTGCTGCTGCTGTTCTACCTCGCCGGTCGGCTCTACCTGTACGGAGGGGTGCTCTCCGCCGTGCGCTACGAGGCGGTGCACGGCCCGTTGCTCGCACCCCACGAGGCCGAGTTGCTCGGGCTCGAGGACGAGGGGACGGCCGCCGTCCTGGAGGACACGGCCGCAGCGGCCGATGCACGGGACGCGGACGGCCCACCACCGGTCCCGCGTGCCGCGCTGGTCACGACCCCGGCCGATCCCGGCCCCGGCGTCGCGGCCCGGACGGTCAGCCCGCCGACCCGGGCACGCCTCGAGGCGGCATCGTCGCGGGGGGAGCGCGAACCGGGCCGGGATGCCCGCAGCGCCGCGGCCTTCGTGCTGGCGGTGGGGGCGTTGGTCGCGGGCTGGCGGTTGCTCGGCGGCTCGCAGCGGTGACGCGACGGGCACCTGCCGGGGTTCGTCCCGACGAGGCCGGCCAGTAGGCTCCCGCCGGGGTCGGGGCACCGTCCCCCCGACGCGACCGGGAGCGCAGCCGTGCAGGAGCCGATCGAGGCCGAGGCGCGACCCGATCTGGTCCCGACCGAGTCGTGTCCCGACTGGCTGCGGGAGATCCCCCTGGCGCACCGGGGCCTGCACGACGACGCGGGCGCCCCCGAGAACTCCCTGGCCGCCTTCGCTGCGGCCGCCGCTGCCGGCTACGGCGTCGAGCTGGACGTCATGCTCAGTCGTGACCGGGTCCCGGTCGTCGCCCACGACCCCACGCTGGAGCGGGCCGCCGGCCGCGCGGAGCGTGTCGCGGACCTGACGGTGGCCCAGCTCGCCGGCGTGACCCTCGGCGACACCGACGAGCACGTCCCCACCCTGGCCGCAGCCCTCCAGGAGCTGCGCGAGGTGCCGGTGATGGTGGAGCTCAAGCAGCCCAAGCTGCGGGCGAACGCCCTCGAGCAGGCCGTCGCGACGCTGCTCGACGCCCATCCGGGGCCGTGGTGCGTCGCCAGCTTCAACCCCGTCAGCGTGCGCTGGTTCCGCCGCGCCCGTCCGGAGGCGGTCCGGGTGCTGACCGCCGGAGGCGTCGACGACGCGAAGCTGCCGGGGCCCCTCAAGCGGCGCCTGACCGAGCTGCGCGCTCTGGCCAGCGTGGCGCCGCATGCGGTCAGCTACGACCTGGACAGCCTGCCCGCCGAGCCGTGCACCCTGTGGCGCTCCCGTGGCGGGGTGCTGGTGACCTGGACCGCGACGGACGACGCGGGCCTCGCCAAGGCCCGTGAGATGGCGGACAACGTCATCTTCGAGCACGTGAGGCCATGAGATGCAGTGCCGGATGGCCCTGGCCGTTTGTTCAGGTCGAAGGCCGGTTGGTACCTTCGGCCCCACCAGCCGGGTCGGCCAACCCGGCCCGGACCCGTCACGGAGCCGTGACGGGTCTCGAGACCGACAGGAGCGCGCGTGATCGAGTGGTTCGGCGAGTTCTTCTCCGCCCTACCCGCGGCGGGTCGCGCCCTGTACGAGTTCGGTGACCCCGCCGGCGCGGGTCGGGGCTGGGTCGGTGGCGCGATCACCCTGCTCTGGCTCGGTCCGCTGGGGATCCTGCCCCTCTACCTCGCGAAGCTGACCTACGGCAAGCGCGAGTGGGTCTCCGCCACGATGGGGGTGATGGGCGCTTCCAGCCTCCTGTGGTGGCTCCACGGGATCGTGCCACACGTGTGGATCCAGTTCACCGAGTCCAACCGCGACCTGCTGTCCGGCACGATCATCCCCGCGTCGGCCGGGATCACGATCGATGAGGACACACGCATCGACATCGCCTCCAACCTCTACGCCGTCATCACCGAGGGCACCCTCCAGGCGCTCATGATCGGTGGGATCGTGGTCACGCTCTGGGCGGCGTTGCGGATGCAGCGCAGCTACCCCAAGACCCTGGCCGCTGGGGAGAGCAAGCCGGAGGCCGGCGGCTACAAGTAGACCCGGACCGTGTTCGGCGAGCGACGACGAGGGGAGGTGCACCGTGGGCAAGACCGACAAGGGGGAACACCCCCTGATGTACGACGACTACACCGTGCAGCAGGTCGACCCGCAGTGGCTCCAGGAGCGTGTCAAGCCCAAGCGACACATCGGGCTCACCCCGGAGCTGTGCATCCTGTGCCGTGCCTGCGAGGACGTCTGCCCGTGGGAGTGCATCTACATGATGTCCCCCGACATCATCAAGGATGCGGACTCGGCCTCGCTGAAGACGCTGGCGTCGCAGTCGCACGCCGTGTTCATCATCGACGACAACGAGTGCACCCGCTGCGCCATCTGCGTGGAGCGCTGTCCGTCCGACGCCCTGTGGCTGGGGCGCGTGGACGGCTGAGCAGGACCGGGGCCCGCTCACGTGAGCGGCGCCCGGGCTAGGACCCGGACCACCGACGACCCACCACCGCTGCGACGCCCCAGGGCGCCCCGCAGGACCCACCGAGAGGGACGAGCGTGCCGAAGCTCCCCACGTTCGATGACGTCAAGGGCAACGTCCAGGACAACGTCATCTGGAAGTCGATCTTCCGGCCGGGATCGATCTACCGCAAGGGTTACCGCGACACCTCCCGGGACCGGGCGCTGGCGTCGATGAACAACGTCCTCTACCACCTGCACCCGGTGAAGGTGAAGCGTCACGGGCTGAAGCTGACCTACACCTACTGCCTCGGGGGCCTGAGCTTCTTCCTGTTCATCCTGCTCACCATCACCGGCATCTTCCTGATGTTCTTCTACACCCCGGCTGCCGGGGCCGGCACCGAGGTGGCCTACCTCAACATGCGGGAGCTGTCCGCCTCGGTGACCTTCGGGCAGCTGGTGCGCAACCTCCACCGTTGGGGGGCGCACGCGATGGTCTTCACCGTCTTCCTGCACATGGCGCGGGTGTTCTACCACGGGGCGTACAAGCCCCCACGGGAGTTCAACTGGGTCGTCGGCGTGATCCTGCTGCTGCTCACGCTGTTCCTGTCCTTCACCGGCTACCTCCTGCCGTGGGACCAGCTCGCGCTGTGGGCGGTGACGGTCGGGACCAACATGGCCGGGTTCACGCCGGTGTTCGGCGACCAGGTCCAGTTCGTGCTCCTCGGCGGGCTGGAGATCGGCCCGGAGACCCTCCTGCGCTGGTACGTCCTGCACGTGCTGTTCATCCCCTTCCTGACGGTCATCTTCCTCGCGGTCCACTTCTGGCGGATCCGCAAGGACGGTGGCATCTCCGGGCCGCTGTAGGTCGCCACCTGTCGGTCGCGACCCCGCAACGCTGCGAGAGGCACCACCATGAGCGAGGAGATCACGCCGGACCAGGCGGTCTACGACCGCCTGGTGGCGGAGGGCAAGAGCGAGCGCATCGCTCGGGCCAAGGCGAAGGCCGCCGCCGTTCGCGCCGCCAAGATCGCCGACGGTGCGACGTTGGGGCCGAAGCCGGCAGCCGAGGCCTCCAAGGCGCTCGAGGGGTTCAAGGCGTCCCGTGGAGCCGGTGGCGGCGTCGCGACCAAGACCGCCGCGCCCGCCGAGGAGGCGGGCGGCGGTCGCCTCACGCCCGAGGAGCGCGCGGCCCGCGTCGCCGCGTCGCTGGGCAACGGCGGCTCCGACGGGGGCTCCCTCGGCGTGCCGACGTCCTCCACCCACACGCACCGCCTCCTGGCCCTGGTGCCGCCGGCCGGGATCCAGCAGGTCCAGTCCAAGCAGATGGACAAGGTCTACACCTGGCCCCACCTGCTCCTCGTGGAGTTCGTCGCGCTGCTGGCCATGGGGTCCCTGCTGCTGATCGCGGCCTTCTTCCTCGACGCCCCTCTCGGCTCGCTGGCCAACCCCCAGGAGGTCCCGGCGATCAACAAGGCCCCGTGGTACTTCATGGGGCTCCAGGAGTTGCTCGCCTACATGCACCCCATGGTCGCCGGGGTGACCCTGCCCGGGGTCTTCGCGGTCATGTTGATGGCGGCGCCCTACGTGGACAAGAACCCCTCCGCCAAGCCGGAGAACCGCAAGGTCGCCAACATGGCCTTCACGTTCTTCATGGCCTTCTGGGGCCTGCTCGTGATCATCGGCTCGTTCCTGCGTGGCGCCGGCTACGCCTGGGCCTGGCCCTGGGTGCAGGGCCTCGGCTTCACGCTGTGAGCCGCACCACGCCCGACCACCACTGAACGCGAGGACTCCACGATGGCCAACGACGCCAAGCGCGACGGCGTGCTCAAGCCGGTCGAGCGCCGCACGTTCCTGCGCTACAGCCTGATCGGCTCGGTCGGCGCCGGGCTGGCCGGGTTCGGACTCGGGACCCTCGGCATGCTGTGGCCGCGGCTCGGCGACGGCCTGTTCGGCGAGGTCGCCCTCGGGGATGCCGTCGAGCTCGCCGCGAACATCCGGGCGGAGCGGGCACCGCTGCGCATCCCCGACGGGGGTATCTCCATCCTGGTCTGGGACGTGACCTCGTCCTCGGCCATGCGGGCCTACGGCGACGACCACGCCATCCTGCCGGACGGCGAGACCGGGCTCATGGCGGTCAACTCGCAGTCCTGCCCGCATCTCGGCTGCGGGGTGCCGTGGTGCCAGTCGTCGCAGTGGTTCGAGTGCCCCTGCCACGGCTCCCGCTACAACCGCTACGGCGAGTGGCAGGGAGGGCCGGCCCCGCGCGGCCTGGACCGCTACTCGAGCTTCATCGACGAGGACGGCCAGTTCGTCGTCGACCTCGGTAACCCCCTGACCGGCCCGGCCCGGACCGCGAACGCCCTCGAGCAGCCGCCGGAGGGTCCGTCGTGCGTCGACGCCTGAGCCTGGGAGCCCATCGATGATCCTTCCCGTCCTGGCAGTCGAGGCCGGCGGTTCCGCCACCGTGCCCCTGCTGATCCTCATCGTCGCCCTGGTCGGCTTCGGGGTGGCCTACTTCGTGGTGGGACCGGGCAAGCGGTCCGGCCCGACCCGTCACGCGGACATCCCGCTGGCGATGCGGCCCTACCACTCCGACGAGGAGCTCGAGGGCCGCGCGATGGAGCGGGCCATGTCGTGGGGGGTGGCGCTGGCGGTGTTCGCCTCCCTGTTCATCCCGCTGTACTGGCTGATCGAGCCGACCCGCATCAACAACGCGGTCGACGACTTCTACGAGGCGGACGTCGCCGCCGGGCGCGCCGAGTACCAGAACGCCTGCGCCTCCTGCCACGGCGTCAACCTGGAGGGTGGCTCGGCGCCGCATCCCTCCCCGGACGTGGACGCGGCCTGGCCTGCGCCAGCGCTGGACAACATCGTGGCTCGGTACCAGGACTCCGAGGTCGTGCCCGACGTCCGGGAGTTCATCCTGCTGACCCTGGTCCACGGCCGGCCCGGCACCCCCATGAACGCCTTCGGGGTGGCCAACGGGGGGGTCTTCTCCGACAACCAGCTCGAGCAGATCGCCACCTACATCCTGTCGGTGCAGACCGGGGAGATCCCCGAGGCCCAGTCCTTCGTGGGGCGCAGCGGGGAGGACGTCTTCGCCGCCAACTGTGCCCGCTGCCACGGCCCGAACGCCGAGGGCTACGTGGGGCCCCAGCTGTGGAACGTCTACGAGCGCTACGGCTGGTCCGGTGAGGACGACGAGAGCCTCGTGCAGGCACGCAACGCCGTCCGCCAGGTGCTCAACGAGGGCCGCAACCTGCCGGGCAACGCCCCCATGCCGTCCTTCGCGCTCGAGCTGACCGACGACGCGATCGAGGCCGTGATCGACCACATCGAGTCCTTCCAGGAGCTCGGTGGCCCGCGTACCGCCCAGATCGGCGGCCTGCCCGAGGGAGACGACTGATGCTGGAGCTCATCACCTTCCTCGCCGTCGAGGAGGCGATCCCGGCGGACCACCCCGTGGCGATCCTCGCGATCCCGCTCGGGCTGCTGTTCCTGTCCGGCTCCGTCTTCGCCCTGCTGTGGTCCAACTACGGCGCCCGCAAGGCCGGTGCCATGTACGGCACGGCCTTCTTCGGGGTCGCGTCCCTGCTCGGGGTGTTCTGGCTGTTCGGCGCCCCCGGCATCCCGGCCAACACCGGCATCGACCACCTGCCCGGTCAGGCCGTCGACCACTACAGCCCGCGGTGGTACGCCTTCGAGGAGGGC
Organism: Nitriliruptoraceae bacterium; assembly: GCA_047921175.1. Taxonomy (GTDB): domain Bacteria; phylum Actinomycetota; class Nitriliruptoria; order Nitriliruptorales; family Nitriliruptoraceae; genus T1Sed10-7. The sequence continues at coordinate 28,918 of JBLRWQ010000010.1, read as the reverse complement.
TCGCCCCGGGCGGGGTTCTTCGCCGGCGGCACCGAGGTGGACCGCTTCGTGGGCGTGGCGGCGTTCCTCGGCTACGGGGACCTGGACGAGGAGGCGCTCGAGTCCCGGCCCGCCTTCAGCCAGCTGTCCGGGACGGTCAGCCAGTCCGTCGACACGATGCAGGCGCAGTTCCTGCCCACCGACGACAACAACGTGGCGCAGATCGGGGTGACGCGTCGGGCCGAGTTCGAGGAGGACGCCGCCGCCCAGCGCCCCGACGGCGCCATCGGTCGGGCACAGCCGTTCTTCAACGTGCAGCGGGTCGGGAGCCCGCAGGTCTTCGAGCACCCGGACTCCGGGATCCTGCTGGCGACCCAGCGCTTCCAGGCCACGGCGACCTTCACCGACGCCGACGGGGTGCCCTTCGAGGCCGTCCCCGTCGGGGAGCCGGTGGACTGGTTCGCCTTCTACGACCCCGGCGCGGAATGGGTCCCGTCGGCCATCTGGACCGGGACCGCCCTCGTGCTGTTCCTGCTCAGCCTGGCCTGGCTGGACCGGCTCGAGCAGCGCGACAAGCGTCTGGAGACCGACCGGGTCGCCGAACCCGAGCGCATCGCCGTCCCGATCGCGCAGTAGCGCGCTGGCGGGCCCACACCCGGACCGCGCATCCCGCGGGCCCGGTTCGCGTCCGCGGTGCCCACCGGGCACCCTCGCAGCCCACCCCGTCGTCCCGGAGCCCCGGATGCGCGTCGCCCGACTGCTGCTGATCGGCGCCGCCTTCGTGCTCGCCGCCTGCAGCGGCAGCGCGACCGCGGCCGACTGCGACCCGATCCCCGGCGTCCGGTCCGGCCTGTGCCCGATCCCGGTCGAGGAGCGTGTGCCGGCGCCGGTCGAGGCGATGCCCGTCCTCGGCGAGGAGCGCGAGCTCGGGCTCGATGCGTTCGCCGGCAGGGTGGTGGTGCTGAACTTCTGGGCCTCCTGGTGCGGTCCCTGTCGGGTCGAGCAGCCCGACCTGAACGAGGCCTACCAGCGCCTGCCTGCCGAGGAGGTCGCCTTCCTCGGCGTCAACATCGAGGATGCCGAGGCCAACGCGCTGGCACACGTCCGAGAGTTCGAGATCCCCTACCCGTCGCTGTTCGACCCGGCCAACGACTACGCCTCCCGGTTCGCCGGGGTCGGTCCGCGCAACATCCCGTCCACCCTGTTCCTCGACCGCGAGGGGCGCGTCGCCGTGCGCGTCTCCGGCGTGATCGGCACCCGGGAGACGACCTCGCTGGCCGCTGCGCTGGCCGACGAGGACTGAGCGGTGGCCGAGACCGTCCAGACGCTGATCCTCGACGCCAACCTGCTCGTGGCGGCCGCCATCGCCCTGCTCGCCGGGCTCGTGTCCTTCGCCTCGCCCTGTGTGCTGCCGCTGGTCCCCGGTTACCTGTCCTACATGACGGGCCTGTCGGGGCAGGACCTCGTCGAGGCGGATGCGCGTGCACGTGGCCGCGTGCTGGTCGGCTCCCTGCTGTTCGTGATCGGCTTCGCGATCCCGTTCACCATGCTCGGGTTCGCCGTCGGCACGGTCAACACCCTGGCCCGCTCGACCACCGCCCAGGTGGTCATGGGTGGGATCGTGGCGGTCCTCGGTGCGGTGATGGCCGTCGGCCGCCTCCAGCGCGAGGTCCGTCTCACCCACCTGGCGCCGACGGGCGGCCTGGCCACCGCGCCGGTGCTCGGGTTCGTCTTCGGGGTGGGCTGGACCCCATGCATCGGGCCGGCGGCGGGTGCGATCCTCACGCTGTCGCTGAACGTCAGCTCCGGGGTCTCCGGGCGGGGGGCGGTCCTCGGCTTCATCTACGCGCTCGGGCTCGGCCTGCCCTTCATCGCCTTCGGGCTGCTCTTCCGTCACCTGTCCGGCACCCTCGAGGTCCTCAAGCGCAACGCCCGCACCCTCCAGGTGGTGGGTGGGGTGCTGCTGATGCTGGTGGGCATCTCCATCGCCACCGGTCTGTGGGACCGACTGATGTTCCTGCTCCGCCCGCTGATCCAGGGCTTCGAACCGCCGATCTGACCGCGCGTGCCCCGCGGCACGTCGTGCCGGGCCCCCTGACGAGACCGACTGCGAGCTCCCACCCGTGACCGAGTCCCTCCCGCCTCCTCGGATGAACCCGCCCGTGCGACGCGGGCGCCCGCGGGCGTCGGGCCCCGTGGCGTTCGTGCGGGACTCGGTCCTGATGGGCTGGCGCTGGCTGGCACGGATGCGCACGGCGCTGTACCTGCTCGCGGCGCTCGCCGTGCTGTCCATCATCGCCACCGCGGTGCCCCAGGAACCCAACGTGCCGTCCACCGTGACCGCCTGGCGGGCCGGGGAGGCCGGCCCGGGTGCCACGGTGAGCGCGGTGCTGGATGCGATCGGGGCCTACGACGTCTACGGCTCCGCGCTGTTCCTGGCGGTGCTGCTGGCGCTGTACCTCAGCCTGACCGGCTGCCTGGTCCCGCGCATCCGCGCGTGGATCCGGCTGGTCCGGACCTCGGAGCCGCCGATCGCCCGCCACCTCGGCGACCGGGACGAGCGACAGGTCCTGACCACCGACGTGGGCGTGGCGGAGGTCCACGCCACGGCCGCCGACGTGCTGGACGAGCGCGGGTGGCGTGTGCGCCAGCACCACGGCGCAGCCGACGACCCACGGCCACCGCAGGTGGCCGCCGAGAAGGGCCTGTGGACCCGCGAGGGCGGCAGCCTCGTGTTCCACCTGAGCTTCTACGTGCTCCTGGCCGCGATCGTCTTCGGGCAGCTCCTCAGCTTCGAAGGGCAGCGGGGGCTCGTCGAGGGCGAGGCCGGGTTCCGCGACACGGCGGTGTCCTACTGGTCCTACAGCCCGGGCCGGTGGTTCGATGAGGGCGATCACGCGGGCTGGCGGCTCGAGCTGGACCGGTTCCACGTCGACTGGGTCCGTGACCCGCTCGCTCCGGGTGCCGGCCAGCCGACCGAGTTCCGCTCCGAGGTCACCGTCACCCTGCCGGATGGCGAGCCCACCGCGGCGGTGATCGACAGCAACCGGCCGCTGAACCTGGACGGCACCCGCATCACCCAGCTCGACTGGGGCTACGCGCCCCGGGTGGTGGTCGAGGTCGACGGCGAGGTCGTCCACGACGCCTTCCTGACCCCCACCCTGACCGGCGGCGGGTTCTACCGTGGCGCGGTCAAGGCCCCGGCGGCGACCCCGGACGTCGGGCTGGACCTCTTCCTGTACCCCTTCGCCCCCGACGGCGACGACGGCCGGCCGGTCCCGACCGGGGCGCCGTGGGCCGAGGCCCCGCTGCTCGTCTTCGAGCAGTTCCGCGGGGACCTGCAGCTCGGCGCGACCCAGCAGACCATCAACGAGCTGGACACCACGGCCCTGACCTCGGAGGGCTTCCGGGCGCTCAGGCCCGGGCAGTCCACCGAGCTGGCCGGGGTCACGATCAGCTTCCCGGAGCTCCGGCACTGGGTCGGGCTCCAGGTCAGCACCCGGCCGCAGGTGCCCTACCTGCTGCTGGCTGCGGTCCTGCTGACCGGCGGGCTGATCGCCTCGCTCTACGCCTACCGCCGTCGCGTGTGGGTCCTGGCGGTGGAGGAGGGGCGCGGGGGGCGTACCCTGGTGACCGTCGCCGGCCGGGCCTTCCAGCGCCCCGAGGTCTTCGAGGAGGAGCTCGAGGACCTCGCGGAGGCGCTGGCCGCCGCCCTCGAGCCCCGAGCCAGCGATCGCGACCGCCCCGCAACGACGATCCCGGAGCCCGTCGCCGGCCGCGACGCGCCCGACCCGGACCACACCCCGAGCGCACGAGGTGGAGCCTGATGAGCACCGATCAGCTGGCTGAGCTGTCCCGCCTGCTGTACTTCCCGACCACGCTGATGCTCTACCTCGGCGCGGCCTTCGCCTACCTCTACGCGCTCACCACGACCGTCGGCCGTCAGGACGAGCAGGAGCGGGGCCGCCTCGCCCGTCGGCTCGGGGCGGTGCTCGCGGTCGCCGGGGTCGGTGCGCACGTCGCCCACGAGATCGCTCGGGGGCTCGCCCAGGACCGTCTCCCGCTCGGCAACATGTTCGAGGTGACCTCGCTCATGGCGCTGGTCGGCGTCGTGACGGGGCTCGTCTACCTGCAGTTCGTCCGTCGCCGGCCGGAGCTGCACGGGTTCGTGCTGCTGACCGGCTCGCTGGTGCTCGGCATGGCCATGCTGATGTACGCCGAGCCCGGCCCGCTGATGCCGATCCTGGACACCTGGTGGCGGCCCTTCCACGTCTCCCTGCTGGTCGGCTCGATGGGCATCTTCGCCGCCGCGTTCGCCTTCAACGGCCTGTACCTGCTGCGGGACACCGCCGAGGCGGCGGTCGCCGCGCAGCGTTCGGTGCCCGGCCGCGGCTCCACGGTCGGGGCCGCCTACATCGGGGACGTGACCGAGGGCGACGCCGAGGTGGAGGGCGACGGCGACGACGACGAGCGGGAGCGTGCCGAGCTGCTCGCCTACCACCGCGCGCTGCGTGCCGGCATCCCGGCCGGCAGGCTGGCCGTCGGGACCTTCCTCGGCACGGCGCTGGTGTCCTGGGTCTGGCTGGTCACCGCCGACACCCTGGCCGCCGGGCTGTCCCGGTTCCTGACCGTCAACCTCGTCATGGTCGCCGCGGTGCTGCTGGCCCGCTGGCTGGTGCCCTTCCTGCCCTCGACGGCGACGATGGACGGGCTCGCCCACCGGCTGACGGCCTTCGCCTTCGTCCTGTGGACGGTGGGCACGATCGCCGGGGCGATGTGGGCCGAGGTGTCCTGGGGGCGCTTCTGGGGCTGGGACCCCAAGGAGACCGGCGCCTTCCTGACCTGGATCGTCTACGCCGGGTACCTGCACGCCCGGGCCACACGCGGGGTCAAGGGGCGCGGCGCGGCCTGGATCGGCGTCGCCGCCTTCATCGTGCTCATGGGCACGTACCTGATCGCCAACTACGTCGTGGTCGGGCTGCACTCCTACGCCGACCTGTGAGCGGAGCGGTCGCGGAGGCAACCACGCGGCCGCCGTCACCGAAGCACGGGTGAGGCCACCGCGGTGGTGGCCCGGCTCCCCGACCACGGAGACCCGGACGGTGACCCAGGACGGACGCTGGCTGCAGGCGGTGGCTGACGCCGCGGCGCCCTCGCCGACATCGGACGAGGAGGCGCTGCTGGCGGCGGTCGCCCGGGGCGATCAGGACGCCTTCGCGGCCCTGTACGACCGGGTCGCGCCGCTCGTGCACGGGGTCGTACGCCGGGTCGTGCGCGACCCGGCCCAGTCCGAGGAGGTCACCCAGGAGGTCCTCGTCGAGCTGTGGCGGACCGCGGTGCGCTTCGACCCGGACCGGGGCAGCGCCCGGGCCTGGATCCTGACCATGGCGCACCGGCGCGCCATCGACCGGGTGCGTTCGGAGCAGTCGTCCCGGAACCGGACCGAACGGGTCGCCGGCCGGGAGCACGCACGCCCCTTCGATGACGTCGCGGAGCAGGTCGAGACCTCCCTGGACCACGACCGTGTCCGCGCGGCCCTCGGCACGCTGACCGAGCTCCAGCGCCAGGCCGTCGAGCTGGCCTACTACCAGGGCTACACCTACCGCGAGGTGGCCGAGCTCCTCGACACCCCGCTCGGCACGGTCAAGACGCGGATGCGCGATGGGCTGATCCGGCTGCGTGACGCGATGGGGGTGGCCTGATGGTGGAGCGCCCCGACCTGCACACGTTGACCGGCGCCTACGCCGTCGACGCGCTGCCCGACGGTGAGCTGGCGGTCTTCGAGGCCCACCTGGAGGCCTGCACGCCGTGCGCCCAGGAGGTCCGCGAGCTGCAGGCCACCGCCGCCCGGCTCGGTGGTGCCGCCGTCGCCGCGGTCCCCGACTCGCTCAAGGCGCGGGTGCTCGCCGAGATCGACGCGACCCGACAGGAGCGGCCCGAAGCCGCGCTCGACGACGAGCTCCCGGTCGCACCGCGCACGACCCCCCGGTGGGTCGCCGCCACCTTCGCGGCCGCAGCCGCGCTGCTCGTGGTCGCCGTCGGTGGGCTCGCGGTCATGGTGACCGCGATGCAGCAGCAGCTGGCCGGGCTCGAGGCCGAGGTCGTGGCCGCCGAGGCCGCCAACGCCGAGGTCGAGGCCCTGACCGCCCGGCTCGCCCAGGTGGAGGCCGCGGCGGCGTCCGCGACCTCCTCGGCGATCGCGGACGTGCTGGCGGCCCCCGACGCCGTCACCGTGGCGGTGGAGCTCGACGGCGTCCACGGTCGCGTGGTCGCCTCGGCGACCCGTGGCGAGGCGGTGTTCGTCGCCGACGGCTTCGACCCGGCCCCGCACGCGCACACCTACGAGCTGTGGTTCATCCACGACGACCGGGTCGTCCCCGCCGGGCTGTTCGACCCCGACGAGCGCGGCCGCGCCACGCGGGTGATGACCGGCGACGTCGCCGGCGCGGTCGCGGTCGGGATCACCATCGAACCGGAGGGCGGTTCCGTCGAGCCGAGCGGCGACCCGATGATGGTGCTCACCCTCGGGTAGGGCCAGCGGCGGCGATCAGCGCGTCGAGTGCGACCCGGGTCACCTTGCCCAGCCCATCCCGCGGCAGGGCAGGGACCACGACCAGGCACCGCGGGGCGTAGGCCACCGGGGCCTGCTGCTTGACGTGCGCGCGCAGCGCGTCCAGCGTCGGGGGGCGTGTCGGATCGGCGGCCACGACCACCACGGCCGGGACCTGGCCCCAGCGCGCGTCCGCGAGGGCCGTGACCGCAGCCTCGGCCACCCCGGGGTGGCTCGCGACCGCGGCACGGACCGCCGCCAGGGGCACGTTCACACCGCCGCTGACCAGCACCTCGTCGGCCCGGCCGGTCACGACGAGTCGCCCGCGGTCGAGGTGGCCCAGGTCGCTCGTGGTGAACCAGCCGTCCGCGTCGAGCCCCGGCCGGTCCCGGACCCGTCCGCGCTCGTCCAGGGTGCGCAGGCCCTGCAGCAGCACCGGGCCGCGCAGCCGGATCCGCCCGGCCGGCGTGCAGGCCACCTCGACGCCGTCGAGCGGGACCCCGTCGTAGACGCAGCCGCCCACGGTCTCGGTCATGCCGTAGCTGACCACCACCCGGGCGCCGGCAGCCGCCGCCTGCGTGAGCAGCTCCGGGTCGGGTCGCGCGCCACCCAGCAGGATCGTGGTGAACCGGTCGATGGTGGCGCCCGCGGCGAGCAGGTCCGCGAGCTGCGTCGGGACCAGGGCGACGTGCTCGACGTCGAGGTCGGCGACCGCGGCGGTGTCGGCCGCGGGTACCGCCCGGGTCCCCAGCGCCCGTGCCCGCAGCAGGACGCTCAGCCCGGCGACGTGGTGGGTCGGCAGCGCCAGCCCCCAGCGCTGGCCGGGACGCGCCCCGAGCCGGTCCAGGCTGGCTCGCACGCTCGCGTCCAGCGCGGCGGCGGACAGCGCCACGGCCTTGCGCCTCCCGGTGCTCCCCGAGGTGGCGACGAGCAGGGCCACCGCCCCGTCGACGTCGACGCCGTCGGACATCGGGGTGCGCTGCAGGCCACCGTGCGCGTCGCGCGTGACCACCGCGGCGGGGCGCAGGAGCTCGAGCAGTTGCGTCCGCTCCCGGGCCGTCGCCCGCGTCGGCAGCACGACGGCGGCCGCACCGGCCGCCCAGGTCGCCGGCAGCGCGTCCGCCACCTCGGTGCCCTCGACGGCCAGGGCGTGCAGCGGCCGGGACGGGGCCGTCGGGTCCGTGAGGAGGGCCGTGATGGCCGCATCGGGTGCAGGCACGGAGGTCACACCGGTCGGGGGTGTCGGGAGGACGCCCGGTAGCGTACGGGTCCGTCCACCCCGTCCCCGGGAGCCTGCCGTGGTCTCCGAGCTGTTCGACCCGTCCCGCTGGCGCACGATCGAGGGCTTCGCCGACCTGACGGACCTGACCTACCACCGCGCCGTCGACCCGAAGGAGGGTGGCGACCTCGCGACGGTGCGGGTCGCCTTCGACCGGCCCGAGGTCCGCAACGCCTTCCGGCCCCACACCGTCGACGAGCTGCTCCGCGTCCTCGAGCACGCCCGCGCGAGCTCGGACGTCGGGTGCGTGCTGCTGACCGGGAACGGCCCGTCGGGCAGGGACGGCGGCTGGGCCTTCTGCTCCGGCGGGGACCAGCGCATCCGCGGCCGCGACGGCTACCGCTACACCGGCGCTCCCGGCGAGGAGGAGACCGCCGACATCGACCCGGCCCGCTCCGGACGGCTCCACATCCTCGAGGTCCAGCGGCTGATCCGGATGATGCCCAAGGCGGTCATCGCCGTGGTCCCCGGCTGGGCCGCCGGTGGGGGGCACTCCCTGCACGTGGTCTGTGACCTGACCCTGGCCAGCCGCGAGCACGCCCGCTTCAAGCAGACCGACCTCGACGTCGCCTCCGTGGACGGCGGCTTCGGCTCCGCGTACCTGGCCAAGCAGGTGGGCCAGAAGCGGGCCCGGGAGATCTTCCTGCTCGGGGCGACCTACTCGGCCGAGGAGGCCCGGGAGATGGGCATGGTCAACGCGGTGGTCGAGCACGCCGAGCTGGAGTCGGTGGCGCTGGACTGGGCTGCCCGCATCACCGCGAAGTCCCCCACGGCGTTGCGCATGTTCAAGTTCGCCATGAACCTGACCGACGACGGCCTGGTCGGCCAGCAGGTCTTCGCCGGCGAGGCCACACGGCTGCTCTACATGACCGAGGAGGCGGTCGAGGGCCGCGACAGCTTCCTCGAGAAGCGCGATCCCGACTGGTCGGCGTTCCCGTACCACTACTGATGTCCCCCTACCTCGAGGCGGCCCGGCCCCGCACCCTCCCCGCGGCGATCGCCCCGGTGGTGGTCGGCACGGCCGCGGCCGCGACCCCGTGGGGGCAGCTGTCGTGGCTGCGCGCCGCGCTCGCGCTGCTCGTCGCGCTCGCCCTGCAGGTCGGCGTCAACTACGCCAACGACTACTTCGACGGGGTCAAGGGGATCGACACCGAGGCGCGGACCGGGCCACGCCGGGCCGTGGCCAGCGGGCTCGTCACCCCGGCGGCGATGCGGCGCGCGATCGTCGTCGCGCTGCTGGTCGCGGCCCTGGCCGGGCTCGCGCTGGCCTGGCTGGCGGGGTGGGAGCTGCTGCTGGTGGGACTGCTCGCGATCCTCGCCACGCTCGGCTACAGCGGCGGGCCGAAGCCGTACGCCTCGGCTGCGCTGGGCGAGGTGATGGTGTTCGTGTTCTTCGGGGTCGTCGCCACCGCCGGCAGCGCCTACGTGCAGGACGGGCGCCTCAGCGCGCTGGCACTGCTCGTCTCGGTGCCGATGGGCCTGTTCGCCGTCGCGCTGCTGGTCGTCAACAACCTGCGGGACATCCCCACCGACCGGCAGGTCGGCAAGACCACCCTGGCGGTCACCCTCGGGGACACCCGGACCCGCCGGCTGTTCGCCGGGCTGCTGCTGCTGCCCTACCTGCTGCTGCCGGGGGTGGCGCTGCTCGCGGCGAGCGGGTGGGCGCTCGTGCCGCTGGCCTCCGCCCCGCTGGCCGTCGCCTCCGTGCGGCAGGTCCGTGGTGCGGCCGCCCCCGGTGCGCTGATCCCGGCGCTGGGGGCCACCGCCCGCACCCAGCTGGTCTACGCGGTCCTGCTGACCGTCGGCCTGGTCGGCGCCACCGCGGCGTCGGGGGTGGCCACGTGACGGCGCCGGGGGTGGACGGGCTCCGGGTCGTCCAGGTGCCGATGCGCCGCCGCTTCCGTGGAGTGACGGTCCGGGCGGCCGTGCTGCTGCACGGGCCGGCCGGCTGGGGCGAGTGGTCCCCCTTCCCGGAGTACGGGCCGGCGTACGCATCGAGGTGGCTGGCCGCGGCCGTCGCCGCCGCGACCGAGGCGTTCCCGACGCCCGTGCGGGACCGGGTGCCGGTCAACACCACCGTGCCGGCGGTCGACCCGGCCGACGCCGCCGCGCTGGTGCGGGCCGCCGGGTGCCGCACCGCCAAGGTCAAGGTCGCCGAGCCCGGCCAGGACCTGGCGCAGGACGTGGAGCGGCTCGCTGCGGTGCGTGACGCCCTGGGGCCCACGGGGCGGATCCGGATCGACGCCAACGCGGCCTGGGACGTCGCCACGGCCGTGCTCGCGATCGCCCGGCTCGAGCGGGCGGCGGGCGGGCTGGAGTACGTCGAGCAGCCCTGCCGGACGCTCCCCGAGCTCGCGGAGCTGCGGCGGCGTGTCGACGTACCGCTGGCCGCGGACGAGTCGGTGCGGACCGCCGAGGACCCGCTGCGGATCGCCGGGCTGGACGCCGCCGACGTGATCGTGGTGAAGGTCCAGCCCCTCGGTGGGGTCCGCCGTGCGCTGGAGGTGGTGGAGGCGGCCGGGTTGCCGGCCGTGGTCTCCTCCGCGCTCGAGACCTCCGTGGGGCTCGCCGCCGGCCTGGCGCTCGCCGCGGCCCTGCCCGAGCTGCCCTTCGACTGCGGGCTCGGCACCGCCACCCTGCTCGCCAGCGACGTCACCGACCGGCCGCTGACCCCGCAGGACGGGCACCTCGAGGTCCGGCGCGTGGCACCCTCCGCAGCCCTGCTCGCCCAGCACGATCCCGGCCCGGAGGTCGCGGGCGAGCTGCTGGAGCGCCTCGCGCTGGCCGCCCGGCACCTCGACGCCGGTGGCACGCTGGCGCTCGGGACCGACGAGGGGAGCTGAGCTGTGCACGCTGCCAACCCCGCCCACGCCCTGGCGCTCGTGCTGGTCGACGAGCTGGCGCGCGGTGGGGTGACCGACGCGGTGCTGGCGCCCGGCTCACGCTCGACCGCACTGGCCCTGGCGCTCCACGAGGAGCCGCGCGTCCGTCTGCACGTCGAGATCGACGAGCGTGCCGCCGGCTTCCTCGCGCTGGGGCTGGCCCGGGCCACGGGCCGGCCCGCACCGGTGGTGGTGACCAGCGGCTCGGCGGTCGCCAACCTCCATCCGGCGGTCATCGAGGCCGACACCGGGCTCGTGCCGCTGGTGCTGCTGACCGCGGACCGGCCGCCCGAGCTGCGTCAGACCGGCGCGAACCAGGCCATCGACCAGGCGGGGCTGTTCGGTCCGGCGGTGCGGTGGCAGGCCGACCTCGGCGTGCCCGAGGACCGCGCGGACAGCAACGCCCTGTGGCGTGCGAGCGTGTGCCGGGCGCTGGCCGCGAGCGTCGGGGACGGCCAGGCTCCGGCCGGGCCCGTCCACCTCAACCTGCCCTTCCGCGAGCCGACGGTGCCGCTCGTCGATGACGGCCGGAGCCGGGCACCGGGGCCCTTCACCTCGGTGCTGGCCGGCCGCGCGGACCGGGGGCCGTGGACGCGCACCACGGTGGCACCCCGCCGGCTGGAGGACGAGGAGCTGCGGGGGCTGGCCGGCCGCCTGCTCGCCACCGAGCGCGGCCTCATCGTCGCTGGCGCCGCCACCCCGCTGGCCGGGACCGCCGCGGCGGCGACCGTCGCGCACGAGCTGGCCCGGGCCACGGGCTGGCCGGTGCTGGCGGAGCCGACCTCGGGGCTGCGGACCGACCCGGGCACCGTCGTGGCGCACGCACCCCTGCTCGCCGGGCATCCCGCGCTCGCCCGCGAGCTCACCCCGGACCTGGTGCTGCGTCTCGGACGCACGGGCCTGTCGCGGGAGGTCGCCGGGCTGCTCACGGCCAGGGTCCCGCAGCTGCTGCTCGGCCCCGACGGCACGTGGGACGACCCCGAACGGGCGGTGGGGGAGCGGCTCGTCGCGGACGTGCACGCGACCGTCGCGGCGCTCGCGGTCCACCTCGCCGTGCCCGCCAGCTCCGCCTGGGGGCAGCGCTGGCGCGACCTCGACGCGGCCGCCGCCGCCGCGATCGACGCGGTGCTCGACCGCGACGACCAGCCCTCGGAGCCACGCACGGCCCGGGACCTCGTGGCCGGACTGCCCGTGGGCGCCACCCTGGTGGTGGCCTCCTCGATGCCCATCCGCGACCTCGACCGCTTCGCCCGGCCGCGGCCGGGGGTGACCGTGCTGGCGAACCGCGGTGCCTCCGGGATCGACGGGTTCGTCTCCACGGTGCTCGGGGTGGCGCTCGGCAGCGAGGCGCCCGTGGTCGCCCTCACCGGCGACCTGTCGCTGCTGCATGACGCCAACGGCTTCCTGCTCGCGCCGGACGCGCCGGGGCTGGATGCGACCTTCGTGGTGGTCGACAACGACGGCGGCGGGATCTTCTCGTTCCTGCCGCAGGCCGGCTTCCCGGGTGCCTTCGAGCGGGTCTTCGGCACCCCCCACGGTCGTGACCTCGCGGACCTGGCCCGCTTCCACCAGCTCGGCTACCGGGCCGTCACGAGCGCTGCCGGTCTCGTGCCGGCGGTGCACGGGGCGCTGGCGGACGGTGGGCTCCACCTCGTCCACGTCCGCACCGACCGGGCCGCGAACCTCGCCCTGCACCGCGAGCTCACCGCCGCGGTCCACGCCGCGGTCGACGCCATCGACGGCTGAGCGGCTCACCCGCGGCGCCGCCGGTCCGTCGTCGGCCCGCCGCCGGTCGTGGCGGGTCAGCCGGTCGGGTCGGCGCCGAGCGCTGCCTGCATCGCCAGCAGCTTCAACCGGGTCTCCTCGAGCTCCGCCTCGGGCAGCGACGCCGCGACGACCCCGACGCCCGCGAACAGCCGCGCGCGTGCCCCCTGGAGCTCCGCGCACCGCAGCGCGATGCCCCACTCGCCGTCCCCGTCGGCGTTCACCCAGCCGACCGGCGCGGCGTAGCGGCCCCGGGACATCCCCTCCAGCTCCGCGATCATCTTCAGGGCCACGTCCCGAGGTGTCCCACCCACCGCGGCGGTGGGGTGCAGGGCACCGACCAGGTCCAGGACCGAGGTGGTGGGGTCGTCGAGGTGCCCGCGGTAGGTCGTCGCCAGGTGCTGGACGTTGTCGAGCCGCAGCAGGCGCGGCCCGGGGTCGCCGTGCAGGTCGGCGCAGCGCGGTGCCAGCACCTCCGACACCGAGGTGGCGGCGTAGGCATGCTCGGCCAGGTCCTTCGCCGAGGCGAGCAGCGCCGCGCCCAGGGCGGCGTCCTCGGCCTCATCGGTGCTCCGGCCGGTGGTCCCGGCGAGCACCCGGGAGGTCACGGTCCGGCCGCGTTTGGCCAGCAGCAGCTCCGGGGTCGCCCCCACCAGCCCGTCCACGACGAAGGTGTGGCAGCGGGGGAAGCGGGCCGTGAGGCGTCGGGCCAGGTCGAGGGCGTCGAAGGGCTCGCGTGACCACACGGCGTGGTCGCGCGCGAGGACCACCTTGTCGGCCTCGCCCGCCTGGATCCGGGTGACGGCGCGGGCGACCGCCTCGAGCCAGTGCACGTCGGGCAGCGAGGAGCCGGCGTACCGCGGCCGGTCGTGGCGTGGTGACCGGGTCGGTCCGGTCGCCGCTGCCGGCGGTGGTGGGGCGCCGGTGACCGTGACGTCGGTGCGCCAGGTCACGCCGTCACGCCGCCCGATCACGACCCGGGGGACGACCACGACCGAGCCGGGGTCGGCCGCGTCGAAGGAGAACGAGCCGACGGCCACCAGCCCGCTGCCGGGCCGGGCCACCTCGTCCACCACCACGCTGTCGCGTGCCAGGGCCTCCAGGGCCGCCCGTGCACGCTCGAACCGGTCCGGGCCCGGTCCGGGATCGAGCCGGTGAGCGGTCCCCCAGGCGACCAGGCCCTCGCCGTCGCGGACCCAGGCCAGCGCGTCCGGCGTGGACGGCAGCAGGTCGAGCAGCGGCCGGTCCTCCGCGACGGGCTCGGTGCGCACGGTCAGGGTCACGGGGCGCCGCCGAGCTCCTCTGCCGCGCGTTCCGCGGCACGGTGCAGCAGCCGCCGGCGCAGGTGGTGGGCGACGAGCCGCTCGGTCGCGGGCAGCATCTCCTCGTAGGCGGTGACCAGCCGCGCGGCTGCCTCGTGGTCGCTGGTGGCCGTGCCGCGCACGGGATCGCGGACGAAGCGCAGGAACGCCTCGACCGCGTGGTCCGCCACGCGGCGGATCGCCTCGTCGGTCTGCCGGGCCAGCTCGAGGAGCTCGCCGAGGGGGAGCCCCGCCTCCAGCAGGGTCAGGCCGGCGCGGACCGCCTCGGCATCGGCCTCGCCGTAGCGCGCGGTCCCATCGGCCTCGCGGTGGTGCGGGACCAGCAGCCCGGCCCGCTCCACCGCCTCCAGTAGGGCCGCACTGGCACCGGTGGCCTCGAGCAGCCCGGCCAGGTCGTAGGGCGCGGCCTCATCGTCGGCGGCAGCGGCGACCAGCGCCGCATCGGGCGCGTCCAGGATCGGTTCGTCGGAGGTCGTCTCGGCCATCGGTCCGCAGGTCGGGTCGGTGCCCCGGGGTTCGGGGCCGGGGGACGGCGGGACCACCGTCCGATCCCGACAGGCTAGGGGAGCCGGGACCGCCGCGACCTCCCCGCCGTGGTCAGCGACCGAACCGGCGCTTGCGTGCGGCCCGTCGCCCGCTGCCACCCTTGGCGCTGAAGCTCGCCAGGTCCAGCACCGGCCCCGAGGCGACCGTGACGGGTTCGGGGGCCGCTACCACCGATGGTGGCACCGGCGGTTCGTCCGCCGGACGAGGTGGCGGGGCCGTGTCCGCCGGCGTCGTGCTGCTCCGCCGGCGCCGCGGCTGCGGGGTGGCTGGCCCCGGCGCGGGCGCCGCGTTCGCGCCCGGCACCGGCGGGGGTCCGGTCGTCGGCGGGGCGGCGGCGGTGTCGGGTTCCGCGGTCGTCGGGGCGCTGGCGCGGTCGCGGGACCGCAGCTGCGGCGCCGACACGGCGGCGGCGAACAGTTCGTCGAACCGGTTACCACCCGGCCCGGCGCCGTTGCCCGTGTCGACCGCCGCCGCGGCGCGCTCGGGCCCGGCTGTCGTCGGCGCCGCGAGGTCGGTGGAGAACAGGGCGGCCACCTCGCCCGCATCGCCGACGGAGGGCGGTGCCGAGCCGTCGGCAGCGGTCGCCACCGGCGTCGAGACGGTCCCGATGCGGGAGCGGCCATGCACCGCTCGCGCGCCGTTGTGGCTCGGACCGTGGCCGTTGGTCGTCCGAGCGGCAGGCTCCGGCGGCGGCGCATCGAGGGCGCTCAGCTCGGCGAAGGCATCGGACATCGCGTCGCGATCCAGCTTCGGTGCGCGTGGGGCCACGGGCGGCTGCGGCGGCCGGGGTGGCCCGGTCGTCGGTGCGGCGGCCTCGACCGGCGGTGGCGCCGGGACACGCTCCTCGAGCGCGGCCAGGGAGTGCAGCTCGCGCAGCAGCGCGTCGGCGTCCGTGGGCTCATCGTCGAGATCCGCCGCGAGCACCCCCGGTACGCGCACGGGGCGTAGCTCCCGGGCGGGCGCCGCATGGTGGCCGTTGGCCCTCGAGCCCACCCCGACCGGCGTGCGGGCCGGGTCGATGCGGTGGACCCACGGCTCGGGCTCGTCCGGGTGGGCCGTGCGGCTCCCCATGGCCGCCTCGACGCGGGCGCCGCCCGCTCCGACGTGGTGACCCTCCGGGCAGACGCCCTGCGGGTCCACGACCACCGATGTGGCACAGTCGACGCAGTGGACTCGGGACACGGTCAGCTCCTCACAGGCAGGGCGGTAGCCTCGGTTCCCCGTCAGCATCGGCATCCTGGGCGCCGGTGTTGAGCCCCGAAGCGGAGGTCGTCGTGCCCCACAGCAGCGCGTCGGTCGCGAGCAACGGCCGACCGGGGGCCGGTGCGCTGCCGGCCGCCGGCCGTGATGGCAAGGACGCCGCGCTCGTGCAGGCGATGTTCGACCGGGTCGCGCCCCGCTACGACCTGGCCAACGCCGCGCTGTCGTTCGGCCAGGACGCCCACTGGCGGCGGGTCACGGCACTCGCCGCGCGGCCGGCCGACGCCCGGGTGCTCGACGTCGCGGCCGGCCCCGGCAACGTCGCCGTCGAGCTGGTCGCCCGCGGGGCGGGTGAGGTCGTCGCCCTCGACCTGTCCTACAACATGCTCGCGGAGGGGGCCCGCCGTGGCCACGAGCGCATCCGCTGGGTCAACGGGGACGCGCAGCACCTGCCGTTCCCTGACGGGAGCTTCGACGCGGTCACGATCTCCTTCGGGCTGCGCAACGTTCCCGATCCGGAGCTTGCCCTGCGGGAGTTCGCACGGGTCACCCGTCCCGGTGGCCGCGTGGTCGTGTGCGAGTTCGCCACCCCCACCACGCCCTGGTTCCGCCACGTCTACCGGCGGTACCTCGTCGGTGCGCTGCCGCAGGCCGCCCGGGTCGTGTCCTCCTCGGCGTCGGCCTACCGGTACCTGGCCGAGTCCATCCTGGCGTGGCCGGACCGGGCCACGGTCGCCGGGTGGATCGCCGCCGCCGGCTACCAGGAGGTCCTGGTCAAGGACCTCGCAGCCGGCATCGTCGCCGTGCACCGCGGCTTCCGCCGCTGAGGCGCCGATAGACTCGTGAAGCCGTTCACGAACCCGCCCAGGTGCGACCAACCACCGGAGCGGGTGGACACGAACGCATGACGGGCCCTCCCCCGTGGAGCACCGCCCAGCGCGCCCGCACACGCGTCGGCACCCAGGAGCCGCCCATGGCGATCACCGGCACGGCCGAGCTCGACCCCGTGGAGCGTGCCGACGTCGTCATCGTCGGTGCCGGGCCGGGCGGCGCGGCGGCCGCCGCCCACCTCGCTGCCCGCGGCCGAGACGTCGTGGTGCTGGAGAAGGAGTCGTTCCCGCGTGACAAGGTCTGCGGGGACGGGCTGACACCCCGGGTGATCCGTGAGCTGCTCGACCTCGGTCTCGAGGACGAGGCGCACGGTCGTGCCCCGGGCTTCAAGCGCAACCGCGGTCTGAGGATCAACGGCGGGACCACCACCATGGAGCTGCCCTGGCCGCAGCTGGACGACTGGCCCGACTGGGGCGGCTGCGCCACCCGCATGATCCTCGATGAGACCATCGCCCGCACCGCCCATGAGCGTGGTGCCCGGCTCGCCCAGGGCTACGCGGTGACCGAGCCGCTGTGGCGCGACCGGGCCGCATCGCGGGTCACCGGCGTCGCCTGGAGGACCCGGGACGGTCGCGAGGGGCAGGTCCGGGCGCCGGTGGTCATCGCCGCCGACGGCGCCGGCGGCCCGATGGCCAAGCACCTCGGCATCCATCGCCGACCCGAGCGGCCCATGGCGGTCGCGGCCCGCGGGTACTACCGCTCCTCCCGTGCCGACGACGAGTGGATCAGCTCCTACCTCGACCTCACCGACGCCGACGGGTCCCTGCTGTCGGGCTACGGCTGGGTCTTCCCCCTGGACGACGGGACGATGAACGTCGGCCTCGGGCTGCTATCCACCTCGCGCGAGTTCCAGGGCGTCAACTACCGCCGCCTGCTCGAGTCCTGGGCGACCGGGATGGCGGCGCAGGGCTGGGAGACCACCCCGGCAAACCTCGACGGCCCGATCCGGACCGGCCCGATCCCGATGGGTTTCAACCACACCCCGTTGCACCAGCGCGGGGTGCTGCTGGTGGGTGACAGCGGCGGCATGGTCAACCCCTTCAACGGTGAGGGCATCAGCTACGCCATGGAGGCCGGGCAGTTGGCCGCCGAGGTGGTGGACGCGGCCCTGGTGACCCGCCGCACCAGCGACCTGGACCGCTACGACCGCGAGCTGCGCCAGCGCATCGGCGGCTACTACACCCTCGGTCGGATCTTCGCGGAGCTGGTCGGCAACCCCACGGTGATGCACGTGTGCACCACCTACGGCATGCCCTACCGTCCCCTCATGCAGCTGGTGCTCAAGCTCATGGCGCACCTGACCGATGCGCGCCCGGCCGACACCAAGGACGTGATCGTCAACACCCTGCAGCGCCTGGCACCCGCCGCCTGAGCCGCGCGTCGACGCCGCGCGTCTTGCGGGCCCACCGACACCCCCCCTACCGTTCCGACCCCGAGCAGCACCCACGCCCGGCCCCTCAGGAGGACGACGACCATGCTGTCCGAGTTCCTGCCCATCCTGCTGCTGCTCGGGCTCGCGCTCGCCTTCGCCGTGGGGTCGCTGGTCGTCTCGAGCCTGGTCGGCCCCCGCGTGCCGAACCCCACGAAGCTGGGGGCCTACGAGTCCGGCAACGTGCCGCTCGCCAACGTGCGCACGACCAGGTTCTCGGTCAAGTTCTACATGGTCGCGATGCTGTTCCTGATCTTCGACATCGAGGCCGTGTTCGTCTATCCCTGGGCGGTCGTGTTCCGCGAGCTCGGCTGGTTCGGGCTCGGCCAGATGCTGCTGTTCCTCGGCATCCTCACGGTCGCCTTCGTGTACGAGATCGGACGTGGAGGGCTCGAGTGGGACTAGAGACCAAGCTCCCGAACGGCATCCTGCTCACCAACGTCGAGCGGCTGGTCAACTACACCCGCTCCACCTCGTTGTGGCCGGCCACCTTCGGGCTGGCGTGCTGCGCGATCGAGATGATGACCTCCGGTGGACCGCGGCACGACATGGCGCGCTTCGGCATGGAGGTCTTCCGGGCCTCGCCCCGGCAGGCTGACCTGATGATCGTCGCGGGTCGGGTCTCCAACAAGATGGCCCCGGTGCTGCGGCGCATCTACGACCAGATGGCCGAACCGAAGTGGGTCCTGTCCATGGGGGTCTGCGCCACCTCCGGGGGGATGTTCAACAACTACGCGCTGGTCCAGGGCGTCGACCACATCGTGCCCGTGGACATGTACGTCCCCGGCTGCCCGCCCCGGCCCGAGATGCTGCTCGACGGGATCCTCAAGCTGCGCGAGAAGATCGCGAGCGAGACCTTCGCGGAGCAGGGAGCCAAGGCGTGAGCGACCACCTCGTCCCGAGCCCCACCACCGGCGTCGCCGGCCCGCCGCTCTCCCCGGAGGAACTCGACGCACGCCTCACCGAACGTTTCGGCGCGGTCACCACCGAGGTGGCGTTCGGCGAGCTCACGGTGCACGTCGCTCCCGAGCAGCTGGTCGAGGTCCTGACCTTCTGCCGGGACGACGAGGACCTCGCCTGCGCGCTGCTGAGCGACCTGTCCGGGGTGCACTGGCCCGCCGGCGACCACGTCATCGAGCGGCAGGCCTCGACAACGGGCTGGCCCGAGTACCGCGTCTCCCGCGACGAGGGCGTCATCGAGGTGCTCTACATCCTGCGCTCGGTGGCCCGCAACCACCACCTGCGGGTCTCGGTCGCCACCCCGGACACCGACCCGCGCCTGCCGAGCGCGACGGGGGTGTTCGCCACCGCCAACTTCCACGAGCGTGAGGTCTACGACTTCTTCGGGGTCGAGTTCGAGGGCCACCCGGACCTGACACGGATCCTGATGCCGGACGACTGGCTCGGGCACCCCCACCGCAAGGACTACCCGATCGGCGGCATCGACATCCCCTACAAGAACGACAAGTTCATCCCGCCGCCACAGGAGCGGGACCTGCGCGAGGTGGTGGACTGATGGCGGCCAACCCCGGGACCGAACCGGCGCTGTCCGACGACGCGCTCGGGCTCTTCGTCGAGGGCGCCGACTGGGAGACCGTCGTCGACGCGGTCGAGGACGAGACGATCACGATCAACATGGGGCCGCAGCACCCGTCGACCCACGGTGTGCTCCGGCTCGTGCTCGAGCTCGACGGGGAGACCGTCACCAAGCTCACCCCGATCGTCGGCTACCTGCACACCGGCATCGAGAAGAACGCCGAGGTCCGGACCTGGGTCCAGGGCACGACCTTCTTCACGCGCATGGACTACCTCGCCCCGCTGTTCAACGAGACCGCCTACTGCCTCGGGGTCGAGAAGCTGCTCGGCATCGAGGCGCCCGAGCGGGCGCAGGCGGTGCGCGTCATCCTGATGGAGTTCAACCGCATCGCCTCCCACCTGGTGTGGCTGGCGACCGGCGGGATGGAGCTGGGCTCCACCACCATGATGGTGTTCGGGTTCCGCGAGCGCGAGCACATCCTGGACCTGTTCGAGTCCCAGTCGGGCCTCCGGATGAACCACGCCTACATCCGCCCCGGTGGCCTCGCACAGGACGTCACGGACGACTTCGTCGAGCGGTGTGAGGCCCTGCTCGAGCTGCTGCCGCGCAAGCTGACCGAGTACGAGGACCTGCTCAAGCGCAACCCGATCTGGAACGACCGGCTGCGGGACGTCGGCCACCTCGATGCCGACACCGCGCTGCGCTACGGCGTCACCGGCCCCCTGCTGCGCGCCGCAGGGGTGCCGTGGGACCTGCGCAAGGCCCAGCCCTACTGCGGCTACGAGCAGTACGAGTTCGACGTGCCCACCGAGACCGCCGCGGACTCCTACGCGCGCTTCCTGCTGCGCATCGAGGAGATCCGGCAGTCGATGCGCATCATCCGCCAGGCGCTCGATCAGCTGCCCGGCGGGCCGGTGATGGTGGCCGACAAACACATCGCCTGGCCGTCGCAGCAGTCGCTCGGGGTGGACGGGATCGGCAACGACCCGGAGTACATCCGCCACATCATGGGTGAGTCCATGGAGGCGCTGATCAACCACTTCAAGCTGACCACCCAGGGGTTCACCGTCCCCGCCGGGCAGGTCTACGTGCCGGTGGAGTCGCCCCGCGGTGAGCTCGGGTACGCGATCACCTCGACCGGCACCAACAAGCCCTACCGGGTGCACGTGCGCGAGCCCAGCTTCGTCAACCTCCAGGCTGCCGACAGGATGTCGCGCGGCCACATGATCGCCGACGTGGTCGTGGTCGTGGCCTCCCTGGACCCGGTCATGGGCGGCGTCGACCGCTGACCGACGCCGGGACGGTCGGCGCTGCCGGCTGACCCCGCCGACCCCCCGACGCCGACCCCGGCCCCGACCCCCTTCGAGCCCCGAGGAGCCCCGATGCCCATCTCGGACGCGACGCGTGAGGAGGCCCGCCACCTCATCGCGCGCTACCCCGTCGCGCGCTCCGCGCTGCTGCCGCTGCTCCACCTCGTCTCCGGGGAGGAGGGCTACGTCAGCGAGGACGGCATCGCGATGTGCGCCGAGCTGCTGCAGCTGACCAAGGCCGAGGTCGGCGCGGTGGCGACCTTCTACACGATGTACAAGCGCGAGCCGTTCGGGGACTACCTGCTCAGCGTCTGCACCAACCCGACCTGCGGCATGCAGGGCGGCCGCGAGATCTACGAGGCCTACGTCGACAAGCTCGGCGGGCACGTCGACCGCGACGGCGCCGGGGTCATGGTCGAGCACGCCGAGTGCCTCGGGATCTGCGACGCCGCGCCGGTGGTCCAGGTCAACTACGAGATGTACGGCCCGGTCACCACCGAGCAGGCGCTGGACCTGCTCGCCAAGGCCAAGGCGGGCGACCCGCCGGCGTCCAACCGCTCGGGCGAGGTCCCCCCGTCGATCAAGCAGGTCCACCGCGAGTTCTCCGGCATCGAGGACGCCTTCGGGGACCATCTCGTCGAGGCGGCCCGGCTGCAGGCCGCCGCGGAGGTGCCACCCTCCTACCGCTCCGCCGAGACCGACCTCCCGGTCACCCATCCCGGCGGTGACCCCGCCGGCCACGGCGGCGCGGCCTTCCGGGAGGTCGCCGCGCTGGACCTCGTCTCCCTCGACGGCGCCACGAGCAACGGCGCGGGCGACGGATCGGACCGCGAGACCATGGACGACGCGACCCCCGCCGATCCCGCTGAGGCCGAGGTGGTGGAGGAGCTGGCCGAGGAGCTTCCGGGCGCGAGCGGGGACCTGGCGCGCCAGGCGGCCGGCGCCGACAAGGAGCCGGTGCCCGCTGCCGCGGACCAGCCGGACCTCGACCCCGACGTTGGCGAGGTCCCGCCCGAGGCGGACGCCACCACCGACCGCGACGACGACCCGACCGACGAGGGGGCCTGACATGTCGAGCAGCGCGATCCTCGCGATGTCCGAGCGCTACGGCGTCGACGGCGTCGACGACCTCGAGGTCTACGAGCAGCACGGTGGCTACGAGGGCCTGCGCAAGGCGCTCACCATGGAGCCCTCGGAGATCATCGACCTGGTCAAGGAGGCCGGGGTCCGGGGCCGTGGCGGCGCGGGCTTCCCCACGGGCATGAAGTGGGCCTTCGTCGCCCAGGGCACCGGCAAGCCGGTCTACATCGTGTGCAACGCCGACGAGGGCGAGCCGGGCACCTTCAAGGACCGCCCGCTGATGGAGAACGACCCCCACCAGCTGGTGGAGGGGATGATCGTCGGGGGGCTCGCGATCAACTCCGTGCAGGGCTACATCTACCTGCGCGGCGAGTTCCGCCACGCCGGCCGGCAGCTGTCGAAGGCGATCGCCCAGGCGTACGAGAAGGGCTACCTCGGTGCGGACGTGATGGGCTCCGGCAAGCGCTTCGACCTGACCCTGCACCGTGCCGCCGGCGCCTACATCTGTGGTGAGGAGACCGCGTTGCTCGACTCGCTCGAGGGCAAGCGCGGCCAGCCGCGGCTCCGGCCGCCGTTCCCGGCGGCGAAGGGCCTGTACAGCTGCCCGACCACGGTCAACAACGTCGAGTCGATCGCGGCGGTCCCCTTCCTCCTGCGCCACGGGGCCGACTGGTGGAAGCAGTGGGGCACGGAGAAGTCCACCGGCCCGAAGCTGATCGGCATCTCCGGTGACGTCGCCAACCCGGGCAACTACGAGGTGCCGATGGGCATCCCGATGCGCGAGCTCATCGACATCGCCGGGGGGATGACGGACGGCCAGGAGCTCAAGTTCTTCTGCCCGGGTGGCTCCTCCACGCCGCTGCTGCCGGCGAGCGCGATCGACACGGCCTACACCTACGAGGCGGTGATCGAGGCCGGCTCCATGCTCGGCACCGGCGCGGTCATGGTCTACTCCGACCAGCGCTGCGTCGTGGATGCGGTGTGGGGCTGGACGCGCTTCTACGAGCACGAGTCGTGTGGCAAGTGCACCCCCTGCCGGGAGGGTGGCTACTGGCTCTCCCAGGTCATGCAGCGCATCGAGACCGGCAACGGCACGATGGCCGACCTCGACCTGCTCCAGGACGTCTGTGACAACATCTTCGGTCGCAGCTTCTGCGCCCTCGGGGACGCGCTCACCTCGCCGATCGTGGCGGGGCTGAAGCACTTCCGCGAGGAGTTCGAGGCGCACGTGCACGAGGGCCGCTGCCCGCTCGGGGTCACCCCACCCCGCGACGACATCCCGATGCTGGCCGTCCGTGCCCGCGACCATGGCAACGCCCAGGTGCCGGACTTCCTGTCCGAGCCGGCTGGGCAGGCCTGACGATGGCGGAGACCCCCGTGGACCAGGACGACCTCGTCACCTTCACCATCGACGGGCAGGAGATCAGCGTGCCGAAGGGCACGCTGATGATCCGCGCCGCCGAGCAGCTCGGGATCATCATCCCGCGCTTCTGCGACCATCCGCTGCTCGATCCGGTCGGGGCCTGCCGGCAGTGCGTCGTCGAGGTCGAGGGGCTCCCGAAGCCCATGATGGCCTGCACCACGACGGTGATGCCGGACAAGGCGGTCAAGACCCACCGGACCTCCGAGATGGCGGCCAAGGCCCAGGAGGGCACGCTCGAGTTCCTGCTCGTCAACCACCCGCTCGACTGCCCGATGTGCGACAAGGGCGGGGAGTGCCCGCTGCAGGACCAGGCCCTCAAGCACGGCGCGAACACCTCCCGCTTCGTGGACCAGAAGCGCCGCTACGACAAGCCGGTCGCGGTCAGCCCCCAGATCCTGCTCGATCGTGAGCGGTGCGTGCTGTGCGCCCGCTGCACCCGGTTCTCCGAGCAGATCTCCGGTGACCCGTTCATCGAGCTGTTCGAGCGCGGTGCCCTGGAGCAGGTCGCCATCTACGAGGACGAGCCGTACGAGAGCTACTTCTCCGGCAACGTGATCCAGATCTGCCCGGTCGGGGCGCTGACCTCCACCAGCTACCGCTTCAAGGCCCGCCCCTTCGACGTGGTCACCACCCCGAGCGTGTGCGACCACTGCTCCGCCGGGTGCTCGCTGACCGTCCAGTCCCGCCGCGGCGAGATCCAGCGTTCCCTGGCCCGGACCAACATGGCGGTCAACGAGGCCTGGAACTGCGACAAGGGCCGCTTCGGCTTCACCCACCTGACCGCGCCGCAGCGCGTCACCGCCCCGAAGCTGCGCCGTGAGGACGGCGAGCTGGCGGAGTCGAGCTGGGCCGAGGCGCTGCTGGCCGTCACCCGCGCGATCCAGGCCGCCGACGAGCAGGGCCCGGGACGCGTCGCCGTGGTCACCGGTTCCCGGCTGGCCGACGAGGACGCCTACCTCGTCTCCAAGTACACCCGCACCGTGCTCGGCAGCGACGACCTCGACCACCGCACCCGCTTCGCCCCGGCCTCCGAGGTCGACGAGCTGGCCGCGGTGCTCGGGGCCGACACCGCCACCTACGCCGACGTCGAGGCCGCCCCGGTCATCGTGGTGGCGGGCCTCGATCCCGAGGAGGAGGTCCCGATCCTCCACCTGCGCCTGCGCAAGGCCTGGCGTCAGCGCAAGGCCCGCATCGTGGTGGTCGGGCCGCACCTCGGCACGCTCGCCGACCTGGCCTGGCGGCGGGTTCCCACCCGTCCGGGCGGCGAGGCCGCCGCGCTCGCGGCCCTGGCCGGTTCCGACAACGAGGTGGCGGACGCCCTCAGCGGTGATGGCGCCCCGGTCATCCTGGTCGGTGAGCGGGCCGGTGCCGGCTCGGTGACCGCCGCCGCGGCCCTGGCCGAGGCCACCGGCGGCACGTTCGCCTACGTCCCGCGTCGCGCTGGCGCCCGCGGTGCGATGCAGGCCGGGCTCGTGGCGGGGCTGCTACCCGGTGGCCGCCGCCTCGTCGACCCGGACGACCGCGCCGCGGTCGAGGCGGTCTGGGGCACGCCGCTACCCGAGGCCCCCGGACGGGACCTGCACGCGATCCTGACCGACGCCGCCGCGGGACGCATCGACGTGCTGCACCTGATCGGGGTCGACCTCGCCCGCGACGCGGCCTCCACCGAGCTGGCCGAGGCCGCCCTGGCCAAGGTCCCGATGGTCGTCTGCCAGGATCTCGCGGCGACCGAGACCGTCGCCCGCCACGCCGACGTGGTGCTGCCCGCCGCGGGCCGGCAGGAACGGTCCGGCTCCACGACCAACTGGGAGGGCCGCACCCAGCGGTTCGCCCGGGCCGTCGACGCGCCCGACCTCGCCCAGCAGGACTGGGAGATCATCCGGCAGCTCGCCGCGCTGCTCGGCCACGACCTCGGGGTCGATGACCTCGACCAGATCCGGGCCGAGATGGCCCGGCTCGGACGCCGTGACGCGCCGCATCCCTGGCCCGAGGTGGCGCCCGCTGCGGTGGCCCCGCCCGCCGACGGGGCGTTCCAGCTCCTCGCGCGGCCGCTGCTGCTGGACCGTGGCACGATGCTGGCCGGTGCCACCGACCTGCTCGCGACGGCGCGTCCGGCCACCGTGACCATCAACGCGCACGACGCCGAGCAGCACGGCATCGCCGACGGGGACCGCGTGGCGGTCGTCGCGGGCTCAGGGCGTCTGGAGCTGCCCGCCGAGGTCCGGCGTGATCTCGTCCCCGGCGTGGTGGTCGTCCCGTCCACGTCGACCGAGGTACCCGCGGGTGCGCTCGTCGGCCCCGACGGCGCCCGCGAGGTCCGCCTGGAGCGGCTCGAGGTGGCCGCAACGGCCGAGGAGGTCGCGTGATGGACCAGCCCCTGTGGGTCCCGCTGTTCCAGGCCGTGGTCGTCTTCGCCTACTACCTGCTCATCACCGCCGTGCTGATCTGGGCCGAGCGCCGGGTGGTCGCCCGCATGCAGTCGCGCCTGGGGCCCAACCGCATCGGCCCCTTCGGTGCGTTCCAGACGCTCGTCGACGGCGTCAAGATGTTCTTCAAGGAGGACCTGACCCCGGGCATGGTCAACCGCACGATCTACACCGTGGCGCCGGTCGTGGGGGTGATCGCCGGCTTCCTGTCGATCGCGGTCATCCCGATCGGGGGTGAGGTGACCCTGTTCGGGGAGACCTTCACCCTGGTGGTCGCCGACCTGTCCATCGGGGTGCTGTGGATCCTCGCGCTCGGGTCGATCCACGTCTACAGCGTCTTCCTGGCCGGCTGGTCCTCGAACTCGCCCTATCCGCTGATGGGCGGGATCCGCTCCAGCGCCCAGATGATCTCCTACGAGATCGCCCAGGGGCTGGCGGTCGCCAGCGTCATCATCTACACCGGGAGCCTGCGGGTCTCCGACATCGTCGCCGCCCAGTCCGGCCCGGGCTTCCTCGACGGGATCCCGGGCTGGTACGTGATCCCGCTGTTCCCGGCCTTCCTCGTCTTCCTGATCGGGATGGTGGCCGAGGCGGGACGGCCCCCCTTCGACCTGGCCGAGGCCGAGGGCGAGCTGGTCGGTGGCTTCAACACCGAGTACTCCGGGATGCGCTTCGGCATGTTCATGCTGGCCGAGTTCATGTCGGTGGTGACCATGTCCGCGATCGTGGTCACGCTGTTCTTCGGCGGGCCGGCCGGGCCGACCTTCGGGTTGCCCGACAGCGTCGCCTGGATCATGCCGATCCTGTGGTTCTTCCTCAAGGTCTGCGTCTTCATCTTCCTCTTCATCCTGCTGCGTGGCGCGCTCCCGCGCTACCGCTACGACCGGCTGATGGCGCTGGGGTGGAAGGTGCTGATCCCCGTCGGGCTGGTCTGGACCATGGTCACGGCCACCTTCGTGCTGATCGACGAGACCGGCGGGCTCCCGGTAGGGACCCGGCTCGGCCTCGGTGCCGCGGCGGTCGTGGTCCTGCTCGGTGTGTTGCTGGCCGGCACCCGTGGCGACGACCCCGACGCGGTGACCGCCCCGACGCCGCGGGTCGTCGACCGTGCGGAGGCCCCCGAGGTGGACCCGGACGAGCTCGACGACCGTGAGGAGGTCGCCCGATGACCGACGTCCTGAACGCGATCCCCGCGCCGGTGGTGTCGCTGGTCGCCATCGTGCTGCTCGTGGTGGTGGGCCGGCTCCTGCTGACCCGCACGGTGCTCGGTCGCGGCTTCGCCGTGCCGCTCAAGACCATGCTGCGGCCCGTGGAGACCCACGAGTACCCGGAGAAGCCGCGGCCGGTGCAGCCGCGCTTCCACGGTCGTCACCAGCTCAACCGCTACAGCGACGGGCTGGAGAAGTGCATCGGGTGCGAGCTGTGTGCCTGGGCCTGCCCCGCGGACGCGATCTACGTCCAGGGGGCGAACAACAGCGCCGAGGCCCGCTACTCGCCCGGGGAGCGCTACGCCGAGGACTACCAGATCAACTACAACCGCTGCATCCTGTGCGGGCTGTGCATCGAGGCCTGCCCCACCCGGGCGCTGACGATGACCCACGAGTACGAGTTCTCGGCGGACTCCCGCGAGCAGCTGATCTACACCAAGGACCGGCTCCTCGTCGAGGTCCCCGACGGTGGTGAGGACACCCCGCACACCGACCGTGAGGTCCGGGAGCGTGGCCTGAACTACTACGGTGGCCTCGCGGTCACCCCACCGACCCTGCACGGCGAGAAGCCCGGGCCGGCTGCGGCCGCACCGTCCCGTCGCGCCAGCCAGGTGGTCCCCGAGCGCGAGCTCCCGCTGGTCCACGGCGATGCCGCGTCCGTCGGCGCCCCCGTCCGACCCGAGCCCGGAGAGAGAAGCTAGATGATGCTGCTGGCCCAAGCTGCGGAGGCGGGAGCCGGCAACACCCCGGAGGTCGTGCTCTTCTGGGTGTTCGCCGTCCTGGCGCTCGGCACCGGCATCGCCGTGATCACGATGCGGAACATCGTCCACGGCGCCCTGATGCTGGTCGTCAACTTCCTGGCGATCGCCGGGCTGTACCTGACGCTGGAATCGGCCTTCCTGTCGATCATCCAGGTGCTGGTCTACGCCGGCGCGATCATGGTGCTGTTCCTGTTCGTGATCATGCTGCTGGGGGTCAGCAACGACGACCTGCTGGTCAGCGAGCCCCGCACGCGGGTGCTCGCGGTCCTGGGCGGGGCGCTGCTGGCCGGCTCGCTGCTGTTCGCCTTCGTCGGGCCCTACACCACCGCCGCGTCGGTCTGCGGGCCCGACGCCCCCGCCGCCGCGGTCGGCCAGGCCGACTGCGCCGGGCTGGCCGAGGCCTACGGGGCTGACGACCCGTCCGGTGTCGCCTTCCTCGGCCGCTCGATGTTCACGCGGTACACCTACGCCTTCGAGCTCTCGGCCCTGCTGCTGACCGTGGCCACGATCGGTGCGGTGATCCTGGCCCGCCGGCGGGATCTGGCCCCGGAGGACGAGGACGAGGCGGCGGCCGACGCACCGGTCGATGACGGTGCGCTCGTCGCGGTCCCCTCCGGCGAGGAGCCGGAGGAGCTGGACGCGGTCGAGCCGGCTCGTGACGGCGAGGCCTCCGATGACGAGCAGCGGGAGGCCTGACCCATGGCGATCGGCTACTACCTCGCGGTCTCGGCCCTGCTGTTCTCGATCGGCCTGGTCGGGGTGCTCCTCCGGCGCAACGCGATCGTGCTCTTCATGTGCATCGAGCTCATGCTCAACGCCGTCAACCTGACCCTGGCCGGTGCCGCCCGCATGTGGGGCGGCCCCGACGGCCAGGTCTTCGTGTTCTTCGTCATCGTCGTCGCCGCGGCGGAGGTGGTGGTCGGCCTCGCGCTGATCGTCAACCTCTACTTCCGGCGTGGGACGCTCGACGTGGACGTCCCCCAGCTGCTGAGGTGGTGACGTGATCCTTCTCGCTGCGGAGGCGTCCGGGGTCGCGAACGAGGTCGTCACGACGACCTCGGGCGTGATCGGGCTCGCCTGGCTCATCCCCGTCCTGCCGTTCCTCGGCTTCCTCGCGGTGCTGGCCGCGACGAAGGCGCTCGGGGACCGGGCTGCCACGATCGCCCTGGTGGCGTCGGGAGCGACCTTCGCCCTGTCGATCGCGGTCGCGCTGGCCGTGATCGCCGACGTGGCGACCTACGTGCGGCCGATGCCGACCTGGATCGACGTCGGCGGGTTCACGGTCACCTTCGACCTGTTGATCGACCAGCTCACCGCGGTGATGCTGCTGG
>JBLRWQ010000009.1:0-60003 GCA_047921175.1 Nitriliruptoraceae bacterium | reverse complement strand
CCGGGGGTGGGCTCTGCGGTCCACGGCTGCTGCCAGTGCTCCCCCGACGGCTCGTCCGCATCCGGCGACGACGGCTCCGCCGTGGGCTCGCTCGGGGCGGCCTCGATCGCCGGTGCGGGGTCGCTCAGCGGGGCGGCGACATCCGGGGCGGGCTCGGTGGACGACGGGGTCCACGGCTGCTGCCAGTGGTCGAGCGCCTCGGTGGTCGCGGCCGCGGGGGCCGCGTCGGCCGCCGGGGCGGGGACGGGCTCCTCGGCCGGGGCCGGCTGCGGGGCCGGCTCCTGCGGCGGTGGCCAGCTCGCGGTCTGCGGCTGTGGCTGCGGCGCCTGCGCCGCCGGCTGCGGTGAGGCCGCCGGTTGCTGGGGCTGCTGCGGCTGCTGGGGCTGCTGGGGCTGCTGCGGCTGCTGGGGCTGCTGCCAGGCAGCGGCCGGCTGCTGCGGCTGGCCACCGCCCCAGGACCGCTGCGGTGCAGCCTGTGGCTCGAGACCGGTCGCGTCGACGCCGGCAACCCCCTGGTTGGCGACGTGTTCGGTCCAGCGCGTACCGTCCCAGTAGCGGTACTCGTACCGGCCGAGTGGATCGGGATGCCAGGCTGCCGGGTGGTTCACGTGATCGCCTCCGTGGAGCGTGCTCGTGAACGTAGCCGCCACGCGACCGGCTCGGGCGGGTCGTGCCCTGGCCGATGCCGGCCTTGCCCGATCGAGGACGGTGCGGGCCGATGGGCGCCGGGGGGGCGATGCATGAGCGCCGGGGGGCGATGCATGAGCGGCGATAGGCTGCCCGCGGCCCCGCGCCGCGGTTCCCGCCGTCCCGGGGGACCGACCGCCGCCGACCCGTCCGAGTGTCCCGTGAGCGACCCGAGCAGCGCCGTGTCCGCCGAGCGACCCGAGCGACCCGAGCCACCCCCCGCGGTGTCCGGTGTCGCGGACCTGCGCTTCGATGCAGCCGGTCTGGTCCCCGTGGTCGTCCAGCAGTACGACAGCGGCGAGGTGCTCATGGTCGCGTGGGCCGATCGGGCCGCGCTGACGCGCGCACTCGAGATCGGTGAGGCGGTGTTCTACAGCCGCTCCCGGCGCGAGCAGTGGCACAAGGGCGCGACCTCCGGCAACACCCAGCGGCTCGTCGAGGTCCGGATCGACTGCGATGCGGACGTCGTGCTCTACCTCGTCGACCAGGGTGCGGACCACGTGGCCTGCCACACCGGGCAGCGTTCCTGCTTCCACCGACACCTCGCGGACGCACCCACGGGCCCCAGCCCGGCCGCACCACCGCTCGTCGCGCCGAAGGAGCCCGCCCCGTGATCGGTCCGGACCGCGACACCTTCATCGAGCTGGCCCGCGACCACGGGCTCGTCCCGGTCTGGCGCGAGGTCCTGGCGGACCTGGAGACGCCGCTGTCGGTCTACGCCAAGCTGTCCGGGGATGGCCCGAGCTTCCTGCTCGAGTCCGCGGAGCACGGGGAGCGGTGGGGCCGGTACTCCTTCATCGGCGTCGACCCCTTCCTGACCCTGCTCGGCCGTGATGGGGTGGTGACCTGGATCGGCGAGCCGCCCGCCGAGGTGGCGGACGCCGACGGCGCACTGGATGCGCTGGCCCGGACCACGCAGGCCTACCGTGCCCCGCCGCTCCTGGACCTGCCGCTGCACGGCGGCGCCGTCGGCTACCTCGGCTACGACGTCATCCGCGAGATCGAGGACATCCCCGCGACCGGTCGCGATGACCTCGGCCTGCCGGATGTGCATCTGATCTTCCCCCGTCACGTCGTCGCCCTGGACCACCTCCGACAGGTCATGACGGTGGTCACCAACGTGGTCGTGGCCGACTGCGACGACCCGGCGGTCCTGGGGGAGCGCTACGACGCGGCCGTGGCCGCGTGTGGCGAGGTGCTCGGCCGGCTGGCCGCCGCCGCCCCGCCCCTGCCACCGGCGGCACCACCGCGGCCCGGCCCCGCCGAGCCTGCCCCGTCCAACCTCGGTCCTGGCGCCTACCCGGCGATGGTCGAGCGGGTCAAGGAGCACATCCGGGCCGGCGACACCTTCCAGACCGTCATCAGCCAGCGGTTCGCGCTCCCGACCGACCTGACCGCCTTCGAGCTGTACCGGGTGCTCCGGGTCATCAACCCGTCGCCGTACCTGTACCTGCTCGACCTCGGGGACGCCCAGATCGTCGGGTCCTCCCCGGAGGCGCTGGTCCAGGTCCAGGACCGCACCGTGGAGACCTGGCCGATCGCCGGGACCCGCCCGCGCGGTGCCACCCCGGAGGAGGACCGGCGCTACGAGCAGGAGTTGGTCGCCGACGCGAAGGAGCGTGCCGAGCACGTCATGCTCGTCGACCTGGCCCGCAACGACCTCGGCCGGGTCTGCGACGTCGGCAGCATCGAGGTGGAGGGCATGCTCCACGTCGAGCGCTACAGCCACGTCATGCACCTCGTCAGCGCGGTCCGTGGACGCATCCGTGACGGGCTCGGGCCGGTGGACGTGCTCCGCGCGGTGTTCCCCGCCGGCACGGTCTCCGGCGCCCCGAAGGTGCGCGCGATGCAGATCATCGACGACCTCGAGCCGACGCGGCGCGGGCCGTACGCCGGCGCGGTCGGCTACGTGGACTTCGCCGGCAACCTCGACACCTGCATCACGATCCGGACCGTGGTGCTCAAGGACGGCACGGCCTACGTGCAGGCCGGCGCCGGCATCGTGGCCGACTCGCGGCCGGACGCCGAGGAGGAGGAGACCCGCAACAAGGCCGGGGCGGTGCTCGCCGCGATCCGCGCCGCCGAGGAGCTCCGCGCACCGTGACCGCAGGCGCGCCGGTGCCCGTATCCTCGCCGCTGCAGACCGTACCCGGGACCGAGCGGAGCTGACCCTGCCGACCTACCTGGACGAGCTGCTGGCCACCGCCCGCGACCGGGTCGCCGTGGCACGGGCGGGGGAGTCGTTGGACGCGCTGCGCGTGCGCGCCCAGGCGGCGCCCGCCCCACCGTCCTTCCACGCCGCGCTGTCCGGTGACGGGGTGGCGGTCATCGCCGAGGTCAAGCGGGCGTCGCCCTCACGGGGTCCGATCGCTCCCGACCTCGATGCGGCAACCCAGGCGAGCGCCTACCGGGACGGCGGTGCGGCCGCCATCTCCGTCCTGACCGAGCCGAGCCGCTTCGCCGGGTCGCTCGAGGACCTGCAGGCGGTCGCCACACTCGGGGTGCCCGCGCTGCGCAAGGACTTCCTCGTCGACGCCTCCCAGGTCTGGGAGGCCCGCGCAGCCGGCGCGGCCGCCGTGCTGCTGATCGTCGCCGCGCTCGACGACACGACGCTGCTCGCCCTGCTCGACACCGTCGACGAGGCGGGGCTCGACGCGCTCGTGGAGGTCCACGACGAGGCGGAACTGGCGCGTGCCACCGCCGCCGGCGCCCGGATCATCGGGGTGAACGCCCGGGACCTGCGCACCTTCACCATCGACCACGACGCCTTCCGCCGGCTCCGACCGGCCTTCCCGGCCGGCGCGCTCGCCGTCGCCGAGTCCGGCATCACCACGCCCGACGACGTCCGCGCCGCCGCGGCTGCGGGGGCGGACGCCGTGCTGGTCGGGGAGCACCTCGTCCGGGCTGCCGATCCCCGTGTCGCCGTGGCCGAGCTGGCCGCCGCCGGTCAGCCCGGGCCCGCGCCGGCGACCGAAGCTCCGGCGACCGAAGCTCCGGCGACCGAAGCTCCGGCGACCGAAGCTCCGGCGACCGAAGCTCGGGCGACCGATGGTGCGGCGATCCGCGGTCCCTCGACCTCCCGTCCGTCGACCTCCTGCCCGTAGATCCGCCGTCCGACCACCCACGGAGGCGCCCGTGCCTGCGACCACCACCCCGCCGACCGACCGCGAGGGCTACTTCGGCGCCTTCGGCGGCCAGTACGTCCCGGAAGCGCTGTCGGGCGCGCTGACCCAGCTGGTCGAGGCCTGGCGCGAGGCCCAGGCGGATCCGTCCTTCGCCGCGGAACTCGACCAGCTGCGGCGGCACTACGGCGGCCGGCCGACCCCGCTGTACCGGGCCGGGCGGCTGTCGGAGGAGGCGGGGGTCGAGGTCTGGCTCAAGCGTGAGGACCTGGCCCACACCGGCTCGCACAAGCTCAACAACGTCGTCGGCCAGGCGCTGCTCGCCCGCCGCATGGGCAAGCCCCGGGTGATCGCCGAGACCGGCGCCGGGCAGCACGGGGTGGCCACCGCCACCGCCGCGGCCCTGTTCGGGCTCGAGTGCACGGTCTACATGGGTGCGGAGGACTGCCGCCGGCAGCGGCTCAACGTGGTCCGCATGCAGCTGCTCGGCGCGGAGGTCATCCCCGTCGAGTCGGGGACCCGGACCCTCAAGGATGCCATCAACGAGGCCATGCGGGACTGGGTCACCAACGTGGACACGACCCACTACCTGATCGGCTCCGCCATGGGGCCGCACCCGTTCCCGACCATCGTCCGGGAACTGCAGCGCATCATCTCGGTCGAGTCGACCCAGCAGTTCGCCGAGCAGGCCGGCGGCGTTCCGGACGCGGTCATCGCCTGCGTCGGTGGGGGGTCCAACGCGATCGGGTCCTTCGCCGAGTGGATCGACGTCGAAGGCGTTGCGCTGATCGGCATCGAGGCGGCGGGGGAGGGGGTCGGGTCCGGCCGGTCCGCCGCGACCATCTCCGAGGGCCGCGAGGCGGTCCTACACGGCTCCCGCTCCATCGCGCTGGTCGACGACGACGGGCAGGTCCGCCCGGCCCACTCGGTCTCCGCCGGGCTCGACTACCCCGGTGTCGGCCCGGAGCACGCCTACCTCGCTTCGATCGGTCGTGGCACGTACCTGTCCGCCACCGACGACGACGCCCTGCACGGGTTCCGTCGCACCTGCGAGCTCGAGGGGATCATCCCCGCGCTCGAGCCCGCCCACGCGGTCGGATGGCTGCTGCGGCACGGGCGCGAGCACCTCGGTGCCGGTGCGCGGGTCATCCTGACGATGTCCGGTCGGGGCGACAAGGACGTCGACGAGGTCGTCGAGGTGGCGGGCTGGGACGTCGGCGTGGCCCGGGCGTTCCGGTCCGGCTCGGACGCCTCCGCCGATGGCGGCCGGGCCGAGGTCGAGCGCGCGACGGACGGTCCGCAGCAGGGGTCGGCGCGATGACGCCGCATCCCGACGGGCCGGCACGCATCGCGGCGGCCTTCGCCCGTGCCCGTGCCGAGCACCGGGCCGCGCTGGTCGTGTACCTCACCGCGGCCTACCCCGACCTGGCCACGTCCCGGGCCTGCTTCGAGGCCGCCGTGGAGGCCGGCGCCGACATCCTCGAGGTCGGGATCCCGTTCTCCGACCCGATGATGGACGGCCCCGTCATCCAGGCCGCCAACCAGCACGTCCTGGACGCCGGTGTGGGGGTCAGCCGGCAGCTGGAGCTGGTCGCCGAGCTCCAGCCGCTGGGCGTCCCGACGCTGGCGATGACCTACGTCACCATCGCCGACACCCGCACCTACGCCGCCTTCGCCGCGGAGCTGGCCGCGGCGGGGGTCGCCGGCGTGATCCTGCCGGACCTGCCGGTGGCCGAGGCCGATCCGTGGCTGGCCGAGGCGGGGCGGCACGGGCTCGCGACGGTGTTCCTCGCCTCGTCGGTCTCCACCGACGAGCGGCTGGCAGCCATCGGTCGCACCTCCTCGGGCTGGGTGTACGCCACCGGCCTGCTCGGGGTGACGGGTGTCAAGCGCGTCGCCGCCGAGGTCACCCGCGACCTCGTGGCCCGGGTCCGCACCCACACCGACCTGCCGGTCGCGGTCGGCATCGGGGTCAAGGACCGCGCGACGGCCGCCGGGGTGGCCGCCTACGCCGACGGGGTCATCGTCGGCTCGGCGGTCGTCAAGGCCGCCGGCGACGGCGACCCGGCGGGTGCGCCGGCGCGCGTCGGCGCGCTGGTCCGGGAGCTGCGGGCCGGGGTCAGCCGCCGGGGCTGAGCCGCGCCTGGCGTCGGGCGCCCGCCGCCCTGCCTCGGCTGCCCACTCGGGCGCATCGCCTGGCCGGGTGCCCCACGTGACGAGCCCCCGCCGCGGGGGCAGGGGCTCGTGCTGCTGCATCGATCGAGCTGGCTCAGCCGATGAAGCCGTTCTCGGTCAGCCAGTCGACGGCGACGTCGGACGGAC
Source organism: Nitriliruptoraceae bacterium (assembly GCA_047921175.1). Classification (GTDB taxonomy): domain Bacteria; phylum Actinomycetota; class Nitriliruptoria; order Nitriliruptorales; family Nitriliruptoraceae; genus T1Sed10-7. The sequence continues at coordinate 53,872 of JBLRWQ010000009.1, read as the reverse complement.
GCTCACCGTCGGCGGACACGCGCGCGTTCAGCGCGGCCATCGTGTCGTTATCCAGCGCAGCGGCGACCGGCGCGTACAGGTCCCTGAGCGCCTGGCCGTACTCGGCGTAGATGTCCTCGACGAAGACCGGCGAGACGTTGTAGAGCGGGAAGAAGGCCTCATCGTCCTCGAGGACCTTCAGGTCCAGGGCGGCGATGCGGCCGTCGGTGATGAAGACCTCACCGAGGTTGCACGGGTCGCGGTCGGCGGTGGCGCCGTAGATCACGCCGGTGTCCAGCACGGTGACGTTGTCGGACGGGATCTCGAAGCCGTAGTGCGCCTCCATCCCCGGCAGACCGTCATCACGGACGTTGAACTCCGACTCGACGCACAGCGTCACCGCGTCAGGGTCGGTCTCGAGCAGGGCACCGAGCTCGGAGATGGAGTCGACGCCGAGCTCCGCGTCGGCCTCCTGGGAGAGCGCCAGGCCGTAGGTGTTGTTGAAGGGGGTCGGCTCGAGCCAGTAGAGGCCACGCTCCTCCGCGTCGCGGACGCGGACCGCCTCGTACTGCTCGACGCGGTCGGCGATCGGCTCGGTCTCGCCGAAGAAGGAGATCCAGGCGGTGCCGGTGTACTCCCAGTAGTGGTCGATGTCGCCGTTGACCAGGGCGGCACGGGCCGCGTCGGTGCCGCCGAGGTTGACCTCGTTGACCACCTCGACGCCGGCGTCCTCGAGGAGCGCGACGGAGATGTTGCCGAGCACGAGCTGCTCGTCGAAGTCCTTGGAGCCGACGGTGATGGTGGCGCCTTCCAACGACGCAGCACCGGCGTCGACCACCTCACCGGCGGCGTCGCCATCGTCGTCACCTTCGAGGCCGTTGCCGCAGGCGGTGATCAGCAGGGCTGAGGCCGCGAGGCCTCCGAGGAGTCGTAGGGTTCGCTTGTGCACGTGGTTCCTTCTCGTCCGGTGACACGGGGATGGTCACGGCACGACGTGGTGCCGGGACGGCGTGGATCGGGTCCGACCCAACGGCGGCCATCCGGCAGGGATGACCGAGGCAGCGCGCCCGCGGGGCTGTTCGTCGCCGTTCGCGACGACAACCGGGCGGGTGCAGGTCCACAGCGGCGTCATGCGGCTGGGACCCCGGGCGCTTCAACGACCAGGATAGGAGGTCTGCCTCGAAGCGCATCTCGAGACCCGGCCACCCGGCCACGTGTGCGCTTGGCGCGCGGTCAGGCGTCGGAGGGGTTCACAGCCCCTTGGGGGTCAGCTTCTCCTCGATGAGACCGGCCACGTAGTCGACCAGCAGCGCCAGCACGGCCACCATGATGGCGCCGGTGACCAGCACCGGGGTCCGTTGCAGCTGGAAGCCGGAGAAGATGGTCTCCCCGAGGCCGCCCGCGCCGAACAGGAACGCCAAGGCAGCGGTGCCGACGTTCAGCACCAGCGCCGTGCGCACGCCGGCGAGGATCACCGGCACCGCGAGGGGTAGCTCGATGCGACGGAGCACCAGGCGATCGGACATGCCCATGCCCTTGCCGGCCTCGAGCACGAACCGGTCCACCTGGTCGAGGCCGACCATCGTGTTGCGCAGGATCGGCAGGAACGAGTACGCGGTCAACGCCACGACGACGGGGAAGGTGCCGGTGCTCGGCAGCGCCGGGGTGGTGCGGAACAGGTAGAACAGCAGCGCCAGCAGCCCGAGCGAGGGGATCGCCTGGCCGGCGTTGCCGAGGCCGATGATCGCCGGGGTGTAGCGCCGCAGGCGCGGTCGGGTCGCGAAGATGCCGAGCGGGACCGCGAGCAGGAGCACGAACACGGTGGAGTAGACGGTGAGCCGCAGGTGCTGGATCGTCTGTTCACGGAGGTTGTCGGCGGTCAGGGTCCGGGTCTCGATCGAGTCCAGCTCCTGCGCGCCGACGTAGAGGTAGAGGCCGATCACGACGACCAGCAGGAACACCGGCATCCCGAGGTAGTGGAACACCTGCGCCCGGCGTTCGCGCTTGCCGGCCGCCGCGTCCTCCTCCCGTGCCAGCTCACGGCGTCTGACGTCGGTCATGTCGGATGGGGCGAGGTTGCCAGCCATCAGGCCGTCCCCTCGAGCTCGGGGTCGACGAGCTTGGCGGTGCGGTAGTACTCGACCGAGGCGTCCTGCATGGCCTGGATCGCGGTGATGATGTCGTCGATGTTCAGCACCCCGTCGAGCCGGCCGCGCTTGTCCAGGACGATGGCCATCCCGGCGGCTCCCAGCAGCATCGCCTCGAGCGCTTCGGCGAGCGTCTCCTGCGGCTCGACGAACGCACGTGCACGGATCCCGAGCTCCTCGAGCGGACGGCTGCTGCGCAGGTCACGACCGTTGAGCCACGTCGTCGGACGGTCCTGCTCGTCGAGCAGCAGCATCGAGGTCCACTCGGACTCCTCGAAGCGCTCGCGCAGCACCGCGCGGTCCTCGTCGATCCGGCCGGTCAGCACGTCCGTGCTCTCGATCTCACGCACCCGGGTCAGCTTCAGACGCTTCAACGTGGCGCCCGTGCCGACGAAGTCCTCGACGAACTCGTTCGCGGGGCTGGTCAGGATCTCCTCCGGCGTGGCGAACTGCGCCACCTTGGAGCCCTCCTGCAGGATCGCGATCCGGTCGCCCATCTTGATGGCCTCGTCGATGTCGTGGGTGACGAAGCAGATGGTCTTCTGGAGCTCCTGCTGCAGGCGCAGGAACTCGTTCTGGAGCCGGGTCCGGGTGATCGGGTCGATGGCACCGAAGGGCTCGTCCATCAGCAGGACCGGTGGGTCCGCGGCCAGCGCGCGGGCGACCCCGACGCGCTGACGCTGGCCACCGGAGAGCTCCTTGGGGAAGCGTTCGCGGTACTCGTCCGGGGGGAGGCCGACGACCTCGAGGAGCTCGTCCACCCGGGCGCTGGTGCGGTCCTTCTCCCAGCCCAGCAGGTTCGGCACGGTGGCGACGTTCTCCCCGATCCGGATGTGGGGGAACAACCCGATCTGCTGGATCACGTAGCCGATCCGACGCCGGAGGTGGTTCGGGTCGATCGTGGTGACGTCCTCGCCGTCGATGATGATGTGCCCCGAGGTCGGCTCGATGATGCGGTTGATCATCTTGAGGCTGGTGGTCTTGCCGCACCCGGATGGGCCCACGAACACGACGATCTCGCCCTGGGGGATCTCCAGGCTGAGACGGTCGACCGCCGGCGTGTCGGACCCGGGGAAGCGCTTGGTCAGCTCCTGGAGCTCGATCATGACCGGCCGGTCGCCGGCGTCGTAGGCGGTGTCGTCCTGCGGGGTCGGATCGGTCACGTCAGTCACGGATACCTCGCGGGATGGTGAGTCGTCCGATGAGTAGGTAGAGCAGGTCGAAGAGCACCGCGAGCACGACGATGAGGATCGTGCCCCCGAGCAGTGCCTCTAGGGACCCCGTCGCCGGGATCCGCCGGATGCCGGAGAAGATCTCCTGGCCGAGGCCCGGCCCGCCGACGAGCGCGGCGATGGCCGCGATCCCGACGGTCAGCAGGGTCGCGACGCGCATGCCGGCCAGCATCACGGGCCAGGCGATCGGGAGCTCGATCTTCCACAGGCGTCGCATGGAGCTCATCCCCATGCCCTTGGCGGACTCGACGATGGCCGCGTCGACGGAGAACAGCCCGGACACGGTGTTGCGCACGATCGGCAGCAGCGCGTACAGCGTCAGCGCGATGATCGGTGCGGTCGCGCCGATGCCCACGAAGGGGATGAGCAGCGCGAACAGCGCCAGCGACGGGATCGTCAGGAAGGTGGAGACGAGGCCGAGGATGGGGGAGCGCAGGCGCGCGGATCGGTGCGCGACGATCCCGAGCAGGAGCCCGATCACCACCGCGATGAGCACCGGGACCGCGGTGAGCACGATGTGTTCGAGCGTCTGGTCCAGCAGGTCGGCTCGCGTCCGTGGATCGGCGAGGTAGTCCGTGAAGAACGCCACAGGTCAGGACCTCCACAGGGACTCGGCATCGGGTGGTTGCTGCGCGCCGAGGTGCGGGGTCCCGGCTGCCCTACCGGAGCGGAACGGGCCCGTGCAGGGCCGACCGACGAGCTGTGGCGCGCTCGCGCTGGTTGGCAGGACCCTAACCTGCCGCGGCCGGACCCGCGAGCCGGGTCCCGTCCGCGCGTCGGCACACGACCCCCTGCACGACCCCTGCCCGGCCTGCGGTCGGTAGGCTGCGGCGGGGTCATCGGCCCCGCCATCCATCCCCGCCCCCGTGCTGGAACTGGCATACAGGGACGACTCAAAATCGTCTGCCCTTGCGGGCTTGTGGGTTCGAGTCCCACCGGGGGTACCACCACGGCGGCACCGCTGGTTGGCCCGCGATCCGTGCCGCCGCTAGCGTGGGTCGTCGCACGGTGCGACGTCCCGTGCATGCCCTGCCCACCGACCGGAACGAAGGCGACCACCACGTCCCAGGCCAGACAGCTCGAGCGCACCCGCCGCCGGTTGCAGCGGCTCCGTACCGATCTGGAGCGGGCCAGAGCGACCGAGCGGGAGCTGACCGCGCAGGTCGATCACCTTGGCGGGGTCGCGGACGCTGCCACGACCGAGGCCGTGGTCGCGGGCCACGCCCCCGCCGCTCGGGACGCCAGGGCAGCGACATCCGACCTCGACCGACACCGACGCCTGCTCGACGCGACCCGTCAGGACATCAGCGACCTGCTCGCCCAGCAGGACCGGCTCCTCGACCGGCTGCAGGAGCTGACGGACCACCACAGGAGCCCCTCGTGAGCGACGCCGACGCACCCCGGGCCACAGGCGCCGACGAGCGCGACACACCCACCCGGGTCCTGATCGCCGAGGACGAGGCGCTGATCCGGCTCGACCTCAAGGAGATGCTCCAGGAGGAGGGCTTCGAGGTCGTCGCCGAGGTGGCCGACGGCGCCTCCGCCGTTCGGCTCACCCGGGAGCTGCGACCCGACCTGGTCATCCTGGACGTCAAGATGCCGGTGATGGACGGCATCCAGGCCGCCGAGGAGATCGCCAAGGAGCGCCTCGCCGCCATCCTGATGCTGACCGCGTTCAGCCAACGCGACCTGGTCGAGCAGGCCCGGCGGGCGGGTGCCATGGCGTACCTCGTCAAGCCGTTCCAGAAGCACGACCTGCTCCCGGCCGTGGAGATCGCCGCCGGCCGGTTCCGCGACCTGTCCGGGCTCGAGCGGGAGGTCGACGACCTCCAGGGCCGCCTCGAGGCCCGCAAGCTGGTCGAGCGGGCCAAGGGCCTGCTCCAGGAGCGTGAGGGCCTGAGCGAGGCGGACGCGTTCCGCTTCATCCAGCGTCAGGCGATGGAGCGGCGCCTGACGATGCGGCAGGTCGCCGAGCAGGTCATCGAGCGGTTCGACGCCTGAGCGATCCAGGTGAGGGAGGGATCCCGGGCGGGACGACCGGCGGGAGAGGGAGAGGGTGGAAGCCCGCCCGGGATCCGGTGACGGGACCTGGAGACCCCGTCGGTGTCACTGGCGGATGACACGGTGCAACCTACGGAGCCCGCGTTGCCGCGACGTTTCACCGAGGTGATCGTCCGGTCACCGTCCGCCGCCAGCGGCTGGCGGCCGACGGACGCCGGCCCGGCTCAGAACAGCGCGCGTGCCAGGCGCGGACGGGCGGCCTGGACGCGCGCGTCGCCCTCACCGAGGAGGGCGAACAGCCGGACGAGCTGCTCCCGGGCGGGCTCGCGGACCTCGCCGCCCAGCGCGACCGCGGCCAGCAGGTGCTCGAGTGCCTCGTCGTAGGCCTCCTCGGCGGCCAACGCGCGACCGAGGGTGAGCAGCGTCGCCCCGTCGCCACCACCCCGCGCGACCTGGTCGCGCAGTGCCGTGATGTCGCCGCCCTCCCGCGCCAGCTCGATCCGGGTCGCGATCGCCTCCGCCTTCGGGTCGGGTCGGTGCGGCGTGAGGAGCGACATGGCCCGTTCCGGATCGACGCTGTGGAGGTGCTCGGCCAGGCCGATCGCCGCCTCGCGATGGCCCGGATCCAGCTCCAGCGCCCGCTCGAGCTCTTCGAGCGCGGCTGCACCGGTGGAGGCCCGGGCTCGCGCGACCGCCTGGTCCGCCTCCGTCGGGAGGAGATCCTCGATGAAGGAGGCGATGCGCGGTTCTGGCTGGACGCCCGTGAACTGGGCGATGGCGACACCGTCACGGAAGCCCACCACCTGCGGGATGCCCTGCACCCGGTAGCGCTGGGCCAGGGTCTGGTTCGCGTCCACGTCGACCTTGGCGAGCAGGACCCGGCCCTCGGCCGCCTCGACCTGGCGCTCGAGCATCGGGGTGAGCTGGCGGCATGGACCGCACCAGGCCGCCCAGAAGTCCACGATCACGGGACGCTCGTGGGAGGTCTCGAGCACCGCGACCTCGAAGCTGGCGGTGTCGACGTCGATGACGTTCGGGGAGCTGGGCACAGGGGACCTCGCAGTTGGAACGGGCGGGAGCGGGAGCGGTCCACACCGCACGGTCGGTCGGACCACCGGCCGGCTCGGACCGTAGGCTGTCAACGCCCGCGTGAGCTCAGGAGTTCCCCGTGTCCGCACCGCGCACCGTGCTCCTGCTGGACGGGCACTCCCTGGCCTACCGGGCCTTCCACGCCCTGCCGGACACGCTGCGCACCGCGACGGGGCAGCTCACCAACGCGGTCTACGGCTTCACCTCGATGTTGGTCAAGCTGCTCGAGGACCGGGACCCGGATGCGGTCATCGTCGCCTTCGACCGCGGTCGGGACGAGGAGCGCACGGCGGCGTTCCCGGCCTACAAGGCCAACCGTGCCGAGCCACCGGAGGGGTTCCGCCCGCAGGTCGAGCTGATCAAGCAGGTGCTCGCGGCCCTCGACGTGCCCGTGGTCGAGCTGCCGGGCGTCGAGGCGGACGACGTCCTCGCGACGCTGGCGACCCAGCTGGTGGCGGACGGCGCGCACGCCTACGTCGTCACCGGTGATCGCGACGCCATGCAGCTGGTGGGGGAGCGGCTGACCGTGCTCTACACGCTGCGCGGGATCACGGAGCTCGCGGAGATGACACCCGCCGCGGTCGAGGAACGCTACGGCGTCCCGCCCGAGCGCTACGTGGAGCTGGCCGCGATGCGCGGCGATACCTCAGACAACCTGCCGGGCGTGCCCGGCGTCGGGGACAAGACCGCCGCCAAGCTGCTCGCCCGTTTCGGTGACCTCGACGGGATCTACACCCGCCTCGATGAGGTGCCGGGCAAGAAGGTGCCGGCGATGCTGGCCGAGCATCGGGACCAGGTCCTGGCCAACCGGCACATCATGCGGCTGCGTCGCGACCTCGAGCTCGACCTGGATCCGCTCACCGTGGCGGCCCCGAGCCCGGACCCGGCCGCGGTCCGCGAGCTGTTCGGCGCGCTGGAGTTCCGGGCGCTGTACGACCGGCTCCCCACCGCGCTGCTCGGCGCGCACCGCCCGGTCGAGGAGATCCCGCCCGAGGTCGCGCCCGAGCCGCTGGTCGCGGGTCAGCTCCCGGCGTGGCTCGCTGGCCTCGACGGGCCGCTCGTGGTCCTGGCGATCACCGAGGGCGTCCCGCCGCACGTACGCTGGCAGGCCGTGGCGCTCGCCGACGGGGTCAGGCCGCCGGTCAGCGCCGACCTGCAGCGTCTCACGCCGGCGGACCGCGACGCGCTGGCCGCAGCGCTCGCCGATCCGGCTCGCCCGATCCTGACCCATGACCGCAAGCGTCTCGACCACGCGGCGACCTCCCGAGGCTGGCAGGTCGCCGCCGTCGGGCTCGATACCGAGCTCGCCGCGTACCTGCTGGCACCCGAGCAGCGCAGCTTCACGCTCGAGCGGCTGGCGCGAGAGGAGCTCGGCCGGTCGCTGGAGCCGGACGCCACGGGGAGCGGGACCGGCGGGCAGCTCAGCCTCGCCGTCGACGACGAGGAGCCGGTCCACGAGCGCGGCGCCTCGGCGGCCGCCACCTGGCAGCTGGCGGTGCAGTTCGGTGCGGAACTGGACGAACGCGAGCAGCGGGGCTTGCTGGAGACGATCGAGCTGCCCCTCGCGCCGGTGCTGGCGGGCATGGAGCGGACCGGCATCGCCGTCGACCGCGGTGTGCTCGCCGACCTGCACGACCGGCTCGCGACACGGGTGACGATGCTCGAGCGCGAGGTCCAGGATCACGCCGGACGCAGCTTCAACGTCGGCTCGGGGCCCCAGCTGCAGCAGGTCCTGTTCGAGGAGCTCGGCCTGCCTCGGACGCGCCGCATCAAGACCGGGTACTCCACGGATGCGCAGGCGCTGACCGGCCTGGCCGACGCCCACCCGATCGTCCCGGCCATCCTCGAATGGCGGGAGGTCGCCAAGCTGCTGAGCACCTACGTGGACGCGCTGCCCCCGTTGATCGATGACCGCACCGGGCGTATCCACACCACCCTGTCGCAGACGGTCGCCGCCACGGGCCGGCTGTCGTCCTCCCACCCGAACCTGCAGAACATCCCCGTGCGGCGCGCGGAGGGGCGCGAGATCCGGCGGGCCTTCGTCCCCGGGGAGGGGTTCGACCGCCTGCTCGTGGCCGACTACTCCCAGATCGAGCTGCGGATCCTCGCCCACCTGTCGCGGGACGAGGGGCTGCTGGAGGCCTTCGCCTCGCAGGAGGACATCCACGCCACCACCGCGGCCAAGGTCTTCGACGTGCCGCTCGGCGAGGTCGATGGGGCCCTCCGGGACCGGGCCAAGGCCGTGAACTACGGCTTGGCGTACGGGCTGACCGCCTTCGGCCTGGCGCAGCAGCTCGGGATCGGTCCCGACGAGGCCCAACGCATCGTCGACGCCTACTTCACCCGGTTCCCCGGTGTGCGCCGTTTCCTCGACGATGCGGTGGCGGCCGCGACACGGGACGGCTACACGACGACCCTGTTCGGTCGGCGCCGCTACCTGCCGGACCTGCGCTCCGGCGACCGGAACCGGCGTCAGATGGCGGAGCGCATGGCGTTGAACGCGCCCATCCAGGGCACCGCCGCGGACGTCATCAAGCTCGCGATGATCGAGCTCGCTGCCGCTCTGGACCGCTCCGTGCTCGGTGCGCAGCTGCTGCTCCAGGTCCACGACGAGGTGATCCTCGAGGTCGCCGACGCCGAGGTTGCGGCTACCCGGACGCTCGTCGAGGAGGTGCTCAGCTCGGTGGTCGAGCTCGCGGTGCCCCTCGACGTCGACAGCGCGATCGGTGTGACCTGGTTCGACGCCCAGAAGCACTGAGCATCAGGCCGACCGACCCTGGTTGCGTCCGTGCGCGACCGGAGGCCAGGGGTCGCTCGGCCCTACAGCGCGCGCTGTCCCCTGTCGAGGTTCCGCGCAGGTGGCCGTATCGGTCGCCGGCACCTCGTCGAAGGCGGGCATGGTGGGCCGTGATCGTCTGCACGATGCGCACAAGCGGGTTCAGGTCGGGGCCGGACCGGCCTGGTCCGGGTCGCACGTCGATCACGCTGACGTCGGCATCAGGAGGCCGACAGCAGGCCCGTCTCGCCGTCGGCCCTGTCCAGGTGGACGGACGTGAGCTGCTCGTCGCGCTCATCGAGGGGCAGCGGCAGGGGTGTGGTCGTGAGCGCGGCCGGGTCGACGGGGAGCGGTTCGCCCGGTCGATCGTCGGGCGACCATCGAGGCCGTCCAGCGGGTGCGCGCGGGTGAGGAGGCGTCGTTCGAGATCGAGAAGCGGTACCTGCGCAAGGACGGCAGCCTCGCGGTGGGGAACGTCGCGGGCGGTCTGCTTCGTGACGAGACGGGTGAGCCCGCCGTCCACCTCGCCTTCGTGGAGGACACGAGGACGGCACCATCGCCTACACGACCCCGACGACCGAGAACTTCCTCGGGTCGCGCGGCGACGTCCACATGGAGACCCTGACCCAGCACATCGGTCCCGGCGCCCTGCGCCGAGCCTTCGCGGCCTGGTCGGACGTGCTGACCGAACCTGCTCGAGGGGATGACCGGGGTCAACGACCGGTTCGGCCACCACGTCGGTGACCAGCTTCTGCGCTCGGTGGCGGCGAGGTTGGACGACCTGATCGGTGACCGCGGCAAGGTGGCGCGAACCAGCGGGGATGAGTTCGCCGTGCTGCTGCCTGGGGTGGAGGACCGGCCGGCAGCCCAGACGTTCGGTCGGCAGCTGTCGTCGGTGTTCGACCCGCCCTGCGCGGTGGCCGGCGGTGGGTCGGTCCGGCTCAAGGCCAGGATCGGGATCGCGTTGACGAGGGACGCCGACCGGACCGCGACCGGGCTCCTGCGCGACGCGGACGTGGCGCTCGCCGAGACCCGACGTGGGGAGAGAGGGATCGCGCTCCGTGATGGGGTGCTTCGTGAGCGCGAGCAGCGCCGGCTGACCCTCAAGCACGAGCTGACCACCTCCGTGGTGCTCGAGCAGTTCCAGGTGGTGTTCCAACCGTTGGTCGATCTGTCCTCCGGGCGTGCGGTCGGGCTGGAGACCCTGCTGCGCTGGACCCAGCCCGACTACGGCCGGGTCGGCCCGGAGGAGTGCATCCCGCCTGCGGAGCAGACGGGCGCGATCGTCGAGATCGGTGCATGGGTGCTGCAGCAGGCCTGCGGCCAGCTGGCGTCCTGGTCGTCCGAGCCCTGGGCGGCCTGCACGTCTCGGTCGACGTCTCCGCACGGCAGCTGCTGGACGTCACCTTTCCGGGCACGGTCGCGGCGACGCTGCAGTGCTGCGGTCTGGCGCCGGAGCGACTGTGGCTGGAGATCACCGAGTCGGCGCTCGCGCCGTTGCGCTCCCTGCTCTTCGACGGGCTGAAGATCGACCGGTCGTTCATCGAGCCTGTCGGTCACGACCCCGACGCCGAGGCGATCGTCGCGGCGATCCAGGGCATCGCGGGCATCCGTGGCTTGCGGGTGGTTGCCGAAGGGTCGAGACGATGCTCCAGCGTGACACCCTGCGAGACCTCGGATACCCCCTCGCGTAGGGGTACCTGTGGTCGCCCCCGGTCCCGGCCGGGGAGGTGGGCCCGCTCCTGACCGCGTTCGCGGCCGACTAGCCGAGGAACGACGGGACGGAGATCGAGGCCAGCAGGCCCACCAGCAGGACGGCCACGAACACCGCGACGAGGGCGGAGCGGTCGGCCTTCACGGCGTCACGACGGGTCTCCATGCCAGCGGCCCTCCACGGCGGTTGTCCGCGGTATCGGCACCGCACGTGACCGACTTGAGGGTCGTGACCCGCGACCCTCAGTCGACGTCAGCGGCCACGTGGCGTGGACCCTCGTCGGCGGCCCAGCGCAGGGCCTTGGCCGCCACCTCGAGGACCTCCAGCTCGTAGCGACCCGGCGGACCCGTCATGCGGATCCGGGCACGACCGAACAGGTCGGTGGTGACCTGGACGGTCGCACTGCGGTGAGGACCGTCGACCCGGGCGTCGACCGCGAGGTCCGAGCACCGCTTGCCGTCGGCGTCCTTGACCTCGAGGCGGAAGGTCACCCGCCGGGTCCCGTCGTCCAGGGTCTCGGGCTCGAGCGACTCCAGGAGGGTGACCCGGATCGGTTCGCTGAACAGTCCGGTCTTCGGCAGGCCGTCCGGCTGCGGTTCGGGGGTGAGGTGCCTCCGCCGGCGCAGGCGGCGTGGACCACGGGGCACGGCGTCCTCCGGATCGGCGGCAGGGACGGACCGGTCACGCTACCGCAGCCATCCGGGTGCACCCTGCCCGGCGCCGCGAGGGCGCCCGGACGGCGGACCGGGCGGAGTCCTCACGGCTGTCGGTCGGGCGGTGGGGGCGGTCGCAGCGACCGGTCTCAGACGGTCGCCTCCTCCGCCTGGTCGAGGACGCGGAAGGCACGGTGGTACTTCTCCTCCAGGTGGTGGCGGGTCGGGCCGCTCAGCCGCGCGAGCCGGTCCGGATCGGACTTCTCCTCGAGGTCGCAGCGCTTGATCAGGCGAGCCAGCGGGTCCGCCGCCGCCCGACGCACGGCCTGGTCGTAGTCCTCGCCCTCCACCTTGGTCAGGGCGGCGACGAGCCGTTGGACCAGCTCGGGCATGCCCTGGTCGCGGAGGTCGTCGACGGTGGTGGCGGAGTCGTCGAGCACGTCGTGCAGCAGCGCCGCGGCCTGCTGCTCGACGGAGCCGCCGGCCTCGGCGACCCGGCGGGCGATGCGGCGGAGCAGGTCGATGTACGGGTCGCCGGCCTTGTCGACCTGACCTCGGTGCTCGCGCGCCGCGATCTCGTCGGCGCGTGCGAGCAACTCGTCCTCGATCACCATCGTCGTTCCTTCCTCGCAGGGACAGGGGGTCTCGGTGCTGGCGGGGACCACCACAGGGGTGCACCCCGGTCCTGCCACGCCACGACAGGACGGGATCGGGGCGTGCCAGCGTCGCTCCCGATCGAAGCAGGCGAGGCCGGCGGGCTCGTGCTCGCTCGTGACGACCGCAACTGGACCCTGTGCCCAGGAGCTGCCATCTGCACCATCCGTCCTCGGACCCGGCCCACCACCGGGGACCGGCAGGTGTGGGACCGGTCACCGTACGTCTCCGGGTGCGTCACCGACGCTAGGTGGCCCGGGCGCGCATGGCCAACGGCCCTCCGGCCCTAGTCACACACCCAGGGGACCTCGGCGCCGGGACCCGTCGACCCCACCGGGACGCTGCAGCCGTCCAGATGGTCGTCCACGAGGCCCATCGCCTGGAGGAAGGCGTACGCCGTGGTCGGCCCCACGAACCGGAACCCCCGTTCCTTGAGGCGGCGCGCGAGGCCGCCGGAAGCCGGGGTGTGCGCGGGTACGGCCTCGGGGGAGCGTGGGCGCGGCCCGGGCGAAGCGGCGTCCCAGGCCAGCTCGCGGAGGGTCTCGCCACGGTCCCACAGCCGGCACAGCGCCTGGGCGTTCAGGATCGTGGCCTCGATCTTGGCGCGGTTGCGGACGATCGAGACATCCGTGAGCAGTCGGTCGACGTCGCTCGCACCGAAGCGGGCCACGGCCTGCGCATCGAAGCCGGCGAAGGCCACCCGGAAGGCCGCACGCTTGCGCAGGATCGTCAACCACGACAGGCCCGACTGGAACGCCTCGAGGCAGAGCTTCTCGAACAGCAGCCGCTCCTCCCGGACCGGCCGGCCCCATTCCTGGTCGTGGTAGGCCACGTAGAGGGGGTCGCTACCGCACCACCAGCACCGGGCGCGGCCGTCCTCATGGCGGAGCAGGCCGGGGCCGATCGCCGCTGTCGACGGTGGCGGGTCGTTCAGCACGGTCACCTCCTGCCCGCCCCCCGGCGCGGCCGCGCCGCGCGGACCGGTGCCGCCACGTTGACACCGTGGCAGGCTGCTGCGACCCTATCCGGCACCGGCGCCCCCAAGGGACGCTGCCTCCTGCCTGCGGAACGCACCACGTGTCCGTTCCTGGCACCGACCCGAGCGGACCGCGCGGACGTGCACGCGGTTGCCGAGGTCGGCTGGCGAGCGACCCGACCCATCCCGGCGCCGGTCGCACCCTGTCCCCCGATCCCTGACCGAAGAGACCCGACCCCGATGTCCGAGACCCCGACCCCCGACCAGACCCCCACGGCCGCGCCGGCGCCCGATGCCAGCGAGCCGCTCGTCATCGCCCAGGACCCCGGCGGGTCCATGACCTCCACGGGCGAGAGCATCGTCGACCACGACCTCAGCGACGAGGAGTTCGAAGCCGCCCTCGAAGGCACCGTCACCGCGATGGAGGACGGCAAGATCATCGAGGGGGTGGTCGTCAAGGTCGACCCCGACGAGGTCCTGCTCGACATCGGCTGGAAGTCCGAGGGCGTGATCCCCGCCCGTGAGCTGTCCATCAAGCTCGACGTGGACCCCAACGAGATCGTGGCCGTCGGCGACGTCGTCGAGGCCCTGGTCATGAAGAAGGAGGACGAGGAGGGCCGCCTCGTCCTGTCCAAGAAGCGCGCCCAGTACGAGCGCGCCTGGGGCACGATCGAGCAGATCTACACCCAGGACAAGACCGTGCAGGGCTCGGTCATCGAGGTGGTCAAGGGTGGGCTCATCCTCGACATCGGGCTGCGCGGCTTCCTGCCCGCCTCCCTGGTCGAGATGCGGCGCGTCCGCGACCTGCAGCCCTACGTCGGCGAGACGCTCGAGTGCAAGATCATCGAGCTGGACAAGAACCGCAACAACGTGGTCCTGTCCCGCCGGAAGTTCCTCGAGGAGACCCAGTCGGAGTTCCGCAACGACTTCCTGACCTCGCTGCAGAAGGGCGAGATCCGGGCCGGGGTCGTGTCCTCCATCGTCAACTTCGGAGCCTTCGTCGACCTCGGGGGCGTCGACGGGCTCGTGCACGTCTCCGAGCTGTCCTGGAAGCACATCGACCACCCGAGCGAGGTCGTCGAGGTCGGCGACGAGGTCGAGGTCGAGGTGCTGGACGTGGACCTGGACCGCGAGCGCGTGTCGCTGTCGCTCAAGGCCACCCAGGAGGACCCGTGGCAGAAGTTCGCCCGTGAGCACGCGGTCGGCGAGCTCGTCGAGGGTGAGGTCACCAAGCTGGTGCCCTTCGGCTCCTTCGTGAAGGTCGCGGACGGCATCGAGGGCCTGATCCACATCTCCGAGCTGGCCGAGCGGCACGTGGAGGTCCCGGAGGCGGTGGTCAACGTCGGCGACAAGATCGAGGTCAAGGTCATCGACATCGACACGGTCCGGCGGCGCATCTCCCTGTCGCTCAAGCAGGCGCAGGCGCCGACCGCCGCAGCGGCCGACGACCGCTACGACGACGGTCCGGCGGTGGAGACCGCGTACTCCTCCGGCGATGACAGCGGCGCAGGGGGCGGCACGCTGGCCGCAGCCTTCGCCCAGGCCGGGTTCGGTCGCGAGGAGAGCTCGATGACCCCGGAGGAGATCGCGCTGGCGGAGGCGGAGCTGCCCGAGGAGGCAGCTGCCGGGGAGCCGGAGCCGGAGCCAGAGCCGGAGCCGGAGGCCACGCCGGTCGCCGAGGAGGCCCCTGCTGCGGACGAGGACGAGCAGGCCTAGCCTGCCGGCACCATCCGGTCGCGCCCCGGTGGGAACACCGGGGCGCTGCCATGTCCGGGACCATCGCCGCGGGCGGTCCCGGGCCGATCCGGGAGCGCGGCACGCCAGGTGTGGAGGCAGCATGTTCCTGATCGGCCTGACCGGTGGCATCGGCTCCGGCAAGTCCACCGCCGCGGCCCGCCTCGCGGCCCTGGGGTGCGACGTGCTCGACGTCGACGGCGTGGCACGCGAGATCGTGGAACCGGGCCAACCTGCGCTGGAGGAGATCGCGCAACGCTTCGGGCCCGAGGTGCTGCACCCCGACGGCAGCCTCGACCGACCGGCACTCGCGGCCGTGGTGTTCACCGACGACACGGCCCGCCACGACCTCGACCGCATCACGCACCCCCGGGTCGCGGCCCGCATCGTGGAACGCATCCAGGAGCTGATCCAGGATCGCCGCGGTGACGAGCCGCAGCTGATCGTCGTCGACCACCCGCTGCTGGTCGAGACCGACCAGGCGAGCCGGTTCGACGTGGTCGTGGTGGTCGAGGTGGATGCGGAGGAACGGATCCGCCGCCTGGTGGACGGACGCGGTCTCCCCGAGCACGACGCCCGAGCTCGGATCGCGGTCCAGGCCGACGACGCCGCGCGGCGCGCGGTGGCCACGCACGTGCTGGACAACAACGGCGATGTCGCGGCGCTCGCGGCGCAGGTCGACACGCTGCATGCCGAGCTGGTGGCGGAGGCCCGGACGCGAGGCTGACACCGCACCGGGGGCGCGCGGCGTCAGCCGACGAGCAGCAGCGCGAGGAGACCGCCGAGCAGGCCGTAGACGAGCGCGATCCCGATCGTGCGCCGCATCACGTCCGCCTCGCCACCGGTGAGGCCGACCGTCGCACCGCCGGCGACGATGTTGTGCGGCGCGATCTGGTTGCCGACCGACGCGCCGAAGTTCTGCGCACCGAGCAGCGGCAGGGGGTCGTAGCCGAGCTGCTCCGCGGTGGCGAGCTGCAGGTCGGTGAACAGCACGTTCGACGCGGTCCCCGACCCGGTGACGAACGTGCCCAGCACCCCGACCAGCGGGGCCAGCACCGGCCAGATCGACGCGGCCGAGCCGGCGGCGGCTTCCGCGAGCGCCTCGGTCATCCCGGATCGGACCATCAACCGCGCCAGCAGCAGCATCGCCAGCAGCGCGATGGTCACCGGGATGAGCTGCTTGAGGGTGGTCCGGACCGCGCCCGCAGCCGTCCGACCGAGCGCGCCCTGCACCACGGCACCGAGCAGGAACGAGACCACCAGCAGCGTGCCCGGATGGGTCAGCAGCACGATCCCGCCGCTGAAGCCCCCGTCCAGGGTCCAGTCCAGCTCGACCAGGGCCAGCGCGTCGGCCACCGCCGGCACCAAGCGGGTGACCAGCACCAGGCTGATGAGGATGAGGTACGGCGAGCCGGCACGGAGCAGGGCCGCGACGTCGGTGGGGACCTCGTCCGGGTCGGGGAGGGGCTCGCCGTCCGCCTCGCCGTCCGCCTCGCCGTCGCCATCCCCGTCGGCAGCGCCGTCCGCGGCTCCTGCCGCGTCGACCGTCGCGCGCACGTCCCCGGGGTCGTCGTCACCTCGGCGGACGAGGAGCAGGACGGCCACGAAGATGCCCATGCCCACCAGCGCCCCGCCGAGCGTGGGCAGCTCGGGGCCGACGAAGGTCGCGATCAGCCACATCGGCACGAGGAAGGCCGCACCGGCGAGCAGGGTCCAGCCCCAGATGGCACCGACCATCCGGGTCCCGGTCCCCTTCGAGGCCAGGTACATCATGAAGATCAGGGGCAGCAGCCCGAACGCGAGGTGGTAGGTCGCGCTGGCGCCGGCGAGCTCCAGCGGCTCCAGGCCGGTCGCGGCGACCATCGGCACGACCGGGGTCCCGATCGCCCCGAAGGAGACCCCGACGGCGTTGCCGATCATCGCGATGACCACCGCGGTGAGTGGCTTGTAGCCGACCCCGACCAGGAACGGGGCTGCGAGCGCGACGGGCGAGCCGAACCCCGCGCCACCCTCCAGGAACAGGGTGAAGAACCACGCGATCAGCAGCGCCATGATGCGCGGATCGTCCGAGAGCCTGCCCAGCGCGACCCGCAGCACGTCGGTGCCGCCGGTGGCGACCTGCAGGTGGTAGATCGCGAGCGCGGGCAGGATGATCCACAGGATCGTGGCCGAGGTCCAGGTGGCCTCCGCCACCACACCGAGCAGCCCGCCACCGATACCGACGTCGGCGAGCACGTCCGTGCCGAAACCGAAGCCGACCAGCGCGACCAGCAACGCCAGCGCGGCGCCGGCGATCCCGGCCCGGGAGGCCGGCCAGCCGAGCCCCAGCATCAGGGCCAGCACGAGCAGGATCGGGAGCGCGGCGAGGAGCGCTTGCACGACGGTCGGCCTCCGGGTCACAGGTCGGCACGGTAGGGAAGCGGAACCGTCCGGCTCCGGCGTCGGCTCGCACGCTAGGCCGTCGGCGCGTCGCTGGTGCGCGGTACGGTCCTCGCATGCCCGCGACCCCGCCCCCTCCGGCCGGCGCCGAGACGCGCCCGAGCCCGATCGACGACCCGGCCGCAGCCCGTGCCGAGCTGCACCGGCACGTGCGACGGGACATCCCTCTGCGGGTCGTCAGCGACTTCGAGCCCTCGGGTGACCAACCGGCCGCCATCGAGGCGATCACGGCGGCGTTCGAGGCCGGGGAACGGGCGGTGACCCTGCTGGGTGCCACCGGGACGGGCAAGACCTACACCGCAGCGAAGGTGCTGGAACGGCTGCAGCGCCCGTGCCTGGTGATGGCCCCCAACAAGACCCTCGCCGCGCAGCTGGCGAACGAGTTCCGGGAGTTCCTGCCCGACAACGCGGTGGAGTACTTCGTCTCCTACTACGACTACTACCAGCCGGAGGCCTACATCGCCTCCAGCGACACCTACATCGAGAAGGACTCCTCGATCAACGAGGAGATCGACCGGCTCCGCCACCGGGCCACGATGGCGCTGCTGTCGCGGCGTGACGTGGTCGTGGTGGCCTCGGTGTCGTGCATCTACGGCCTCGGCTCCCCCTACGAGTACACCGACCACGTCCTGGTGCTCGAGACCGGGGAGGAGGTCGGGCTCGACGCGGCGATCCGCAAGCTCGTCGCGCTGCAGTACAGCCGCAACGACCTCACCCTGGTCCGGGGGACCTTCCGCGTCCGGGGGGACACCCTCGAGGTCTTCCCCGCCGACGACGAGCGGGCGCTTCGGGTCGAGTTCTTCGGTGACGAGGTGGAGCGGATCGTCCGGGTCGACCCGCTCACCGGCGAGGTCGGCCGGCCCGTCCCCTCGGCGCTGGTCTTCCCTGCCTCCCACTACGTGTCGTCCCAACAGGCCCTGGAGCGGGCGCTGACCTCGATCGAGGCGGAGCTCGAGGAGCGGCTGTCCACCTTCGAGGCCGAAGGCAAGCTGCTGGAGGCGCAGCGGTTGAAGATGCGCACCAACCACGACCTCGAGATGATCCGCGAGGTCGGCAGCTGCAACGGGATCGAGAACTACTCGCGCCACTTCGACGGCCGCGCGCCGGGCGAGGCGCCCTACACCCTGCTGGACTACTTCCCCGACGACCTCGTGGTCTTCCTCGACGAGTCCCACGTCACCGTGCCGCAGGTCGGGGGGATGTACGAGGGGGATCGGTCCCGCAAGGACAACCTGGTGGAGCACGGGTTCCGCCTGCCGTCGGCGCGCGACAACCGACCGTTGACCTTCGACGAGTTCCTGGTGCGGATCGGGCAGCGGCTGTTCCTGTCCGCCACCCCAGGTCCCTACGAGCGGCGTGAGTCCGACTCGGTCGTGGAGCAGATCATCCGGCCCACCGGGCTGGTGGACCCGCATGTGGTGGTCAAGCCCACCACCGGGCAGATCGACGACCTCATGGAGCAGGTCCGACGGCGGACCGAGGCCGGGCAGCGCGTGCTCGTCACCACGCTGACGAAGAAGATGGCGGAGGACCTGACCGACTACCTGCTCGAGAACGGCATCCGGGTCCGGTACCTGCACTCCGACATCAACACCGTCGAGCGGGTCGAGATCCTGCGCAGCCTGCGCGTGGGCGAGTTCGACGTGCTGGTCGGCATCAACCTGCTGCGTGAGGGCCTCGACCTGCCCGAGGTCTCCCTGGTCGCGATCCTGGATGCGGACAAGGAGGGGTTCCTGCGCTCCTCGACCTCGCTGATCCAGACCATCGGGCGGGCCGCGCGCAACGTCGACGGTGAGGTGGTGATGTACGCCGACCACGTCACCGACTCGATGCGGTTCGCGCTCGAGGAGACCGAGCGCCGGCGGGACAAGCAGCTGGCCTACAACGCCGAGCACGGCATCGATCCGCAGACGATCCGCAAGCGGGTCGGCGACATCATCGCCGCGGTCCGCGCCGAGGAACTCGGGCAGGACTACCAGCCCGTCGAGGCTCCGGGCGACAGCCCGACCGACGGCGCGGAGGAGCTGCCCACCGAGGAGCTCGGCGCCCTGATCCAGCGGCTCGAGGAGGAGATGCACGCTGCGGCCGGGGAGCTGCGCTTCGAGTACGCCGCCCGGCTGCGTGACGAGATCGCCGAGCTCCGCAAGGAGCTCAAGGGGATGCGGGCCGCCGGGGTGTGAGCCGCACCGCGGCGTGTTCGGTCCGCCGCAGCCCGAGCCGGAGGTCCCGACCAACAGGGGACAGCGGTCCCTACGTGGCTCAACTAGCGTCTAGCGTCGAGGCCGGACGCCGCCGGTCGCGATGGTCTGCTCCCGTCTCCGACCGCTAGGAGCGTCGATGGAACCGGTGCTGCGCTGCCTCGGGCTCGAGAAGCGCTTCGGCGATATCCACGCCGTGGTCGACGTCGGCTTCGAGATCGCACCGGGCGAGACCTACGGTCTCCTCGGCCCCAACGGCGCGGGCAAGACCACCTCGATCTCCATGATCGCCGGGTTGCTGGCCCCGGACGCGGGCGAGATCACCGTCCTGGGGGAGCGCATGACGCCCCGGGCGCTGACGGCCAAGGCCGCCGTGGGGCTCGTGCCACAGGATCTGGCGATCTACCCCGATCTGACCGCCCGGGAGAACCTGCACTTCTTCGCCCGCCTGCAGGGACTCTCCCGCGCCGACCTCCAACGGCGGAGCGACGCGGTGCTCGAGGTGATCGGGTTGGCGGACCGGGCGGACGACCGGGCCGGGACCTTCTCCGGCGGGATGAAGCGACGGCTCAACATCGGCATCGGGCTGCTGCACGAGCCCAAGCTGCTGATCCTCGACGAGCCGACCGTGGGCGTCGACCCGCAGTCCCGCAACGCGATCCTCGAGTCGGTGGAGTCGCTCGCCACCGAGGGGCTCGCCGTCCTCTACACGACCCACTACATGGAAGAGGCGGAGCGGCTCTGCCAGCGCATCGCCATCGTCGACCAGGGGCGGATCGTCGACGAGGGCACGCGACGGGAGTTGATCGCCCGGATCGGGGAGCAGGACGTCGTCCGCCTCCACGTCGTGGGCGACCTCGAGGCCGCGGCAGCCGCATGCGGGGCGGTCGAGGGCGTGGTCGCCGCCGATGCGGAGGAGACCGAGGTCGTCTGTCTGCTGGACGGGGCAGCGAGCCGCCTGCCGGCGTTGCTGACCGCCGTCACCGGGACCGGTGCCAGCGTGGACGGCGTCGAGGTCCGCGAGCCGGACCTCGAGGACGTCTTCCTGCATCTCACCGGCCGCGCGTTGAGGGACTGACATGGTGCGTGGTGCCTGGACGATCCTGCGCAAGGACCTCACGCTCCGGATGCGCGACAAGAGCGTGTGGCTGTTCGCCTTCGTCGTCCCGCTCGGCCTGACCTTCCTGTTCTCCAGCATCTTCCCGGACATGGGTGAGCTGGAGGTCCGCGCGGGTGTCGTCGACCTGGACGGGGGTCCGGTCGCCGACGGCTTCGTCGAGGGGGTCGTGCCGTCGCTGGTGGCGGCCGGGGTCCTGGCCGACACGGTCGTGCTCGACGAGGCAGCGGCCCGGGCGCAGCTCGAGGAGGGCTCGCTCGAGGCTGCCTGGATCCTGCCCGCGGGCTTCTCCGAGGCGGCCACCGCCGGGCAGGAGGCCCGCATCGATGTCCTCGTCGCCGCCGGGCGGACCCTGCCCGGGGAGATCGCGCGAGGGGTGGCGGAGGCCTACGCCCGACGCATCGAGCAGGTCGGCCTCGCGATCGGCGTGGAGCTCGGGGCCGGGGGCCCGCCGGACCCGGCGCTGCTGACTGCGGTGGCCGAGGCGGCAGCCGGCGTCGAGGAGCTCGTGACGCTGCGGCCCGAGGAGGGTGGGGAGGGCCAGCCGCTCGATGCGGTCAGCTACCTGGCCGCCGGGATGGCGGCGTTCTTCGTCTTCTTCGTGGTCCAGTACGGCATCACCGGCCTGCTCGAGGAACGCGACCAGGGCACCCTGGCGCGCCTGCAGGCGGCACCGATCCCGCCGGGGGCGATCCAGCTCGCCAAGGTGGCGGGCGCCTTCCTGCTCGGGATGACCTCGGTGACGGTGCTCAGCCTCGCCTCCACCTACGTGCTCGGCGCCAGCTTCGGCCCGCCGCTGGGGGTCGCGATCCTGCTGCTCGCGCTCGTGCTCGCCGCCATGGGCGTGATGGCGCTCGTGGGCCAGTTCGCGCGGACCGCCGAACAGGCCGGCAACTACCAGTCCGTGGTTGCGGTCGTGCTCGGGCTCTCGGGTGGGGTGTTCGTGCCCATCGCGAGCGACGCGGGCGTGATCCGGATCCTGACCTCGATCTCACCCCACGGCTGGTTCCTGCGCGGGATGACGGAGCTGTCGGTCAGCGGTCGCTGGGCGGTGGTGCTGCCCGCGGCGGCGGCGATCGTCGCCTTCGGCGTCGCCGCGGCCGTGCCCGCGCTGGTGCTCCAGCGCAGGAGGACGACATGGTGAAGGTCGCTGCGCTCGTCCGTGTGGAGCTCACCCGCCTGCTGCGGGACCGGTCCAACCTGTTCTTCGTGTTCCTCTTCCCGCTGCTGCTGGTCATCTTCATCGGCGCCCAGTTCGCCGGTGGGCAGGAGACCCGTCTCGGCTTCGTGGGTGAGGCCACCGACGCGGCGACGAGCGAGTTCCGGGCGGAACTCGACGCCGTCGCCGGTATCGCCGTGACCGACTTCGACGACGCCGCTGCCCTCGCCGACGACGTCGACCGGGGCCGCATCAGCGCCGGCATCGTCGTCCCGGCCGGCTACGGGGCGGCGCTGACGGAGGTCGCGCCGATCGAGGTGGTGTTCATCGGCCGACCCGACGCGAACGCGGCCTCGTTGCAGGCGCTCGTCAGCGCGGTGCTGGCCGAACAGGCCCAGCCCGGGATGGCCGCCCTGCTGCTCGCCGACGCGCGCACGCGGGTGGGGCAGGAGCCCGGTGAGCTGTCGGCGCTGCGGGAGGCCGCGCAGGACCTCGCCGCGTCCACCGCCCGCATCGAGGTGACCGCCACCTCGGTCGGGGTGGACGAGCTGGCGGAGGAGTTCGCCGGGCTCGGGCAGTTCGACCTCGGCGCGTCCAGCCAGCTGTTCCTCTTCACCTTCCTGACCTCGCTCACCGGCAGCGGTGCCCTGATCCAGACCCGCCGGTACGGCGTCGCCCGCCGCATGCTGGCCACCCCCACGAGCGTCACCACCGTGCTGGTCGGGACCGCGGGTGGCCGGCTCGCGATCGCCCTGTTCCAGGCCCTGTACATCATCGTGGTCACCCGGGTGGCGTTCGACGTCAACTGGGGTGACCCGCTCGCCACCTCGGCGGTGGTGCTGCTGTTCTGTCTCGTGGCTGCCGCCGCGGCGATGGTGGTCGGCTCGGTGTTCTCCAACGACAGCCAGGCCGGTGGTGTGGGCATCGGACTCGGGCTCGGGATGGCCGCACTCGGGGGATCGATGGTCCCCATCGAGCTCTACCCGGCGACCATCGCCCGCATCGCCCGCATCACGCCGCACGCCTGGGCGAACGAGGCCATGGCCGAGCTGGTCCGTCGCGACGGGACGATCGTCGACATCGTCCCGCAGCTCACGGCCCTGGCGGCCTTCGCGGTCGTCCTGCTGGCGCTCGGCTCGTGGACGCTGCGGCGGGCCCTGAGCCGATGACCCCGGGGCATCTCGCTAGGCTCGCAGGGTCCCGACCATCACCGGACCCAGGACCACCATCGTGACCGCAACGCTCGCCGCCGTGCATCCCTGGCTCGGGTACCTGGTGTCCGTCGTCGTGCTCGGGACCGCGCTGATCGCGTTCCGCTCCGCGAAGGACGCCTCGGAGTTCCGGCCCGGGCCGTACAGCCTCGCGATGGTCCTGTTGGACATCCTCGTCACCGTCGGCATCGTGCTCTACGTCGTCGGCGGCTACTGGAACGAGCGGCCGGAGATCGCCTACCTGCATCCGGCGCTGGCGCTGGCCTCGCTCGGCGTCGGCCACGCGCTGCTGGCGCGTGCCAAGCGCACCCAGATGGCGGTGGAGGCGCATCGCACCGCGGGTCGTGGCCTGATCGGGGCGCTCGTCTTCATCCTCGCCGCGATCGGCGTCGCGAGCGCGCCACCGTTCCTGCCCTGACGCCAGCCGCCCGGCGCGCGGCGCGGGGCCGCAGCCGCAGGCCTCACCAGCCGCGCGCCCGCCACTCGGCCAGGTAGGGGCGTTCCCGGCCGATCGTCGTGTCGTCCCCGTGTCCGGGGAGGACCAGCGTGTCATCGGCCAGACGGTCGAAGACCTGCCCCTCGAGGCCGTCCATGATGCGTTGGTGGTCGGCCTCGGTCTCGGTGCGGCCGTGGCCGCCGGGGAACAGGGTGTCACCGCTCACCAGGTAGCTGCGGGTGGCGCCCCCGACCAGGAAGCACAACGAGCCGGGGGTGTGTCCCGGGACGTGCAGGACCTCCACCTCGAGCTGTCCGACGGTGAGCACGTCACCGTCGTGGAGCGCACGGTCGACGGGCCGGGGGAACAGCGGCGCGTCGTCCGGATGCCCCCAGACCTCGACGCCGGCCGCCGTCAGCGGTGCCCAGGCACGCACGTGGTCCCAGTGCCCGTGGGTCTGGACCGCGGCGAGCAGCTCGAAGCCGTCGGCAGCAGCCAGCAGCCGCGGTGCGTCGTCGGCGGCATCGACCAGGAGGGCCTCGCGCCGCTCGGTGTCGGCCAGCAGGTAGACGTTGTTGTCCATCGTGCTGACCGAGAGCTTGCGGACGAGCAGGGCGCCGTCGATGCGGTCCAGCCAGGGGCCGCCGGGTTCGACGTGTCCCGGGTCGTGCACGCTCAGCCCTCGTCGTGGGCGTCGGGGGAGGCAGCGGCCTCGCGCCGCTCCTTCGACGCGGCGACGAGCTCCTTCGGGGTCAGTTCGTTCCCGGACAGCTTCCCGTCCGCGAAGGCCGAGATGTTCGCCAGGGTGGTCTGCGCGATGTTGGCCAGCGCCTCGCGGGTGAAGAACGCCTGGTGCGCGGTGATGAGCACGTTCGGGAAGGTGAGCAGGCGGGAGAACACGTCGTCGGTGATGACCTGGTCGGACAGGTCCTCGAAGAACAGGTCACCCTCCTCCTCGTAGACGTCGAGGGCGAGGTTGCCGATCTTGCCCGACTTCAACCCCTCGATCGCCGCGACGGTGTCCAGCAGCGGACCACGCGAGGTGTTCACGATCATCACGCCGTCCTTCATCTTGGCGATGGACTCGGCGTTGATGATGTGGTGGGTGTCGGGGGTGAGCGGGCAGTGCAGCGAGATGACGTCGCACTCGGCGAACAGGGTGTCGAGGTCGACGTAGCGGACCCCGTAGTCGCGCACCTCGTCGTTCGGGTACGGGTCGTAGGCCCGCAGCGAGCAGCCGAACCCGCGCAGGATCCGGGCGGTGATCTGCCCGATCCGGCCCGTGCCGATGATGCCGACCCGCTTGGAGCGCAGGTCGAACCCGAGCAGGCCCTCCAGCGAGAAGTTGCCGTCACGCACGCGGTTGTAGGCGCGGTGCAGGCGGCGGTCGACGGCCAGCATCAGCCCGACGGTGTGTTCGGCCACGGCGTACGGGGAGTAGGCCGGCACACGGACCACGGTGACGCCCCGCTCCGCGGCCGCATCCATGTCGACGTGGTTGAAGCCCGCGGAGCGCAGTGCCAGCAGCTCGGTCCCGGCGTCGGCGAGCAGGTGGATCGTCTCCGCGTCCATGCGGTCGTTCACGAAGGCGCAGACCACCTCGTGGCCCTCGGCCAGCGCCGCGGTGTTGGCCTGCAGCCGGGCCTCGAGGAAGTCGATGTCGTGCCCGTACTCGGCGTTCGTCTCCTCGAAGGAGGTCCGGTCGTAGGACTTGGCGCTGTAGAAGGCGACACGCACGGCGGGCTCGCTTGCTCGGGGGGGCGGGTGGACGGGGTCGGGCGCGGCACCGCGTCGCTGGGGGGTGCGGGGTGCGGTTGCTGGGCGAGCATAGAGGTGCCCGGCGCCTCGTGGAGGGGGTTCGACCCATCCACGGGCCGGGACGGGACGGACCACCTCGGTAGCCTCGTGGTCGGCACCGTCTCCCCGTCCCGCTGCCCGCCGCCGCGAGGGCACGCCCGCCTGCTGTCGGAGTCCACCGTGTCCAGCGCCGCTTCCACGGACCACACGGTCCAGCGCGACCGCATCACGGTCCGAGGTGCCCGCGAGCACAACCTCAAGGACGTCGATCTCGACCTGCCACGCGACGCGCTCATCGTCTTCACGGGGCTGTCGGGCTCGGGCAAGTCCAGCCTCGCCTTCGACACGATCTACGCGGAGGGCCAACGCCGCTACGTCGAGTCGCTGTCCGCCTACGCGCGCCAGTTCCTCGGCCAGATGGACAAGCCGGACGTCGACTTCATCGACGGGCTGTCGCCGGCCATCTCGATCGACCAGAAGTCGACCTCGCGCAACCCGCGCTCCACCGTGGGCACCATCACGGAGATCTACGACTACCTGCGCCTGCTGTACGCCCGCATCGGGCAGCCGCACTGCCCGCGGTGTGGGGAGCCCATCGCGCGGCAGACCGCCGAGCAGATCGTCGACCAGGTGCACGAGCTGCCCTCGGGCACCCGCTACCAGGTGCTGGCCCCGGTGGTCCAGGGTCGCAAGGGCGAACACGTGGCGATCTTCCAGCGCCTGCGCACGCAAGGGTTCGCCCGGGTGCGCATCGACGGTGAGGTCCTGCCCCTGGACGAGGTCGGCAAGCTCGAGAAGAACCGCAAGCACACCATCGAGGTGGTCGTCGATCGCCTGGTGCAGAAGGAGGACCTGCGCCGCCGGCTGTCCGACTCGATCGAGACCGCCCTGCAGCTGGCCGAGGGCATCGCCATGGTCGAGGTGCTCCCGAGCCGGGACGAGCTCGACGCGGCCGAGGCGGCCGGCGCGCCCGCACCGGCACCGGAGCAGCTGGTCTTCTCCGAGCACCTCGCCTGCACGCGGTGCCAGGTCAGCTACGACCAGCTCGCACCCCGCAGCTTCTCGTTCAACTCGCCCTACGGCGCCTGCGAGACCTGCTCCGGGCTCGGCACCCAGCTGATGGTCGACGAGGAGCTCGTGCTCGGTGACCCGTCGCTGTCCGTCGAGGACGGCGTGATCCTGCCGTGGGGGACCGGCACCCAGTCCTCCTACTACCGCCAGCTGCTGCGTGCCACGGTCGAACACCTCGGTGCCGAGCCCGCGACCCCCTGGCAGGACCTGCCCGAGGCGGTCCGTCACGGGGTGCTGCACGGCACCGGCGAGCGGGTGCAGGTCGCCTACACGAACCGCTACGGCCGCCGACGGTCCTACAAGGCCCGCGTGGAGGGGGTGCTGGCCTCGCTGCGACGACGGCACAGCGAGACCGACTCCGACCACACCCGCACGCAGATCGAGCAGTACATGCGGGAGGTGCCCTGCCCGGCGTGCGAGGGACGACGGCTCAAGCCGATCGTGCTCGCCGTCACCCTCGGCGGACGTTCCATCGCCGAGCTGACGGCGCTGTCCGTGGCCGAGGCGGATGCCTTCGTCGCCGACCTCGAGCTGACCGACCGACAGCAGCTGATCGGTGCCCGGGTGCTCAAGGAGATCCGTGCCCGGCTGCGCTTCCTCCTCGACGTCGGCCTCGACTACCTCACCCTCGACCGGGCGAGCGCGACCCTGTCGGGCGGCGAGGCGCAACGGATCCGGCTCGCGACCCAGATCGGGGCCGGGCTGGTCGGGGTGCTCTACGTCCTCGACGAGCCCTCGATCGGGCTCCACCAGCGCGACAACGAGCGCCTCATCACCACCCTGGAGCGGCTCCGCGACCTCGGCAACACCCTGATCGTCGTGGAGCACGACGAGGCCACCATCGACGCCGCCGACCACGTCGTCGACATCGGGCCGGGCGCGGGGGAGCACGGCGGCCAGATCGTCCACAGCGGCTCCGTGGAGGGGCTCAGGCGCCTGACGCGCCGCTCGCTCACCGGTGCCTACCTGTCCGGCGAACGACGCATCCCGGTGCCGCCGGCACGCCGCCCGGGGACCGGTGCCCGCATCGAGGTGGTGGGGGCTCGGGCGAACAACCTGCGCGGGGTCGACGCCGCCTTCCCGCTCGGGACGTTCACCTGCGTGACGGGGGTGTCCGGGTCGGGCAAGTCCTCGTTGGTCAACGAGATCCTGTCCCGGGCGCTGATGCGGCACGTCTACGGCTCCCGTGACCGGCCGGGCGCCCACGAGCGCATCCTCGGCCTGGAGGCGGTCGACAAGGCCGTGGTGGTCGACCAGTCGCCGATCGGCCGCACCCCGCGTTCGAACCCGGCCACCTACACCGGGCTGTTCGACCACGTCCGCAAGCTGTTCGCCGCCACGCCGGAGGCCAAGGTCCGCGGCTACCAGCCGGGGCGGTTCTCCTTCAACGTCAAGGGCGGACGCTGCGAGGCCTGCAAGGGCGACGGGACGCTCCGGATCGAGATGCACTTCCTCCCCGACGTCTACGTGCCCTGCGAGGTCTGCAAGGGGCGTCGCTACGACCGCGAGACCCTCGAGGTCCACTACAAGGGCCGGACCATCTCCGACGTGCTCGAGATGCCGGTCGAGGAGGCGCTGGACTTCTTCGCGAACCTGCCCGCCATCGCCTCCCACCTGCAGACCCTGGACGACGTCGGGCTCGGGTACGTGCGCCTGGGCCAGCCCGCCACCACCCTGTCCGGGGGTGAGGCGCAGCGGGTCAAGCTGGCAAGCGAGCTCCGCAAGCGGGCCACCGGGCAGACCGTCTACATCCTGGACGAGCCCACGACC
This sequence comes from Nitriliruptoraceae bacterium, assembly GCA_047921175.1. Lineage (GTDB taxonomy): Bacteria > Actinomycetota > Nitriliruptoria > Nitriliruptorales > Nitriliruptoraceae > T1Sed10-7. The sequence continues at coordinate 25,719 of JBLRWQ010000009.1, read as the reverse complement.
GGGCTGCACTTCGAGGACGTCCGGCGTCTGCTCGAGGTCCTGCACCGCCTGGTCGACAAGGGCAACACCGTCATCGTCATCGAGCACAACCTCGACGTCATCAAGACCGCGGACCACGTGCTGGACCTCGGCCCCGAGGGCGGCACCGCCGGCGGCGCGATCGTGGTCGCCGGCACCCCGGAGCAGGTCGCCGCGGAGCCCGCCAGCTACACCGGTCGGTTCCTCGCCGGTCTCCTCACCCCGGTCGCGGCCAGCTGACCGACGCCGCGACCGCGCTGCTGGCCGCGGCGTCGGGGTCAGTCGGGCCTGGCACGAGGGCCTTGCTCCAGCCGCAGCACCATCGTCGCGTCCGCAGGGGGCTCCTCGTCCTCGCCGCCGTCCGGCGCGCGGGCCGGTGCGGCTGCGGCGCCGGGGTCGGTGACGTCCGTGGGCTCCCCGCGGGCGGCACCTGCGGCGTCGGGGACGTCCAACGGGGTGGCGTCGGCTGGGACCAACCCGCGGTGCCGGCGCGAGACGAGCTGCTCCTGCTCACCCGGGTGGTGGAGGACCGGGTAGCCGCTCTGTTGCCCACCGAGGTCGACGAGCTGCCCCGGCATCCGGATCCCGGCCGCGTCGAAGGCGTACTTGAGGCGCTCGCGCAGCTGACGTGACAGGTCCCAGTTGCGCAGCGGCTTGGTGGGGATCACGACCCGGATCCGCACGCCGTCCGGGCCGTGGTGCTGGACGCCCCAGACCTCCGGAGCACCGATGACGTCCTGCCCCCAGAGGGGATCGGCCGCGAGCTCGGTGGCGACCTTGTGGATCACGGCCTTGGCCGTCGCGATGTCCGCGTCCAGGGCGATGGGGACGTCCAGGGTGGCGCGGGCCCACTCCTGGGACAGGTTGCCGACCCGCTGGATGTAGCCGTTGAGCACGTGGTGCAGCACCCCGTCGACGTCCCGGAAGGCGGTGGAGCGCAGCCCCACCCGCTCCACGACCCCGATGCGGCCATCCACCTCGATCCAGTCGCCGACGCCGTACTGGTCCTCGATCAGCATCGCGATCCCGGCCAGCACGTCACGCACCAGCTGCTGGGCCCCGAAGCCGAACACGATGCCGGCCAGGCCGGCACCGGCCAGCAGCGGCTGCAGCGGTACGCCGAGCAGGTCCAGGATCCACAGCAGCGCGGTCGTCCAGATGATGACCCCGAACGCGCCGCGGACGACCCCGGAGGCGGCCTGCAGGCGCTGGAGCCGTCGGGTGCGGAAGCGGCGGGTGTCGGAGATCTCGCCGCGCTGGTGCGCCTGGTCGAGGCGGCGCGTCACGCGCTGCTCGAGCCGGGCGGAGTAGCGCTGCACCAGCAGCTTCGAGAGTCCGGTGGCGATCACCGCGCCCACGACCACCAGCAGGATCCAGACCGCGGTGGAGCCCACGTCCGCGGCCCGGGCCAGGGGCTCGTTGCCGGTGAGGTCGTAGATCAGGATGCACAGGCGTTCGGCCTCCTCACGGGGCCCGCAGACGTCGACGACGCTGGCCTGCGCGAGTAGCTCGACCACGATGCACCTCCTGTCGCCGCATCCTAGGACCCTGCGCGATCGGTGCGAGGTGTGCTCGGCACTACCCTCGCCGCGTGGACCACCCCGCCGCCGCGTTCCGCCCCGAGCCCGGCTCCGTGCCGGACAGCCCGGGCTGCTACCTGTTCCGTGACGGCGACGGTCGGGTGGTGTACGTCGGCAAGGCCCGCAGCCTGCGTTCGCGGGTGGCGTCGTACTTCCAGGCCCCCGCCGGCCTCGCGTCCCGCACCCGGGCGATGCTCGAGGCGGCCCGCTCGATCGAGTGGATCGTCGTCGACACCGAGGTGGAGGCCCTCCACCTCGAGTACACGTTGATACAACGGCACCGGCCGCGCTACAACGTGCGCTACCGGGACGACAAGTCCTACCCGCACCTGGTGCTGACCACCTCGCAGGAGATCCCGCGGGCCCGGGTGGCCCGGGGTCGGGTGGCCGACGGGGACCGGCGTTTCGGCCCGTACGCCCACGCCTATGCGATCCGCGAGACCCTCGACCTGCTGCTGCGCGTCTTCCCGGTGCGGACCTGCTCGGCGGGGGTCTACGACCGGGCCGCGCGCACCGGACGGGCCTGCCTGCTGTACCACATCGACCGCTGCGCGGGGCCGTGCATCGGCGCGGTGTCCGCTTCGGAGCACCGCGAGCTGGTCGACGGGATGGCGACCTTCCTGGACGGGGAGACCGGACCGGTCCTCGACCAGCTCGAGGGCGAGATGCACGCGGCCGCGGCGGAGCTGCGGTTCGAGGCGGCCGCCCGCCGTCGCGACCAGCTGCTGGCGGCCCGTCGGGCGCTCGAGAAGCAGCAGGTCGTCTCCGACCGGGAGGACGACCTCGATGTCGTCGCGGTCCACCAGGACGAGCTCGAGGCGGCCATCCAGGCCTTCTTCGTCCGGCGTGGCCGGGTCGTGGGGCGCAAGGGCTGGAGCGTCGACAAGGTCGAGCCGCTCAGCACGCCGGCGCTGCTGACCTCGTTCCTGCTCCAGCTCTACGCGGAGCGCCCGGACGAGATCCCGCCGACCGTGCTGCTACCGGAGGAGCCCGACGACGCGGAGGCGCTGGCCACCCTGCTCGGGGAGCAGCGCGCCGCCTCTCGCTCGGGCCAGCGCGGGCGCCCGACCCGCCGGGTGCGCTTCCACGTGCCCCGGCGTGGCCCGAAGCGGGACCTGCTGCGCACCGTCGAGGACAACGCCCGCGAGGCCTTCCAACGCACCCGCCTGCAGCGGGCCGGGGACTTCGACGCGCGCTCGAGGGCGCTGAAGGAGCTCCAGGACGCCCTCGGGCTCGAGGACGCCCCCCTGCGCATCGAGTGCTACGACATCAGCCACCTCGGCGGGACCGAGGTGGTGGGGTCCATGGTGGTGTTCGAGGACGGGCTGCCGCGCAAGGGCGAGTACCGGCGCTTCAAGCTCAGCGTGGACACCAACGACGACTACCAGGCGATGCGCGAGGTGCTGACCCGACGTTTCACCCGGCTGGTCGAGCAGCAGGCCCAACCGCTCGCCGAGCGCGAGGAGCGGGGACGCTTCGCCTACCCGCCGAACCTGGTGGTGATCGACGGCGGGCCGGGCCAGCTCGCCGCGGCACGCGGCGGCATCACCGCCGCCGGTGTCGAGGACGTGGCGGCCGTGGCGCTCGCCAAGCGCTTCGAGGAGGTGTACCTGCCCGACCGCTCCCGCCCGGTGGTGCTGCCGCGCGGCTCCGAGGCGCTGTACCTGTTGCAGCGGTTGCGGGACGAGGCGCACCGCTTCGCGGTCGGCTACCAGCGCACGCGCCGACGGACGGCGCTCACCACCTCGGCGCTGGACGAGGTCCCGGGCATCGGACCGACCCGACGGGCGGCCCTGCTGAAGCAGTTCGGATCCGTCGCCGCGATCCGGCGTGCCGGCGTGGCGGAGCTGGCCGCGGTGCACGGGATGTCGCCTACCCTGGCGGAGCGGGTCCACACGCACCTGGCCCCGGCGAGCACGGACGAGGAGGCGACGTGACCGCGGACCAGCCCGGCGACCTCGCCCGACGGGGCGGCGCGGTCAGCGACGTGGAGGCCCAGCGGCCGCACATCCTGATCATCACCGGGCTGTCGGGCGCCGGCCGGTCGACCGCATCGAACGCGGTGGAGGACCTCGGCTGGTTCGTGATCGACAACCTCCCGCCACCGCTGATCGAGCGGGTCACGGAGCTGGCCTTCGCGCCAGGCTCGTCGGTCAGCCGGCTGGCGGTGGTCGCCGATGTGCGTGGACGGCAGTTCTTCGACCATCTCGTCGAGGTGATCCGGGACCTGCGGCGCAGCGAGGCCGACGTGCGCGTGCTGTTCCTCGATGCCGACGAGGAGGCGCTGATCCGCCGTTTCGAGGAGACCCGACGGCGGCATCCCGCCGCCTCGGAGGCCGGTGTCCTGGCCGGGATCCGGGCCGAGCGGGACCAGCTCGCGGAGCTTCGCGGCCAGGCCGACCTGATCATCGACACCAGCGACCTCAACGTGCACGAGCTGCGTGAGCGGGTGCTCGAGCTCGTGGACGAGCGCACCTCGGCACCGCTCAGGATCGACGTGGTCTCCTTCGGGTTCAAGCGCGGGAGCCCGCGGGAGGCGGACCTGCTCCTCGACGTGCGCTTCCTCCCCAACCCGCACTGGGTCGCGGAGCTGCGCGGCTACACCGGACGCGACGACCGGGTGCGGGACTACGTGTTCGGGCAGCCCGCGACCGGGCCCTTCGTCGAGGCGGTCGAGCGTCTGCTCGACATCGTCGTGCCGGGCTACGTGACCGAGGGCAAGCGCTACCTGACGATCGCGATCGGGTGCACCGGTGGCAAGCACCGCTCGGTGGCCCTGTCGGAGCGGTTCGGGCGCTACCTCCGGGAGACCTTCGACCTGCCCGTCGAGGTCAAGCACCGCGACCTCGGTGCGGAGTGAGTACCGCCGGGCACCGCGTGCGTCGCGCCGTCGCGCTCGGTGGCGGGCACGGGCTGTCCCGCAGCCTGGCGGCGCTCCGGTCGGTCGCCGACGAGGTGATCGCGATCGTGTCCGTCGCCGACGACGGCGGCTCCTCTGGCCGGCTGCGACGTGATCTCGACGTCGTCCCACCGGGGGATCTCCGCATGGCGCTGAGCGCGTTGGGGCAGCGGGAGCGGCTCGCGGAGGTGCTCGGGTACCGGTTCGCCCGCGGGGAGCTGGAGGGCCACGCGCTCGGCAACCTCGTGCTCGTCGCGCTCCAGGACCTCCACGACGGTGATCTCGTCGCGGCGCTGGACGAGCTCGCCCTGCACCTCGGGGTGTCGGGCCGGGTGCTGCCCTGCACGAGCGAGGCGGTCACCCTGCACGCCCGCAGCGCCACGGGCGGGATCAGCGGGCAGGCCGCTATCGCGGTGACGACCCGGCTCGAGCGCGTCTGGCTGGAACCGTCCGTGCCAGCGGCGACCCCGGCGGCGCTGGACGCGGTGTCGAGCGCCGATCTGCTCGTGCTCGGACCCGGCTCGCTGTACACCAGCCTGCTGCCGAACCTGCTCGTCCCGCAGCTTGCTGCGGCGGTCGTGGCGGCGACGGCGCCGACGGTACTGGTCGCCAACCTGCGCGAGCAGCCGGGGGAGACCGAGGGCATGAGCCTGGCTGAGCATCTGGATGCCCTGCAGGCGCACGTCCCCGGGCTCCACCTCGACGCGCTCATCGTGCATGCCGGCCCGGCGCCCCGCGGGCCAGGCCGTGCCCTGGACGACGGCGCCGTGCTCGAGGACCGCGTGGCCCGCGTCGTCCGCGCGGACCTGCTCGACGCAGCGGACGGGCACGATCCCGCGGCGCTGGCCGCCGCCCTCGCCCGACTGGGGTGAGCCGGTGTCCGGGTCGTCGTTCACCGAGGCGGTCCGCCAGGAGCTGGCGCACCTGCCGATCGGGACGGGCGTCGAGGTCCGTGCGGAGCTGATCGGGCTGGTGCGGACCGCCGCCACGCTGACCGTGCGCGGTGGGCCCGAGCCCACCCCCGTCGTGGCGATCGAGACCGCCTCGGGGGCCGTCGCCCGGCGCACGCACGCGCTGGTGTTGCGGCGGTACCGGGTCCGACCCGCGCTCAAGGTCCGGGCACCGGACGGCGTCCGGCATCGCGCGCGCTACGGCGTCGTGGTCACCGACGGGGCCGGACGCCTGGTCCGTGACCTCGGGGTGGTGGACGGACACGGGCACCTCGTCCCGGACCTCCCGGCGGGCCTGCTGCCGGGGGAGCGGGTCGCGCTGCTGCGCGGTGCGCTGCTCGGTGCCGGGTCGGTCTCGGGTCCCGGGCGGTCCGCGCACCTGGAGATCCGCGTCCGTGACCGCGGCACGGCCGCCCAGTTGGCCGAGGTCGTCACCGCCGTGGTGGGACCGGGGGCCAGCGTGCCGGCGACCGGTCCGGTGCGGGTCGTGCTCAAGTCGGGGCGGCGCATCGCCGACCTGCTGGCCCGGGCCGGTGCCTCGACCGCCTACCTGGCCCTCGAGGAGCAGCAGCTGCGGCGCGAGGTCCGCGGGGAGGCGACCCGGCTGGCCAACGCCGACCGGGCCAACCTCGCCCGCACGATCTCCGCCAGCGCGTCCCAGGTCGCTGCGGTGGAGCGAGCGGTGGCGCGGTACGGCTGGGAGGCCCTGGAAGCGGAGCTGCGGGACGTGGCGCTCGCCCGCCTGGCCAACCCCGAGGCCTCCTTGCGCGAGCTCGGGGAGCTGCTGGATCCGCCGGTCGGCAGGTCCGCGGTGCACCGGCGACTGCGCCGTCTGGACGCGCTCGGCAAGGGCCTGACCACCGACGAAGGGGAACCGAGGGACCCCTGACCTGCGGCCGAGGGCGGTGCTAGGGTCGACCGTGAGCGCGGGACGCACGGCAGCCGCCATGCCGGACCCAGCGCGAGACCGGGTCGTGGTCCCCCGCGGACCGCTCCCTGGCACCGGTCAGCGGGGCCCTCATCGGCTCCGCCGGACCATGCATCGGACACCACTCACCCCAGCGAACGGGAGTTCCCACATGTCCGTGAAGGTCGCCATCAACGGCTTCGGCCGCATCGGCCGCAACTTCCTGCGTGCCACCCTCAAGAACGACATCGATCTCGACATCGTGGCGGTCAACGACCTGACCGACACCACCGCGCTGGCGATGCTGCTCAAGTACGACAGCGTGCACGGCCGCTTCGACGGCACCGTCGAGGTGGACGGCGACAGCATCATCGTCAACGGCAAGCCCATCACGGTCCTCTCGGAGCGCGACCCGGCCAGCCTGCCGTGGAGCGACCTGGGCGTCGAGGTCGTGGTCGAGTCGACCGGCTTCTTCACCCAGCGCGACGCCGCCGCCAAGCACCTCGAGGCGGGTGCGAAGAAGGTCATCATCTCCGCCCCCGCGAAGGGCGAGGACAAGACCATCGTCATGGGTGCCAACGAGGACGAGTACGACTCGGCCACGATGGACGTCATCTCCATGGCCTCCTGCACCACCAACTCGGTGGTCCCGATGGCCAAGGTCATCCACGACGCGTTCGGTATCGAGCAGGGTCTGATGACCACGATCCACGCCTACACCGGCGACCAGAACATCCACGACGCGCCCCACCGGGACCCGCGGCGTGCGCGTGCGGCCGCGATCTCCATGGTGCCGACCACCACGGGCGCCGCGAAGGCGACCGCACTGGCGCTGCCGGAGATGAAGGGTCGCCTCGACGGGTACGCCATGCGCGTGCCGGTCCCGTCGGGTTCCGCGACCGACCTCACCCTGCTGCTCTCCCAGGAGGTCACCAAGGAGGAGGTCAACGCCGCGCTGAAGGCCGCCGCTGACGGGCCGCTCCAGGGCATCCTCGAGTACACCGAGGACCCGATCGTCTCCGTTGACATCATCGGCAACCCCCACTCGTGCATCTTCGACTCCGGCGTGACCATCGCGGCGGGCAAGATGGTCAAGGTGCTCGGCTGGTACGACAACGAGATGGGCTACTCGACCCGTCTGGCCGACTTCACCAAGTTCGTGGGGGACAGGCTGTGACATCCGAGCTGCTCGCGGGGGTCCGGACCTTGCCGGACCTCGACGCCGAGGGGAAGACGGTCTTCGTCCGCGCGGACCTGAACGTCCCTCTCCGCGATGGGGCGATCACCGACGACCTGCGCGTGCAGTCGTCGGTGCCGACCCTGCGGGCGCTGCTCGACCAGGGTGCGAAGGTCATCGTGGCCTCGCACCTGGGTCGGCCGAAGGGGGCGCCGGATCCGGCGTCCTCGATGGCCGCGGTCGGCACGCGTCTGCAGGAGCTCCTATCCACGGACGTGCTGACCGCCTCCGACGTGGTCGGGCCGGACGCCACCGCGAAGGCGGCGGCGCTTCTGCCCGGGCAGGTCCTGTTGCTCGAGAACCTGCGTTGGGACCCGGGCGAGACCAAGAACGACGACGCCTTCGCCGACGCCCTGGCCGCCATGGCCGACGTCTACGTGGACGACGCGTTCGGCGCCTCGCACCGGGCGCATGCCTCGATCTCGGGCATCCCCGCCCGGATCCCCGGCTACGCCGGCCTGCTGCTCGAGCGTGAGCTCGACGTGCTGGGCGGCCTGCTCGAGGACCCGGCCCGGCCCTACGTGGCCGTGCTCGGCGGCGCCAAGGTCAGCGACAAGCTGACCGTGCTGGAGAACCTGCTCGAGCGCGTGGACGCGATCGCGGTCGGTGGGGCCATGGCCTTCACCTTCCTGGTCGCCGAGGGCGTCGATGTCGGCGCCTCCCGGGTCGAGGAGGACCAGGTCGACACGGTCGGCCGGCTCGTCACCGCCGCGCGCGAGCGGGGCGTCGACGTGCTGCTGCCGACCGACGTCGTCGTGGCGGGTGCGTTCGCGGAGGACGCCGCCGCGACCACCGTGCCCGTAGCCGAGATGCCCGCGGACCAGATGGGGCTCGATATCGGCCCGGACACGGCCGCCGCGTACGCGGCCGCGATCGAGGGGGCCGGCAGCGTGTTCTGGAACGGGCCGATGGGCGTGTTCGAGTGGGAGGCCTTCGCGGCCGGCACCCGGACCGTCGCTGCGGCCATCGCGGCCACCTCGGCCTTCACGGTGGTCGGCGGCGGGGACTCCGCCGCGGCCATCCGGGCCTTCGGGCTCGACGACCAGGTCGACCACGTCTCCACCGGTGGTGGCGCCTCCCTCGAGCTGCTCGAGGGCAAGGAGCTGCCGGGTGTGGTGGCGCTCAGGACCTAGCGCCGTCGCACGGACGACCTCGGGGCCCGGTGCACGCGCACCGGGCCCCGGTCGTCGTGGCGGGAACCCGGCGAGGCCAGCCGGTACCGTCGCAGGTCGGCCTGTGGAGGGTCCGTGTCCAGCGCTGCACCCCGGCTCACCACGACCACCCGCCCCGGGCTGGTGGTCCGTCACGCCGTGCGCCTGGTCCGGCGCCTGGTCCGGGCCACCCCGTGGCGCTTCGTCGCGGCCGTCAGCGCCGCCCTGCTGTTCACCGCAGCGATCGTCGTCAGCGCGCTCGTGGTGGGTGACGCGACCGACCAGGTCATCGTGCCGGTCCTGGAGGAGGGCGAGGCGATCGAGGGCCGCCTGGCGCCGTTCCTGTGGCTCCTGCTCGGGGTGGCGGCCTGGAAGGCCATCGCGATCGTGCTGCGCCGCGCCGCCGCGACGTCGCTGCAGATCACCGCGCAGACCGAACTGCGCCGCGAGCTGGTGCGGGCGCTGTTCCGCACCTCGCTGCGTGCCTACGACCGCCGTGGGGTGGGGGACCTGCTCTCGACGGCCGATGTCGACACGCGACAGGCCACCTTCGTCCTCGGTCCGCTGCCGTTCGCGACGGGCGTGGTGGGCCTCGTCGTGGCCACCATCGCGGTCATCACCTGGACCGACCTCGTCCTCGGGCTCATCGCGCTGGTGCTGCTGGCGCTGGTCGTGGCCGTGGACCTGCGCGGCGCCTGGCTGACCTTCGAAGGCATGGAGGAGGTCCAACGCCGGCGCGGGCACGTCGCCGCTGTGGCCCACGAGAGCTTCGACGGGGCGCTGACGGTCACCTCGTTGGGTCGCGCGGCCGAGGAGACCGCGCGCTTCGAGCACGCGGCGATGCACCTCAAGGAGCAGTTCGAGGCGGTCGGCTGGATCTGGACCGGCTACCGCGCGGTGACCGACGCACTGCCGGGGTTCGGCCTGGTGATCCTGCTGGTGGTCGGGGCGCTCGAGGTCAGCGCGGGGGAGCTCTCCCCGGGGGAGCTGGTGCGCACCGCGTACCTGCTGTCGCTGCTGGCGGTCCCGATCCGCCTCGTCGGTTACCTGTTCTGGGACGCATCCCAGAGCGTCGCCGGCTGGCGCCGTGTCGCCGAGGTCCTCGAGCACGACGACGAGGTCCGGCACGGGTCGGTGGTCCCGACGCGTGCAGCGGACCCGGCCGGGGTCCGGACCGAAGGGCTGTCCTTCGGCTACGAACCCGACAGCCCGGTGCTGTCCGACGTCGTCCTGGCGGTCGAGCCGGGCGAGACGGTCGCCGTCGTCGGCCCGACCGGGTCGGGCAAGTCCACCCTCGCGCTGCTGCTCGCCCGGCTGTGGGACCCGGACGCCGGCGCCGTCACGCTGGATGGTGTCGACCTGCGCGAGCTCGCGCCGGGCGTCCTGCCGACCGAGGTCGCCTACGTCGCCCAGGACACCTTCCTGTTCGACGACTCGGTGCTCGGCAACGTGGCCCTCGGCGCACCGGTCGACGCCGACGCGGTCCACGATGCGCTGCGCCTGGCCAACGCCGAGGTCTTCGTCGAGGCCCTGCCCGCCGGGCTCGACACCCCGCTCGGGGAACGGGGCGCCACCCTGTCCGGGGGCCAGCGCCAGCGCCTCGCCCTGGCCCGGGCGCTGGTCCGCCGGCCGCGGCTGCTGGTGCTCGACGACGCCACCTCGGCCGTGGACCCGTCGGTCGAGGCGCGCATCCTGCGGGGACTGAAGCGGGCCGCCCAACCCTCCACCGTCGTGGTCGTCGCGTCCCGCCGGGCCAGCATCCTGCTCGCGGACCGGGTCGTGTTCGTCGAGGATGGTCGCATCCGGGCCACGGGGACCCACGAGCAGCTGCTGGCGTCGGTCCCGGGCTACGCCCGGCTGCTGGAGGCCTACGAGCAGGACGCGGAACGGCGCCGTGAGGACCGCCGCCGCTCCGAGGCGGCGAGCCAGGAGCGCACGGTCGGTACGGCGCGGGAGGGGACCGGCTCACCCGGCGGTCCCAGCCGCCCGGTCCACGAGCGCCGGGACGAGCCCGGCCGGCCAGCGACGGGGGAGGGGTCCGCGTGAGACGCGCCGACGCCGGCCTCGTGACCGCCCTGCGCCGGGCCGCCCAGGCCGCCCCGAGCCTCACGGCAGGCCTGTGGCTGACCGTCCTGCTGACGGTGCTCGGCACCGTGGGTCAGCTGGTCGTGCCGATCGCGGTCCAGCAGCTGCTCGACGCCGATGTGGTGACGGGCGGGGCCGACCGCGGGCAGCTGCTGCGCATCGGCGCCTTGGCGTTGGTCGCGGTCCTGCTGGCGCTGCTCGCCAACCGCTTCGCCATGTGGCGGCTGCTACGGGCGGCGGCGATCGGCCTCGCGGAGCTCCGGGTCGCGACCTTCCGGCATGTCCACCGGCTGTCCACCCTGCACGTGCAGAGCGAACGGCGCGGGTCGCTGGTGGCCCGGGTCACCTCCGACATCGAGGTGGTGACCCAGTTCGTCGAGTGGGGCGGGGTCGGGCTGCTGGTCGGCACGGCCCAGCTCAGCCTGGTGCTGGCGGTCATGACCGTCTATGACCCCCTGCTGGCCGCGCTCGTCGCCGGTGCGGGCGCGCTCTACGCCGGCCTGCTGGTGCTGTTCCAGCGGGTGCTGCGACGCCGCTACGACGAGGTTCGTGAGAAGGCCGCGGCGGCGCTCGCGGCGGTGTCGGAGGCGATCAGCGGGCTGCCGACGATCCGGGCCTACGGTGCCGAGGCCCGGACCCTGCCGCGCGTGGACGGACGGCTGGAGGACGCACGTCGCTCCGAGATCCGGGCCCAGGTGCTGGCGGCGTCGATGTTCTCCTCCGCCGAGGTGTTCGCCGGCGGGGTGACCGCGCTGGTGATCGGCGTCGGCGTGGCGCTGCAGCCGGGTCAGCTGACGGCTGGGCGCCTGGTCGCCTTCCTGTTCCTCGTCACCCTGTTCATCGAACCGATCCAGCTGCTCGTCGAGGTCCTGGACCAGGCCCAGACCGCGGCGGCCGGCATCCGCCGGGTGCTCGCCGTCCTGGACACCCCCGTCGAGGTGGAGGACCCGGTACCGGGTCGCCCGATCCCGCCCGGCCCGATCGCGGTCGAGGTCGAGGACCTGTGGTTCGCCTACCCGCGCGGCGAGCCCGGGGACGGCGACCGTGGCGATCCGGTCGTCCGGGCGGTCGACCTCCAGCTCCCGGCGGGGACCCGGGTCGCCGTCGTCGGCGAGACCGGGTCCGGCAAGAGCACCTTCGTCAAGCTGCTGACCCGGCTGTTCGACCCCACGCAGGGGCGCATCCTGCTCTCCGGGGTCCCACTGACCGAGGTCGCCTTCGCGAGCCTGCGGTCGCGCGTGATCAGCGTGCCGCAGGACGGCTTCCTGTTCGACGCGACGGTGGCCGACAACATCCGCTACGGCGACCCCTCGGCGAGCGACGAGGACGTCCGCACCGCCTGTCGGGAGCTCGACCTCGAGGACTGGGTGGCGGAGCTCCCGGAGGGCATCCACACCGAGGTCGGCGAGCGCGGCGGCCGGCTGTCCGCGGGGGAGCGGCAGCTCGTGGCACTGGTCCGGGCCTGGATCGCGCATCCCGACCTGCTGGTCCTGGACGAAGCCACCTCGGCCGTGGACCCGGCGTTGGAGGTGCGGCTGCGTCGGGCCATCGAACGACTGACGGCGGGTCGGACCTCGATCACCGTGGCGCACCGCCTGTCCACGGCGGAGGCGGCCGATGAGGTGCTGGTCTTCGACCGCGGCGAGCTCGTGCAGCGCGGCCCCCACGCACGGCTGGTCCGCGAGGACGGCGTCTACCAGCGACTGCATGCGGACTGGGCGGCCGGGACCTCCGCCACCGGCTGAGTGGCCACCCGGCCCGGCCGGCCCGTCGGGCACGAGGACTAGGCTCGATCACGACGGACGTTCCCGATCGAGATCCCGAGCACGAGGAGCCTGACGTGGCTGAGCGCACCCCCATCATGGCGGGGAACTGGAAGATGCACCGCGACCACCTGGAGGCGATCCAGCTGGTCCAGAAGCTCGCCTACCACCTGGAGGAGCAGGACTACGCGGGGCAGGAGGTGGTGGTCTGTCCACCCTTCGTGTCCCTACGCTCGATCCAGACCCTGATCCAGTCGGACCGGCTGCCGATCGCGCTCGGGGCCCAGAACTGCCACGCCGAGGACGAGGGCGCCTTCACCGGGGAGATCAGCCCGCCGATGCTCAAGCGGCTCGACGTCAGCTACGTCATCGCCGGGCACTCCGAGCGTCGCGCCCTGTTCGGTGAGAGCGACGAGATCGTCAACGCCAAGGTCGCGGCCATCCGCAAGCACGGCATGCGCCCGATCCTGTGTGTCGGGGAGACCCAGGAGGAGCGCGAGGCCGGGCAGGCCGTCGAGGTGGTCGTCTCCCAGCTGCGCGGCAGCCTGGCGGGCATCGACATCGGCCTCGACGACGCCGAGGAGGTCGTGGTCGCCTACGAGCCGGTCTGGGCCATCGGGACGGGCCTGACCGCCACACCGGAGGACGCGCAGGAGATGTGCGCCGCGGTCCGGGCGGAGCTGGCGTCCCAGTACGGGCAGGAGGTCGCCGACCGGATCCGCGTGCAGTACGGCGGCAGCGTCAAGCCGGGCAACGTCCGTTCCCTGATGGCGCAGCCGGACATCGACGGCGCGCTGGTCGGCGGGGCGAGCCTGTCGAGCGAGGACTTCGCGCTCATCGTCGGGCACCGGCGCGAGAGCTGAGGCGGTCGCGACGGAGCGCGGGGCGGGACCGGGTGGTCCCGCCCCGCTGCGTGTCACGGTGCCGGTCACCGCGTCCGGCGACCGCCGGCCCCGTCACAGGATGCCGGCCATCTCCTCGGCGAAGTGGCAGGCGACCGGGTGGCCCTGGCCACGGTCCTCCAGCGTGGGCTCCTCGGTGGCGCAGATGTCCTCGGCCTTCCAGCACCGTGTCCGGAACCGGCAGCCGCTCGGTGGGTCGGCTGGGCTCGGCACGTCACCGGTGAGGATGATGCGCTGCCGCTCGCGCTCGACGTCCGGGTTCGCGGCCGGCGCGGCCGACAGCAGCGCCTGGGTGTAGGGGTGGGACGGCGAGCCGTAGATCTCGTCGCGGGTGCCGATCTCGACGATCTTGCCGAGGTACATCACCGCGACCCGGTCCGAGATGTGACGGATCACCGACAGGTCGTGGGCGATGAACAGGTACGCGAGCCCGAACTCGTCCTGCAGGTCCTCCAGCAGGTTGATGACCCCGGCCTGCACGGACACGTCCAGCGCGGAGACCGGCTCGTCCAGGATCAGCGCCCGCGGCTGCAGGGCGAGCGCACGGGCGATCCCGATGCGCTGCCGCTGTCCACCGGAGAACTCGTGCGGGTAGCGGTTGCCGTGTTCGGGGTTGAGCCCGACCAGTTCCAGCAGTTCGGCGACGCGCTCCTTGCCTCCCTCCCTGTACTGCCCGTGGACCTTCAGGGGCTCGGCCACGATGTCGTTGACCGGCATCTTCGGGTTGAGCGACGCGTACGGGTCCTGGAACACGATCTGCAGGTCACGACGGACCGCCTGCATCTCCTGTCGGGGCAGCGTCGTCAGTTCCTTGCCGTCGAAGACGACCGACCCGGCGGTGGGGACGTGCAACTGGAGGATGGCGCGTCCGGTGGTGGACTTGCCGCAGCCGGACTCGCCGACCAAGCCCAGCGTCTCACCGGGATCGACGTGGAGGCTGACGCCGCTGACGGCCTGGACCTGCCCGACGACCCGCCGCAGCAGCCCGGTGCCATGGATCGGGAAGTTCATGACGAGGTCGTTGACCTCGAGCAGATGGCCGCCGTCGATGGCGTCGGTGTCGGTGCGGGGGGCGGTGTCCTGGGAGGTCATCGGCGCAGCTCGCTCTCGGCCCGGAAGAAGGCGGTCGGGTCGTCGGTGGCCGCGAGCCGCTCCCAGTGGTGGCAGCCGGCGAGGTGGTCAGGCCCGTCCACCTCGACCAGGGGCGGGTCCTCGGTGGTGCACACCTCGGTCGCCAGCGGGCACCGTGGGACGAAGGCGCAGCCGGGGGGCAGGCTGATCAGCGACGGCGGCGTCCCCTTGATCGGTCGGAGTCGCTCGCCGGTGACCGTCTCGAGCGACGGGATGGAGCCGAGCAACCCTGCGGTGTAGGGCATCCGCGGCCGGTGGAAGAGCTCGTCGGTCTCGGCCACCTCGACGGCTTTGCCGGCGTACATCACGAGGACCCGGTGTGCCATCCCGGCGATGACGCCGAGGTCGTGGGTGATGAGGATGATGGCGGCGTTGACCGCGTCCTTGACCTCGAGCAGCGTCTCCAGGATCTGGGCCTGGACGGTGACGTCAAGGGCGGTGGTCGGCTCGTCCGCGATGATGATGTCGGGGTTGTTGATGACCGCCATGGCGATCATCGCCCGCTGCCGCATCCCACCGGAGAACTCGTGCGGGTAGCTGTGGACCCGCTGTTTGGGGTTCGGGATACCGACCAGGGCGAGCATCTCCTCGGCGCGGGCGAAGGCCTGCTTGCGCGGGATCGTCTCGTGCGAGAGCACCGCCTCGGCGAGCTGGTCACCGACGGAGTAGACCGGGTTCATCGCGGTCATCGGGTCCTGGAAGACCATCGCGATCCGGCTACCGCGCAACGCCCGGGCCTGCTTGGCCCTGAAGCGCAGGATGTCCTCCCCGCGGAAGTAGACCTTCCCTCCGATCCGCGCGGAACGGGGCAGCAGGCCCATCACCGCCATCGATGACACGGACTTGCCGGAGCCCGACTCGCCCACGATGCCGAGCACCTCGCGCTCGTGCACGGTGTAGGAGATACCCCGCACCGCCTGGACCAGACCGTCATCGGTCGGGAAGCTGACGGACAGGTCCTCGACCCGCAGGAGCTCGGTGCTGGTGGGTCCGGCCAGGTTCTCGAGCCGGGTGCCGATGATCGGGACGTCACTGGCCTGGGGCTGCTGCTCGGGAGGGGTCATCACGGGTTCCTGGGGCGCTGGTCGCGGTCGTCGGACGGTGCGGGTCAGTCACGGACCCGGGTCTGGCGCGGGTCGAAGGCGTCACGCAGGCCGTCACCGATGAAGTTGACCGACAGGGCGATGATCACGATGAAGATGCCCGGCCACCAGAACAGCCAGGGTCGTGACACCATCGCGGTCTGGTACTGGCTGACCAGGCTGCCGAGCGAGACGTCCGGCGGCTGCACGCCGAGCCCCAGGAACGACAGGGCTGTCTCGAGCAGGATGCCGGAGGCGATCGCCAGGGTCGCGGTCACGATGATGACCCCGACGGTGTTCGGCAGGATGTGCTTGTAGATGATCCGCCACGGGCTCGTGCCGATGGCACGGGCCGCCTCGACGAACTCCTTCTCGCGCAGCGCCAGGAACTCCCCGCGGACCAGCCGGGCCAGCCCGGTCCAGGTGACCAGACCCAGCGCGACGCCCAGCACGATGATCCCCGACCGGCCGGCGATCGCCGCGAGCACCGCCGCGAAGATCAGGGTCGGGATGGAGATCATCATGTCGGTGATGCGCATCAGCACCCCCTCGACCCAGCCCCGGTAGAACCCCGAGACCGCGCCGACCAGCGTCCCGACGACCGTGGCGACGATCCCGATGAGGAACGCGACCACGAGCGATTGCTGGGTGCCGCGCATGACCAGGGCGAAGTAGTCCTTCCCGACGTTGTCCTGCCCGAAGGGCTGCTCCCCGAGGGTGAACCAGCCGTCGGCCCACAGGGTCGGTCGGCCGCCGTCGATCACGTCGGCGGTGCGCTCGTAGTCCTTGTCCCACCAGCCGTCGTACGGCCCGAACCCGATCGAGCTGTAGGCCAGCACGATCACCACCCCGAGGGTGAACATCCCGAGCAGGGCCGCACGGTGGCGGAAGAAGCGACGACGGATCAACTGGCCCTGGGTGCGGGCGATGATCTCCATGCCGTCGTCGGCGACGGTCTCCGGCTCCTGCATCGGCGTGTCCGGCTCGGAGGTCGGCGGGGCCGGGCGCTCGATCTCGGTGCTCATTCGGGGTCCTTCCCGAAGCGTCGGTCGTGGCTCACGACAGGCGGATGCGCGGGTCGAGGTAGGCGTAGGCGATGTCGGCCAGCATGTTGAACAGCACGATCGAGCCGCCGGCCACGACGAAGAAGGCCATGACCGGGTTGGGGTCGACGGCGTTCAGGCCGTTGATGAACAGGAAGCCCATGCCCTGCCACCCGAAGACCTGCTCGGTGATGACCGCCCCGCCGATGACCGCCCCGAAGTCGAAGGCGACCAGGGTGGTGACGGGGATCAGCGCGTTGCGGAACCCGTGTCGCATGACGACGGTGCGCTCCGTGAGGCCCTTCGCGCGGGCCGTGCGGATGTAGTCCTGGTTCATCACCTCGAGCATGCTGGAGCGCGTATAGCGCGTGTAGACCGCGAAGGAGATCAGCAGCAGCGCCATCGTCGGCAGCAGCAGGTGGCCGATCGAGTCGAGCCCGACCTCCCAGAAGTTGCCGGTGAAGCCGGGTGTGACCGAGCCGACCGTGGAGACCGGACGTCCCCGTACCGCGGCCGCGTAGCTGGCGTAGGACTGCAGCATGTAGTCGGTGAAGATGACCCCGCCCACGAGCGTGGCGGTGAGCACCGAGGCGGACATGGCCTGGCGACGCTGGAGCCCGCCGAGCGCGGTGCCGACGCCGAGCCCGACGGCGACGGAGGTGAGGTAGAGCCCGAGGATGATCCAGGCGGACGGGTCCGCGAGGATCGGCTCGGAGACGAGGTAGAACGCGTAGCCGATCCCCGCGGTGACGACCGCGGACACCAGTGGTGGACGGTGCCGGAAGCCCGCGGTGAGGAAGGTTGCGGCGAAGGCGGAGATCACCGCGAGCGCCGGCACGACGATCGGACCGAACGCGGGGTCGGCGAACCACCGCGTGGCGGAGAAGAAGCTCAGGATCGCCGCCGTCGTGACGAACCCGACGATGATGGTGGTCACGCGCCGTCGGGTGTCGCCACCCAGGATCCCCATCCAGGCCACCGCGCTCAACGCCGAGAGCGCGATGATCACGGGCGTGGAGATGGTCGGATCGGCTAACCAGTTGTTGAACTCGATGGCTGCGTACTGCTTCAGCATGACCGCGACCCAGAACACCGGGAGCGAGAAGAAGAGGAAGGCCGCGAAGGTGAGCGTGTAGTCGAACCCGCTGTACTGACGCAGCGCCGAGATGATGCCGACCATGACCCCGAAGACGATCGCGAGGATGGTGGCCACGATGACCATCTTCAGCGTCGCGGCGGCGGCCGTTGCGAGCAGCGCACTGACGTCCTGCCCGCGGATGTTGGTGCCGAAGTCGCCACGCAGGACGGCTCCGAGCCAGCCGAGGTAGCGCAGCGGGATCGGGGTGTCGAGCTGTAGGAGCTCGCGCCGGGCCGCCTGCTGGATCGCGGCGTCGCCCTCGTCCTGGATCCCGTAGAGATCCTCGAGCGGATCGCCCGACAGCGCCGTGCCCACGTAGACCACGAAGGACGCGAGCAGCAGGGTGAAGGTCGAGATGATGAACCGTCGCAGGATGAAGATCGCCACGCGCAGCCTCCGTTCGCGGGCGGGAGCGTAGCCCGACACCGGTCTGGTGCGGGGGAGCGGCTCCAACTCGGTGTCGGTCGAGGGTTGCACGTCATCCTGACGCGCCCCGGTCGAGAGCTCCCCCGGCAGAGGTCGGGCCGGGTGCGGAGGTCCGCACCCGGCCCGTGTCGTCCTCGGTACGCACCGAGCGGTGGTCAGCCCATCACGGGTGACCACCGTCGATGGTCAGCTGCGGGACCACTCCTCCATGTTCCAGGTGATGCCACCCTGGCTGAAGTTGGTCTGCACACCCTGGACGTTCTCCGCCCACGCCGCGAGGCCCGGGAAGGTGAACAGCGGGATCGTGGGGATGTCCTCCCAGAGGATCGCCTCGATCTGCTTGACGAGCTCACGCGCTGCATCCGGGTCAAGCTCGGTCAGCAGCTGCTCGAACAGGTCGTCGACCTCGGGGTTGGAGTAGCACCCGTTGTTGTTGCCCTTCGAACCCGGGGCGCAGGCCTCCGGGGTCTGGAAGGTGGACGCGGCGCCGCTGACGTACGCGGAACCGACCCATGCGAAGAGCGCGACCTCGAAGTCACCCTGGTCCAGGCCGACCCCGAAGAAGTCGTCCGCACCGTTGTCGATGATGTTGAAGCCGGCCTCGTTGCAGGCGTCGCGGATCAGCTCGACCTGGTTGGTACGCCGCGGGTTCGGCTGCTGGTAGCCGATCCGGACGTCGAGCCCGACCTGGCCCAGCTCCTCGAGGATCGCCGCAGCGGCCTCGATGTCCTGCTCCGCGTAGTCCGCGGCGCTGGTGGCTGCGACCTGGTCCGCGTAGTCGGGCTGGAAGGAGTAGGTCAGACGCGCCTGCAGGACCTCAGCCTCGGGGTTCTGCGGGCGGATCAGGTTCTCGACGATGCGCTCACGCGGGATGCACAGGGCGAACGCCTCGCGCAGCTGCCGGTCCGCGAACGGCTGGCCCGGACCCATGTTGAAGTCCAGGTGCTCGTAGACGAACTGGTCCGCGGTCTCCACGACCACGCCGGCCATGCCCTCGAGCTGGTTCAGCAGGTCGGGGTTCGGCTGCGGGTCGATCACGTCGACCTCACCGTTCTGCAGCGCCTGGGCCATCTGGTCCTGGTCCAGGAACCGGAACACGATGGTGTCGGCGGCGGGCGCCGGGCCCCAGTAGTTCTCGTTGACGGTCAGGGTCAGCGACTCGCCGGCCTGCCAGTCGGACAGGAGGTACGGGCCGTTGGACGGCATCAGCGATGCGTCGAGCAGCTCGCCCGGGTTCATGACCCAGCCGCTGTTGTAGAACGCCGCGGCCTCGCGCAGCGCGTCGACGTCGTCGTTGCGGATCGCCTCGACGAACTCCTCGAGGCTCAGCCCGCCCTGCTCGGCGACGATGTGCGCCGGCACGCTCACCGGGTTGATCGCCTCCCAGGTGGCGTAGATGTTGTCGTAGACCGCGGTGAGGGTCTTGTCCTCGACGTCGCAGTCGGGCTTGGCCCAGTCCTCGAAGCCAGCGGTGCCAGCGGTGGAGAACAGGGGCAGCTCGTCGCCGTCCTCGTTGGTCTCACCGGACTGGTACGCGCCAGAGTTCGCGGCCCAGGTCAGGAGCATGTCGGCGCAGGCAACCGGGGTGCCGTCCGACCACACCGCCTCGTCGTTGATGACGTACTCGACGGTCTGCGGGTCCTCGCTGATCAGGTCGTAGGAGCCGAGGTTCTCGTTCGGCTCGGCGAAGCCCGCAGGGTTGAACTGCCAGAAGCCCTGGAGGACGCCGTTCAGCACCAGGGTGTTCCGGAACGCGTTCTGGTCCGCGGTGCCGTTGTTGTAGGAGGCGAACTCCTGCTCGGCGGCGTAGACGATCGTGCCGCCGGACGGCGCTTCCTCGTCCGTGGGCTCCTCGCCATCAGCCTCTTCGTCCTCTTCCTCCTCGACGTCGGTCTCGTCGGTCGGGTCGGTCTCGGTGGGCTCGTCGTCACCACAGGCGCTCAGCACGAGCGCCGCGGCCGCAGCGAACGCCGTCACCGTGAGGGTGCGTCGTCTCATCAACATCAGTTGTTGCTCCTCCGTCGTGCGTTCCCGATCGGGTGACCGGGACGTCGATGCTGGCCGACCTCGGGCCTGTGTGCGACGCCGGAGTGCTCCGGCGGCATCACGCCGATGCCGGGGGGTGAGCCGGTACGGTCCGTCAGGAACGCACGGCACGACCACGTCGCCCAGCCTAGCTCCTTACTACCCGTGTAGGACGAGAGGCATCGCAGGGGTGAGCGGTCGACGCTCGCCCGGGCACGGGGTGCTGGGGACCGGTCCGGCGCATCGGGGTCCTGTACGTGTGGCGGTTCGGGCAGTAGCCTGACCGGTACGCGGCGCTCAGCGGATCGGGCGCCGACCGGCGGCCGGAGAGCGGACCATGGTGCGACGCAACGACCCGATCGAGACCCTACTCGGCCCCCTCGAGCAGGACGTCATGGACGCCGTGTGGCAGCTCGGTGAGTCCACCGTCCGCGACGTGCATGGTCTGCTCGCCGCCCAGCGGACCATCGCCTACACCACGGTGATGACGACGATGAGCCGGCTGGCGACCAAGGGCCTGCTGGTGCGTGATACCGAGGGTCTCGCCCACCGGTACCGCGCGGCGGTGAGTCGGGAGCACTACGCGCGGTCCACGGTCGAGGGGGTGATGGGCTGGCTGCTCGACCGGTACCCGGAGCCGGCGGCCGCCTACCTCGCCGATGTGGTTGAGCACGCGGATCCCCAGAGCCTGGCGGAGCTGCGTGCCGCCGTCGAGCGTCGGCGCGACCAGGAGCGCTGACCCCGTGGACCTCGGTGTCCTGCTGTCGCTCCCGCTCGAGTCCGTCGCGGTCCGAGCGGTGCTCGCCACCCTCCTGGCGGTCGTGGTGGCTCGGCTCCTGCTGCGCGGTGGCCTGCGGTGCGCGCAGGCCCGGGTCCTCACCGCCATCGCGCCGCTGCTCGCCGTCACCGCGGTGGTCGTGCTGTCCGGGACGCGCCTGCGGCTACCGATGGTCATGCTCCCGGCCGAGGGCGCCCACGCGGTCACGATCCCTATCCAGGACGGTTACCTGAACTTCGTCCCCCTGGCGGTACCGCTGGTGGCCGGGCTCTGGGTGCTGGTCGCCGGGGCACGCGTGCTACGTCGCGGGATCGCGCACCGCCGCACGTGGCTCGGTGCCTGCCGCGCACTGGCGACGAGCACCCGTCCGCCGGTCAGGGTGGTCCGGCTCGCGGAGCGGGTCGCGGTCCGCATGCAGGTCCCGGCGCCGGCCATCGCGATCGTCGAGCGCTGTCGGGGCGGTGCGTACGTCGTCGGGACCCGTCGGCCGATCCTCGTGCTCGGCGACGACCTGCTGCAGCGTCTCGATCCCGAGGAGCTCGAGGGGGTCATCGCGCATGAGCTGGCCCACGTGCGCCGTCGGGATACCCCGGTCGCCGCCGTCCTCGGTGTCGTCCGCGACCTGATGTTCTTCGTCCCGGGTGCGGGGTGGGCGGTCCGACAGCTGCACCGTGAGCGCGAACGTGCGGCGGACCTGCTCGCGGTCCGGACAACCGGGCGTCCCGGGGCACTCGCCAGTGGGCTGCTGAAGGTGCTCGACGAAGCACCGGCGGGGCGGGTGGCGTGTACGCCGTTGGCACCGGCTGGCAGCGTCATGGACCGGGTCCGCATCCTGGTCGACGACCACCCGGCGCCGAGACGGGGCCGTCGGCTCGCCGAGGCATCCGGGGTTGCGGTCCTGACGGTCGGCGCGGTGGTGGGTGCGCTCGTGGTCCCCGGCTCACTGACGGGGCCCCAGCAGGAACGGGACGCGCTCGCGCTCGTGTGGTCCGCGGCGACGCCCGCGGCGGGGACGACCACGGTCGCCACGGAGTCCCGGGTCTTCGACACCTACCGGCGGACCGCGCTCGAGATCCCCGAGCCCCAGCGTTCGGTGCACGGCCGGCTCGCGGAACACAGCCAGGACAACCGACGAGCAGCGCAGCACGCCTGCGCCGATCCGTCGAGCCCCTGTCCCGTCCCTCGTGCGCTTCCGTCCCTCGGGTTGCGGCCGCCGGCGATCACCTTCGACGAGCAGGCGCTGGCCCGCTGGGACGCCCGGCCCGTGGGGAGCGACGCGTCCCGCGACGGCTTCCGTATGTTCGTCCTCGCCAACCAGCCCGGCTGAAGGCGACGGCTGCGCTGCTACCCTGCGCGGCTACGTCACCGGCCCGCTCCGCCTCACGTGGCCGTTCCGAGGGGAACCCCATGCTCGTCGTCGTCACCGTGCTGCACATCCTGCTCACCTTCGCGCTGATCGGGCTCGTGCTCCTGCATCGCGGCCAGGGAGGCGGCCTGTCCGACATGTTCGGTGGTGGCGGTGGTGCCCTCAAGGGGTCGGCCGTGGTCGAGAAGAACCTCGACCGCATCACCGTCGTCGTCGGTCTGGTCTTCGTGACGACCAACATCCTCCTCGTCATCTACCTCTGACATGACACGCACCGCGCAGCGTCGGGGTCAGGGCACCGTCGCCGCGGTCGGGTTGGTGATGGCCGGGTTGCTGCTCGCCTGCCAGCCGGATCCGGTCGAGGAGCCGGAGCAGCCGCCGGTCGACGTGGACCAGCCGGAGCCCGAGGAGGACGCCGACGCGCGCCCGGGGCCGCAGGCCGGTGGGACGCTGCGGGTCGGGCTGGTCGTCGATCCGGTCACCCTGGATCCACGCTTCGTCGTCGATGATGAGGGCGAGCTGATCATCGACGCGCTGTTCGACCCGCTGGTCCGGCTCGACGAGGCTGGGCGTCCACAGCCGGCTGCCGCTGAACGCTGGGAGGTGGAGGACGACGGTGCCCTCTTCCGCTTCCACCTCCGCGATGCAACCTTCCACGACGGTGACCCGGTCACTGCCGAGGACTTCAAGCGGACCTTCGATCGCATCGCCGACGGCGCCGCGGATCCGCCATCCTTCCTGGCCTACCTCCTCGAGGACGTGGTGGGTATCGAGGAGGCGCAGGAGGAGGGCGGCGAGCTCGTCGGGGTCGTCGTCGAGGATGCCGCCACCCTGCGTATCGAGCTGACCGAGCCGAACCCGAGCTTCCTGCTGACCATGGCCGATCCGAGCCTGGTGCCGACGCCGACCGGCGTCGACGAGGACCTCGAGGGGTTCGGTGCCCAGCCGATCGGCAACGGGCCCTTCGCCATGGCCGGGCCCCGGGAACCCGGATCCTTCATCCGGATCGTCCGCCACGAGGAGCATCACGAACCGCCCTTCCTCGACGAGGTGCTCTTCACCCTGTACGACCCGGCGGATGGCGACGAGAGCCAGTGGAGCGACCTCGTCGAGGGGCAGCTCCAGGTCGCCCAGCTGGCGCCCGCGCGCCGTGATGAGGCCATCGAACTGTTCGGCGCGTCCACGGACGGCTACCGCGGACCGGGTGTGCTCGACGGGGTGCGATCACCTGTCTACCTCTACGGGTTCGACGTCACCCGGGCACCGTTCGACGACGCACGGCTGCGGCGTGCGATCTCCCTGGCGATCGATCGCGAGCTGCTGGCGGACGAGGTCACCGAGGGCACCCGGGTCCCCGCCACGTCGCTCGTCCCGCCAGGGATCCCGGGCGCTCAGCCGGGCGCGTGCGACGTCTGCGGGCTCGATCCGGAACGGGCACGCGAACTCCTCGATGCGGTCGTCCGCGACCTCGTCGACGGCGCGGACAACGACGACGAGGGCGAGCCCAGCGAGCAGGACGACACCGGTGGTGACGAGCCCGCGCAGGAGGACAGCGCCGAGGAGGACGGGTCGGCGGAGCTGCCGCCGCCGGCAGAGGTGATCGGTCCGATCACCTTGACCTACAGCCGCGGGGTGTTCCACGGTGCGATCGCCGAGCGGATCGCCACGGACCTCGAAGAGGTGCTGGGGCTGGACGTCGACTTCCAGGCACAGGACCTCGCACCGTTCATCCAGGGCGTCCGGCGCGGTGACACCCCGGTGTTCCGCCTGGGGTGGGACGCGAGTGAGCCGGATCCGGCCAGCTACCTGTACCCGCTCTTCCACTCGTCCCAGATCGGCCTCGACAACCTGACCCGGTACGCCGACGACCAGGTGGATGCCCTGCTGGACGCGGCTCGGGCGAGCCCGGAGCCGGGGGAGCGACGGCGGTTGCTCCGCGAGGCGGAGCGGGCGGTGCTCGCGGACCTGCCTGCCATCCCGGTCCTGTGGTACCGGCACGACGTGGTGGTCCGTCCGGAGGTCCGCGATCTGCGCTACTCGCCCCTGGGTCGGCTGTCCCTGTCGAAGGCGTGGTTGGACGAGAGCGCCTGACCTCGTCCGGTGTCCCGTGCGTGCGTTGGCGGGGGAGCGGGGTCAAGCGCTACGCTGCCGGCTCCGCCGCGGGTCGCCCCCCGCGGCGGCCACGCGCGAGTGGCGGAATTGGCAGACGCGCACGGTTGAGGGCCGTGTGACCGTAAGGTCATGGGGGTTCAAGTCCCCCCTCGCGCACTTGGCAGCTAGAGGGCCCTAGCACCCCGTACAGGCCAGATGCGCTCGAGCGCCTCCGCTTCCCTGCGGGGGCGTTTCTGCGTCTGTGACACCATCTTGACACCGGTAGGGTTCGTGATACCGCGTTCCTGCGGGTCTGTTGCTGTGTTGGCCCGTGTTCATCCGTCTCCGAAGATTGCGGTGGCGGTGATCTCGGCGGCGGTGGCGTCGTCGCCTTCGAGGGCGTGGGCGTAGACCTGCATGGTCACGGCGGGGTCGGCGTGGCCGATGCGCTCAGAGACGACCTTGATGGGCACGCCTGCGCGGAAACCGGTAACCCGCAGTGTTGGGGGCTGTCGAGTGGTGCCGATGCGGGGCAGGCCGGCGGCGTCGACCTGTCGGGTGAACTGCTGCGAGGCGCGTTTGGGTGGGATGGCGGTGCCATCGGGGCGGGTGAACACCAGATCATGGTCCTGCGGGTGGGTGGACCAGGCGGGGCCGGCAGCGAGCCGTTCCTCGAGTTGCCGCCGCCGGTGTTCGTTGAGGACGGCAATGGTGCGGGTGTCGAGCGCGATGGTGCGTTCGCTGTCGTCGCTCTTGGCATCGCGTTGCCAGACGATGACGCCGTTGGCGACGGTGACGGTCTGACGGATCGTGAGTCGTGCCCGGTCGAGCTCGAGGTCGCTCCATCGCAGTGCGAGTGCTTCGGCACGTCGCAGGCCGGTGGTGGCGATGAGGAACCACAGGGCGTGGTACCGGTCCTTGCTCTCGCGGCTGTGGTCGAGGAAGGTGACGAGCTGGTCGCGGGTCCAGCAGTGGTCGCGGGCGTTGCGGGATCGGGCGCGTCGGGCTTTGGGTGGGTTGGCGAGGTCGGCGACGTTGCGGGGCAGGTAGCCGCGGGCGACCGCGGCTTCGAGGGCGACGTGCAGGCAGCCGTGGACGTTGCGGACGCTCTTGGCGCTCAACCCGTCGTGCAGGTCGGGGGCGCAGC
>JBLRWQ010000008.1:0-62967 GCA_047921175.1 Nitriliruptoraceae bacterium | reverse complement strand
CGAGGAGGCGATCGTCCGCACCGCGCCGCGGCTCAAGGGCGCCTACTCCGTGGTGGTGATGGACGAGGAGCGTCTGTACGCCTTCCGTGACCCCAACGGGGTCCGCCCGCTGCAGATCGGCCGGTTGCCCGCGGGGGGCTGGGTCGTGGCATCGGAGACCGCCGCACTCGACATCGTCGGTGCGGTCTACGTGCGGGACGTCGCGCCGGGCGAGGTGGTGACGATCGACGCGAACGGGCTCCGCAGCCGCCGCTTCGCCCCGCCGAACCCCACCTTCTGCCTGTTCGAGTGGGTCTACCTGGCCCGGCCCGACCACCGCCAGGACGGCGGCAGCGTGCTGTACGCGCGCCGTTCGATGGGGCGGCAGCTCGCCCGCGAGGCGCCGGTCGATGCCGACATCGTCATCCCGGTCCCGGAAGCCGGCCGCGACGCCGCCGCCGGGTACGCCGCGGAGACCGGCCTGCCCTTCGCGGATGGGCTGGTCAAGAACCGCTACGTCGGCCGGACCTTCATCCAGCCGACCCAGTCGCTGCGGCAGCTCGGCATCAAGCTGAAGCTCTCACCGGTGCGCGAGATCGTGGAGGGCCGCCGGCTGGTCGTGGTGGACGACTCGATCGTGCGGGGCAACACCGCCCGACAGCTGGTCGCCATGCTGCGCGAGGCCGGTGCCGCCGAGGTGCACCTGCGCATCACCTCGCCCCCGGTCGCCAACCCCTGCTACTACGGCATCGACATGGCGTCCCGCGCCGAGCTGATCGGCGCCGACCTCGACGTCGAGGCGATCCGCGACTTCATCGGCTGCGACTCGCTGCACTACATCTCGTTGAACGGCCTGATCGCCTCCACGCCGCACCAGCGCGAGAAGCTGTGCACCGCCTGCTTCTCCGGCGAGTACCCGATCCCTGTCCCCGGTGAGCACGAGCAGCTCGCGCAGATCCGGTTCGACTTCTCCGGGGCGTCCTGACCCCGGCGCCATCGTCAGGACGGGGTCCCGCCCCGGACCTCGAGGCGGTCGCGCCCGTCCGGTGCCACGGTGAGGGCCGCGGTGCCACCGACCCAACCGGAGGCCTGCCCGGTCGCGGTGACCGCCTCACCCGGCCCGGCCAGCCCCGCGAACCGGAACAGCTCACCGGTCGAGGGCCGGTAGACGAGCACCTCGTCCCGACCGGTGCCGTCGAGATCGCCGAGCAGGACCTGGTCGTCGGGCTCGAGGTCGAGCGTCACCTCCACGGCGGCGAGGTCGGGGCCGCGCACCGCCAACCGTGCGCCGTCGATCCGCACCGCGGCCCGGCAGCCCCGGCCGTCCAGGTCTGCCAGGACCAACCGGCCGGGCCCGGGCGGGGGTTCCGGCGCGGGGCAGATCGGGCGGACCGCCACAGGTGTCGCCTCGGCGCGTCGGGCTCCGGCGGCGGAGGTGGCGGGCGAGGGGCGCTCGGGCTCGGACGTCCCGGATGTCGAGGTGGTGCCTGCCGACGGTTCGGTGAGCGGGTCGGTCACCGGTGGTGCTGGACCCCCGCGCAGCAGGGCGACCCCCAGCGCGGCGACCAGGGCGACGGTGGCGCCGATGCCGAGCCTCGTGCGGTGCTGGCGTCCGTGACCGGCCTCCACCCGGTGTCCGGGGTCGCCCCGTCCCGCGCCCGGTCGGGACAGCACCCGGTCGTGCACCGGCGCAGCGTCCGGCGGTCTGGTGCCGTGCCAGGCCTCGAGCGCGTCGCGCAGGAGTCGTGCGTCCGCCGGCTGTCGCGTGTGCTCCTGGAGCAGCGACCGCAAGGCCGCGAGGTGAGGCGCTGCAGGATCCGGCTGCTGCGCGCTCGCGAGCAGCGCGAGGAGGGTGCTCGCGAGCGCCCGGGCGTCCCCCTCGGCCGTGGTACGGGGCGATCTCGGCCCGTTCGCCACGTCGGTCCCCGTCGGGTCGGGCGCCGGGTGGCAGCCGGCGTGCCACGGGCCGTCGAGCAAGGCGCCACCGTCGCTGCCGAGGAGGATGGTGTGCAGGCTCACGGCCTGGTGGGTCAACCCGTGCTCGTGCAGGGCCGTCAGGGCCGCGGCGATCCGGGCACCTGCGCGCGCGAGCTCGCCCGGCGTGAGTGCCAGGGTCCCGGCAGCGAAGGTGTCCAGCGGTCGTGCGGAGGCGGCGCGATCCTCGAGCACGAGGCCGTCCGCGCCGTGCCAGACGCGGTCGACCGCGAGCAGGGCGGGATGGGTCACGACCTGCCAGTCGGTGACCAGTGCCGCGGCCTCCTCGGCCGCCACCGGATCCGAGACCCGGGTCAGGCGGACCAACCGACCCGGCCGCGACACCACCTCGGCACGGTGCACGGACACCGGCCCCACGCACCGGCTGCACCGGTCCCGCAGCCGGTGGTCGACGTCGTCCATCGGCGCCCCGTCCACACGGTGATGTATCGAGATGCATCGTAGAGCATGGTCGCGTATGCTGGAAGCCGGAACGGGGAGGTGGACATGCGGCGGTCGTCGACGGTCCTGATCGGCTGGGTCGTGGCACTGATGCTGGGCGTGGCGGCGGGGCATGCCCTGGGCTCGGGTGTGCTCGCGGTCCCCGGCGCCGAGGTGGCAGCGTGGAGGTCCTGGGCGGCAGGTACGGATCCACTGGTCGTGACGATGTCGATGCTGCGCCTGGTCGCGTTGGGGATCGCCTGGTACCTCCTCGCCACGACCGTGCTGGGGGTCGCCGCTCGGGCGCTGCGGGCCGTGCGGCTCGTGCGGTTCGCGGACGCGGTCAGCGCGCCCATCGTCCGTCGGGTGCTGCAGCGCGGCATGGGGATGATGGTCGCCACCGCGATCGCGACCGCGGCTGTGGCACCTCCCGCGGGTGCGGCCGAACCGCCGACGGCGATCAACGAGCACGAACCGGGTGTGATCACCATGCACGGTCGCACCGGCCCGTCGCCGGCAGGTGCCGACGAGCGTGGTGATCGCGCCGCATCGGCGTTGCCGTGGCAGTGGTTCGGTGACCCGGTGTCGGTCGAGGTTCCCGGGCCCGATGCGACGAGCGTGGCGGTGCCGCCTGCGCCGCGCACGGACGAACCATCCGAAGCGGCGGCTGTCGAGAGACCCGCGAGCCGGGACGCCTCGACGGCGTCGATCCATGCCGACACGTCGCACACGGTGCGTGCCGGTGAGTCCCTCTGGCGGATCGCGGAGACCCACCTGGCCGCCGAGTGGGGGCGTGCTCCCCGCGACGCCGAGATCGTCCCGTACTGGCGGGAGGTCATCGAACGCAACCGGGACCGGCTGGTGGTCCGGGATGACCCGGACCTGATCCTGCCTGGACAGGTGTTGCTGCTCCCCACGGTGGGTGAAGGATGAACCGACCGGAGCCACCGGATGAGGCCTTCCTCTCCTTGGAGGACGAGGCGCGCCATGCTGCCGAGGTCGCTGCGCGCAGCGAGCGACACCAGCGGCTGCAGCGTGCCAGTGAGGTCGCGACCTGGACGGGCACCCTCGAGGACCTCGCCGAGCGGCGCCTCCCGGTCGTCCTCCGCGTTGCTGGCGGACGGGCGTTCCGGGGCAACCTCGTCGCTGCCGAACGCGCCCTCGTCGCCTTGCGCAGTGATGCGGACCAGTTGGTCGTGGTGCGCACCGAGGCGGTCCGGCTCCTGCGACCGCAGCCCGGTGTGCCGGTCGCGGTCGCGATGGGGGACCGGCAGCGGGTCGCGGGACGTCGGATGGTGGAGGTGCTGCAGCAGCTGACGGAGGAGCGGACCCGGGTGCTGCTCGGTGTCGACGGCATCCAGGAGCCGGTCGCGGGACGCCTGCGGGCACTCGGTGAGGACGTCGTCACCCTCGAGCTCGACGACGCCACGCCTCGCGCCCTGGTCTACCTGCCGATCAGCGCGGTCCAGGACGTGGTCGTCGACCCGTGACCCACCCGGTCACTGCCTGCGCTCGACTCCGTGGTCCTCGTCGTGTGCGGCACCGTCGGCGTACAGGTGCTCGAGCTCGCCGGGGACGATCCGCGACCGCTCGACGAACGCCTCCACCTCCTGCTCCTTGAGACGGATCACCCGTCCGAAGCGATAGGCCGGCAGCTGACCGCCGTCGATCAGCCGGTACAGCGTCCGGGTGGTGATCCCCAGCTGTCCCGCCGCCTGGCCGGTGCTCAGCCAGACCGTCTCGTCACGTGCCATCTCGTTCCCTTCGACGTTGCAACAGTCTATATGGTAGGTGTACGGTGATGCACGATGTCCGACCGGTGACCGCCGCGCCCGGGGCGCCCGAGGCCCCTCGCACCCCGCGCGCAGCGGCGGTTCGACGACCGTACTGCGCTAGCGTCGCAGGCCGGTCGGATCCGCGGGGGCTCCGGACCACTCCATGACGGGGGAACGTCGTGGTCGACACCAGCACCGTGCCGGTCGCCGAGAAGCGGACCGACGAGCCGGAGCGCGCCGGTCGGCGCATCAGCCCCGCGCGAGGGCTCCCAGGGGGTCGGGCGGTCATCGGCGCCCTGCTCGTCGCGGCCGCCGCGGTCGTGACCTTCGCCGCCTACCTCGATGCGACGGCAGCGCCGACGGTGCGGTACGTCGTGGCGACAGCGCAGGTGGAGCCGGGGACGCGGCTCGGATCGATGACCGAGGTCGGGGAGCGGTTCGGAACGATCGCGCTCGACCTGCCCCCGGAGGTCGCCACCGGGGTCGTCCTCGGGACCGAGGTGGAACAGCTGGTCGGGCAGATCGTCCTCGCACCCCTGCAGTCCGGCGACCTGCTCGCCAGGACCCACGTGGTCGGTGACGGAGGTGTCGCCGATGCCCAGACCCTGTCCTTCTCCCTGCCGCGTCGGGCGGCGGTCGCCGGATCGCTACGTCCGGGCGAACGCATCGATGTCCTGGCGACCTACGGCTCGGGTGAGGGTGCCTACACGGCCTTCGTCGTGCGCGGCGTCCCCCTGTTGCGCGTCGCTGCCCCCGATGGCGGTCCGCTCGGGGATGCGAGCGAGGTCCTGCTCACCGTGGCCGTCTCGTCGCTGGAGGACGTCCAGGCGCTGGGGCACGCCGTCACCGCAGCGGACCTCCTCGTGACCCGCTCCACCGCACGGGCAGGCGACGCTGCCCGTGCCCCCGGCGCCTACCGGCCCGAGCCGGCGGAGACCGGCCCGCGACCGGACCCCACGCCCTGGTCGGGTGACCGGCTGGTGGACCCCGGTGACCCCCCGCCGGCCACGGAGGACGGCGGTGGCGATGACGCCGGAGAGGACGGGTGATGCACGAACGGTTCGTGCTGCTCGGGCTGGCTCGCGCGCGAGCCGACTGGTTCCGGTCGGTGGCCCAGTGGGCCAGTGGGGCGATGCTGCCGGCGGACTTCCTGCGCTGCCTGTCCGCCGAGGAGGTCCGGGCCCGGCTGCGCTCGGGGCGGGCGTTCTCGGCCCTGCTCGTGGATGCGGACGTCCCCGGTCTGGACCGCGACCTGATCCGCGAGGCGACCCAGGCCGGGCTGGCGGTGCTCGTCGTCGACGGGCGCGGGGTACGGCCGTGGTCGGAGCTCGGCGCGGCCGCGGTGCTCGCGAGCGCCTTCTCCCGCGATGAACTGCTGGAGGTGCTGCAGGCCACCGCGACCCCCGTCGGTAGTGGCACGCTCCGCGATGAGCCCGGGGCCACCTCGGTGCCCGCCCTGCGCGCCCCCCTGCTCGCCGTGTGTGGTCCCGGTGGGACGGGCTCGTCCACGGTGGCGATCGCGTTGGCGCAGGGTCTCGCGACCGGGGTCGCCGCCCTGCCGCGCCCGGCGCTGCTGGAGGGGCCCCCGGCCACGGGTCCCGCGGATCCCGCGGTCGCGCCGGCTGCACCACCGGAGGTCCTGCTCGCGGACCTCTGTCGTACCGCCGATCAGGCCATGCTGCACGACAGCACCACGTTGGTGCCGTCCATCCAGGAACTGGTCGAGGCGCACCGCACCGCCGCGCCGAGCCCCCCGGAGGTGCGCGAGCAGACCTTCGAGGTCCCCGTCCGTGGCTACCGGCTGCTCCTCGGGTTGCGGCAGTCGCGCCAGTGGATCGCGCTCCGGCCGCGGGCGTTGGACGTGACCCTCGACGGGCTGCAGCGTGCGGCCGACGTGGTGGTCGCCGACACCGAGGCGGACGTCGAGGGGGAGCAGGAGACCGGCTCGCTGGATGTCGAGGAGCGCAACCTGCTCGCCCGCGCGACCCTCGCCCGGGCCGATCTCGTGGTGGTCGTCGGTGACGCGTCGATGAAGGGCGTCCACAGCCTCGTGCGGACCATCGGTGACCTGCTGGCCTTCGGTGTGCCGTCGGATCGTCTGCTGCCCGTCATCAACCGGGGACCGCGTGGCCCGCGGGCACGGGCCGAGGTCACGGCCGCGGTCGGCGACCTGGTGGGCGAGCGGATCGGTGCCGCGGCCGCGGCGCTGCCCAGCCCCGTGTTCCTACCGACCCGCGCCGTCGATGACGCCCTACGCGACGCGGTGGCGCTGCCCGCGTCGCTCGTGCGGCCGGTCACCCGCGCCGCGGTCGCGCTCCTGGAGCAACACGGGAGCCGTGCGGTGGAGCTGGAGCAGACGCCGATGCGGATCGTCCCCGGTTCCCTCGGCGGCTTCAGCGCGCAGGAGGGGGAGGCATCGTGAGCCCCGTCGAGTCGCCGATCGCCGAGCTCGAGCGGCGCGTCCTGCAGCGCGCGAAGGACGAGTCGCTCGACCTCGACCGGGCCGGGACGTCGTCGCGGCTCAGGGAGCTGCTGGAGGACGAGGTCGTCCGCTGGAGCCTCGACCACAAGCACGGCCGTCGGTCCTTCGACCTGCCCGATCCCCGGCGCGTGGTCGAGCGGGCCCAGCGGAACCTCACCGGCTACGGGCCGCTGGAGCCGCTCCTGGACGATGACGACGTGTGGGAGATCATGATCAACGCGCCCGATCAGATCTTCGTCAAGCGGCATCACGGCGTGTCCGGCTACCACGACGAGGCGTTCCACGACGACGAGCACGTGCTCCGCACGCTGACCAAGATCCTGGACGATGCCTCGACCTCGCACCGCAAGCTCGACCCGGCCGAGGGGCTCCAGGACGCCCAGCTCGACTCCGGGGCCCGGCTGCACATCGTGCATCGTGACATCGGCCGTGACGGGCACCTGCTGGTCAACATCCGCCGCTTCACCGGTGTGGCCTTCCGCTCCCTGGATGAGCTGGTCGGCCGCGGGATGCTGACCGCGCAGGTGGCCACGTTCCTGCGTGCGGCGGCCCGGGCCCGCCTGTCCACCGTGGTGGCGGGCCCACCCGGGTCGGGCAAGACGACCCTGCTGTCGTGCTGCACGGCGGAGCTCGATCCCCGCCTGCGGGTCGTCACGGCTGAGGAGGTCTTCGAGGTCGACGTCCCGCTGCCGAACGTCGCCAGCATGCAGACCCGTGCCGCCCGACCCGACCGTCCGGAGGTCGACCTGCGCCGTCTGGTCAGCGGGTTCCTGCGCATGGCGCCCGACGTGGCCATCGTCGGTGAGGTCCGCGACCGCGAAGCGCTGCCCTTGCTCCTGACCCTGTCCTCCGGGGTGAAGGGCTACACCACGATCCACGCCGGCTCGGCACGGCAGGCACTGACGCGCCTGCGGTTCATCTGCCAGCTGTCCGACACCCGCTCCGAGCTTCCCCTCACCGCGTTGAACGCCCTCGTCACCGAGGCGGTGGACCTGGTGGTGCACACGACCCGGATGGCGGGCGTCCCACAGGTGACGGAGGTGATCGCGGTCGAGGAGCAGCAGACCGGTGGCGCCTCCGCGGCCTTCACCGTCACCGACCTGTTCCATCGACCCACCCCGGATGGGCCCCTGGCGTGGACCGGCAACCTGCCGGTGCGCGCGACGCGGGCCTTCCAGGCGGCGGGGATCGACGTCCACGAGGCGCTCGGGGCGGACGGCGCGTCGCCGGTCGCCGTCAGGGAGGCGGCACCGTGACGGCGGGGCTGCAGGCCTTCCTCCTCGCGTTGGTCGCGGCCTACGGGGTCTTCCTCGTGTACACCGCGGTGGCCTTCGGCTGGCGCGGGGTGGGGGTCTCACCCGGACTCGGTCAGGTCCGCCGCCGGCCCCGCCTCCAGGACCTGCTCGTCCAGGCCGGTCTCGACCGCACCCGGCTGGTGGAGCTCGTGGCGGTCGAGGCCGTGCTGTTCACCGTCGCGGCGGCGTTCGGTTACGCCGTCTACGGCGGGATCCCGGCCGCGCTCGCGGCTGGCCTGGCGGCCGCGGCCATCCCCGTGGTCAGCGCCCGCAACCGTCGCCGCGCCCGACTCGCCAAGGCCCGCGAGGCCTGGCCGCGGATGCTCGAGGAGATCCGGCTCCAGGTGGTCACCCTGGGGCGCTCGATCCCGCAGGCACTGCTGACGGTCGGAGCGCGGGGGCCCGAGGAGCTGCGCCCCGCCTTCGCCCTCGCGCAGCGCGAGTGGCTCCTGTCCACCGACCTCGACCGCACGCTCGAGGTCCTCAAGGCCCACCTCGCCGACCCGACGGCGGACGCGGTGTGCGAGACGTTGCTGATCGCCCACGAGGTCGGCGGCACGGACGTGGATCGTCGGCTCCGGGCCCTGATCGATGACCGCATCGAGGACCTGCAGGGCCGCAAGGACGCCCGCGCCAAGCAGGCCGCGGTCCGGTTCGCCCGCTGGTTCGTGCTGGTCGTCCCGATCGGGATGGCGTTGGTGGGCCTGAGCATCGGGGATGGGCGCGCCGCCTTCCAGACGGCGACCGGGCAGCTGTGGGTGCTGATCGCCTTCGCGATGATGGCCGGCTGCTGGCTGTGGGCCGGGCAGCTGCTGCGCCTGCCCGAGGAGGAACGCGTCTTCGTTCGGGACGAGGTGGCGCCGTGACGCCGCTGCTGCTGCTGGCCGCGCTGCTGACCTGGGCCGGGATGACGCTCCTGCTGGCCGAGCTGCGCTGGTTCTCGCGCCGGCCGCTCGTGGTCCGGCTCGCGCCGTACGTCCCGGGTGGGCTCGGTCGACCGGTGCGCGGTGGCCTGCTGTCCGTCGAGTCCTTCCGGGAGGCCGTCGGTCCGCTCGCTCGGGCGCTCGGGGCCCGCTTCTCCCGCCTGTTCGGGGTGCAGGAGGACCTCGATCGCCGCCTCGCACGGGTCCACGCGCAGCTCGACGTCACGGCCTTCCGGGTCCGCCAGATCGGCTGGGCGCTGGCGGGGCTCGGGGCGGGTGGGCTCGCCTCCGTGGCGCTCAGACCGCCGGCGGCGGTGGCGGTCGTGCTGACCCTCGGTGGGATGCTGCTGGCCTTCCTGCTGCTCGAGCAGCAGGTCACGGTGGCGTCGGACCGCTGGAAGCGCACCCTGCATCTGGAGCTGCCGGTCGTGGCCGAGCAGCTCGGCATGCTGCTCGGCGCGGGCTACTCCCTGGCAGGCGCCCTGGAGCGCGTCGGGCACCGGGGCCGTGGCGCCGTCGCGACCGACCTGCGCCGGGTGCTCGCCCGGATCCGCCAGGGTGTGGACGAGACGGCCGCGCTCCGGGAGTGGGCCGAGCTGGCCGACGTCGATGCCGTCGACCGCCTCGTGTCCGTCCTCGCGCTCAACCGCGAGTCCAGCGACCTCGGGCGGCTCATCGCCGCCGAGGCACGGGCGATCCGACGGGACGTCCAGCGCGACCTCCTCGAGGTCATGGAGCGGCGCGGCCAGCAGGTCTGGATCCCGGTGACGGTCGCGACCCTCGCGCCGGGGGTGGTGTTCATCGCCATCCCCTTCACCTCTGCACTGTCCGGGTTCCTGTCGTGAGCCCGCAGACCACCGCCGTGGGACGTGACCAGGCGGTCACGACCCCGTCCCGCGCGGGTCAGCCACCCGGCCGGCCCGCGTCCGACCGCTCGTCGCGCTCCCCGCGCGGCGCCCGACCCCCAGGGGGGAACCATGGACCGCACCACCCGCACGTCGCTGCAGCAGCGCCTGACCGAGCAGCAGGGCGAGGGCGTCATCTCGACGGCCATCGCGGTGCTCATCATGGCCATCATCGGAGGGCTGATGTGGGTCGCCTTCCAGGGCGTCTTCGACTCGGCGTCCGACACGATCACCAGCGAGGTGGAGCAGATCGGCAGCTGAGGCCACGCGACCGGCGTCGCCCCGGCGAGTGCGGCTCCGGCCCCATCACGATGGTCTTCGGCGTCGCGATCTTCCTCGGCTTCCTGCTGCTGGCCACCCAGGTGCTGGTGCACCTGTACGCCACCTCGACGGTGACCGCGGTCGCGTTCGACGAGGCCCGTCGGGCGAGCACCGACGGCGGTCGCTGCGAGGGGGTCGACGCCCGGGTGCGTGCACGGCTCGGTGGCTGGGCCAGGTCGCCCGGCGTCGAGGTGGTCTGCACCCCCGGCACCGCAGGCATCGAGCCGACGGTGGTCCGGGTCCGGGGCCCATCACCGGCCCAGGCCCTGCGGATCTTCGGTCGCGACACGGTGGCGCGGATCGACCGGTCGGCGAGCTTCCTGACCGAGCCCGAGGTCGGCCCGTGAACCGTCGCCGCGAGGAAGGTGTCGTCGCCGGCCTGGAGGCCCTCGCGTTCGGTGTGCTGGTCTTCGTTGTCGGCACCCTGGTCGTCGTCAACGCCTGGGCGGTCATCGACGCCCGGTTCGCCACCTCGGCAGCCGCGCGCGAGGCGGTTCGTGCCGTCATCGAGGCGCCGGAGGTCGGCCTGTCGCCCGCGCAGCTGGAGCAGCGGGCAGGGGCCGCGGCCGTCCAGGCCCTCGCTGCGCACGGCTACGACCGGGAGCCGGTGCTCACCGGGCCGCCGCTGACCCAGGCCCGCTGCGCCACGGTCGAGGTGCGCGTGGAGCTCACGGTGGTCCCGACGCTCGTGCCGTGGGTCACGCAGCCGCCCACCTACCGGGTCGCGTCGACCCACGCGGAGGTGGTCGATCCGTTCCGGGCCGGGCTCGAGGGGGACGGGGTGAGCCGCTGTGGTTTCTGAGCTGCCCGCCCGCGCCCGAGGCGCACGGCACGCGGCGGCCTGGCAGACGGAGGACGCCAACACGCTGATCCTCGTCCCCGTCGCGATCCTGGTCCTGTTCGGGCTGGCCGCGGTGGCCCTCGACAGCGCGACGATCTTCCTCGGCCAGCGCCGGCTGGTCGACGTGGCGAGCGCCGTCGCGAACGACGCGGTCGCGGCCGTCGACCTCGACGCGTACTACGCCCAGGGCGACACCGAGGTGGTGCCGCTCGACCGCGACCGTGCGGCGGCCCGCCGGGACCAGCTCGTCGCCCGGCAGGGCCAGGACCGGTCGCTCGAGGAGCTCAGCTGCCGCTTCGTCACGCTCGAGGACGGGCCGCCGTCACGCGTCGAGGTGCTCTGCACCGCGTCGGTCCGTCCGATCCTCGCCCCGCTGTGGCCGGGGGCACCGCGGACGCAGGCCATCCAGGCGAGAGAGGTCGCGGTGGGCCTGCAGGAGTGAACCTCGCCCGCGCACGGCGCCGCCGGTTGGCGGCCGTCGGCGTTGGCCGGACGCGACCGGCCGGCACCTCGGGGTCAGAACCAGCGCAGGTCGAGCTCGCTGGACAGCACGACCAGCACGATGCCGGCCACGATCAGCAGCGCGCCGAGCCGCAACCAGCTCCGCCCGGCGCCGTGGGTGGCCTCGTCGGGGCCCACCTGGCGGCCGCCGTCAACGTCGGCGGCATCCAGCAGCACCGTGGCATCGTCCAGCTGCTCGTCGGGGACGATCACCTCGCTGGTGCCGAGCCCGAAGGCGAGGTTGGGATGCATGCCGCCGCTGTCGTCGTTCATCACGTAGGCGTCGATGCCGTTGGCGACCAGCATGGATGCCGCCATCTCGGCCTCGACGCGGCTCGAGAAGCGTCGGATCCGCGCCATGGTGCGCTCCTCGTCATCGGGACCGGCCGGTCGCCCGGCCCGCAGGTGCGACGGTACGGCAGTCGCACCGCCGGTGGTTCGGAACCTGTGCGCGTGGTTCGGACCCTGTGCGCGTGGTTCGGACCCTGTGCTCGCCTCGACGTGTCCGGTCAGCACAGCCCGCCGGCGCCGGGCAGTGGCGACAGGCAGGTCGGCCACCAGTGCACCGCGAGCACCAGGGGGATGGCCGCCGCGACCCCGCGGCGGGTCGCGGCGAGCGAGGCGATCGTCAGCACCACCCCGGCGGCGAGCGCGCCACGGTGCAGGCCCGTCAGGACGCCGCCGCCGAAGAGCCCCCCGGCCGCGAAGGTCTGCATCAGCACCACCACGACCAGCGGGGCGGCGACCGTGCTGCGGGGGACGGACACCCCGTGCGGGACCAGCCGGTCGGCCAGCAGCAGCACGGCCACGAGCGCCAGCAGGTTGAGCCCCACGACACGCACATCGGCGCCGGTGGCGAGGCGGACCAGGCCCGTCAGCAGCGCGACCCCGACCGCGCCCAACCCGAAGGTGCGCACCAGTTCCGTCAGGGACACGTCGGGCGAGCGCGGGAACCCGGCCCGGCCGCGCACGCTGAGGAAGCCGGTCAGGACCAGGCTGCCGACGCCCAGCACCGCGATCTGCGCGAGGGTGAGGACCAGGCTCAGGACCGGGTCGGTGGTCCGCAGCGCCAGCCCCACCCGACCGAGTGCGATGACGCTCGCCTGCGAGCTCAGCAGCGCCGCCAGCAGCATGCCGAGCAGCAGCACGGGCGCCGCGAGCTGCAGGGCCGCGGCCGTGGTGCCCGTGGTCCCGGCGACCCGGAGGCGTCCGCCGCCGCCCTCGGCGAACCCGAAGGCGGCCGCCCCGTCCCGTCGGTACCGGGCCGACCACAGCGGCACGAGCAGGGTGAGCAGGGCCAGGGCCACGAGCTCGACCAGGACGGCACCGACGCCCGTGCGTGGCAGCAGCGGGAGCCGGGTGAGCAACCCCAGCAGCGTCGGCCCGAGCACAGCCAGCGCGCCGGCCAGGATCACGTCGGTCTTGGCGTCGTCGGCGTCGATGAACACGGCTCGGGACGCTACCACCGACCCGCTGGCTACCCTGCCGCCTCGCCAGCCGGCCCGTCGCGGCCGGGCGCGCCGCACCCCGCAGGCAAGGAGCCACCCGTGCTCGAGGCGTCGATGGTCGTGGTCGGCGACGAGCTCCTCGGCGGCTACGTGACCGACGTCAACTCGCCCCTGCTCGCCCAGCGGCTCCGGGAGCACGGGGTGCCGCTGACCTGCGTCCACACCGTCGCGGACGACCTCGCCGCCATCGACGAGGCGCTCACCCTGGAGCTGCGTCGGGCCCGACCGCGCCTGATCGTGACCTCCGGCGGGATCGGCTCGACCCCGGACGACCTCACCTACGAGGCCGTCGCGGCGAGCCTCGGGCTCGCGCTGGTCGAGGACCCCACCATGGCGGAGCGCATCGACGAGGTGCTGGCCTGGTCCGTCGAGCAGGGGGTCGAGGTCACCGACGAGTTCGCGTGGCACGTGGGCCGCATGGCCCGCATCCCCGCCGGCGCCCGCCTGCTGCACCGGCCCGAGGGCTGGGCCCCCGGGGTGCTCGTCGACGTCGACGGTGGGCTCGAGGCCGGCGGCGCCGGCATCGTGATCCTGCCCGGCATCCCGACGGAGTTCGCGGCGCTGCTCGACCAGGCGGTGCTGCCTGCGCTCGTCGAGGGCCGCGGGGACCGCCCCCACGTGCGGGAGCTGACCCACCCCTACCCGGAGAGCCTGCTCAACCTCGGCTTCGTCGCCGTCATGGAACGGTTCCCGTCGGTCAAGCTCGGCAGCTACCCGGGTCGGCCGATGGTGATCCGCCTGGCCGGCCCCGAGCCTCAGGTCGAGGCCGCCGCGGAGCTGCTGGCGGGCGTCCTGGCCGACCTCGACGTCTCGGAGGTCGGGCGCCGGCTGGCCGCGCGGCGTGCGGAGCGCGACGCTGCCAAGGAGGAACGATGACCCGCCGCCTGCTGTTCGTCCACGCCCACCCGGACGACGAGTCGTCGAAGGGTGCCGCGACGGCCGCCCGCTACGTCGACGACGGCGCCGAGGTGGTGCTGGTGACCTGCACCGGCGGGGATGCCGGGGACGTGCTCAACCCCGGGGCCGGCGAGATCCCGAGCGAGCGCATGCGCGAGACCCGTGCGCGCGAGCTCGAGGCCGCCGTGGCCGCGATCGGGTTCACGCGCACCCACGAGCTCGGCTACATCGACTCCGGCTACCACGAGGATCCCGCCGAGGTGGCCGAGGGCACCTTCTCGCGCGTGCCCCTGGACGAGCCCTCGCGAGCCCTGGCCGCGATCCTGCGCCGCGAACGCCCCCATGTGGTGGTGACCTACCCGGAGGACGGTGGCTACCCGCACCCCGACCACATCATGAACCACCTCGTCACCATGCGCGCGCTGGAGCTGGCCGAGGACGCCGACGCGGACCTCGGGGACCACCTCGGTGCGGACCTGGCCCCGTGGCGGGTCCGCAAGGTCTACGCCACCTCGACGTTCCCGGGGGAGCGGCTGCGGGCGCTGCACGCCGCGATGCTCGAGGCCCACGGGAGCTCGCCCTACACGGACTGGCTCGAGGACCGGCCGGAGCGCCTCGAGGACGAGCGGTCGCCCGACGCCCGGGTCCGTTGCGGTGACCACTTCGCCCGCCGCGACGCCGCTCTGC
This sequence comes from Nitriliruptoraceae bacterium, assembly GCA_047921175.1. Classification (GTDB taxonomy): domain Bacteria; phylum Actinomycetota; class Nitriliruptoria; order Nitriliruptorales; family Nitriliruptoraceae; genus T1Sed10-7. Next base: position 48,438 of record JBLRWQ010000008.1, on the reverse strand, counting down.
TCGCGCACGTCAGCCAGATCGACCCGGACGGGTTCTGGTTCGCGGTCCCGCGCGACCTCGAGCGGACGCACTACCCCCACGAGGCGTACCTCGTGCTACGCAGCGACGTGCTCGTCCAACCGGTGGAGGAGGACCTGTTCGCCGGGCTGGACGTGCACGCGATCGATGCCGCCCACGCGGACGGCCGCGACGCCCTCGCCAGCTGAGCAGGACGGGTCAGGCGGTCCCGGTGGACCGCGAGCTCAGTCGAGCTCCCAGGTGTGGACGGGCTCGTTCGCCCGCATGTGCTGGAGGTAGCGGCGGGTCATCTCGATCAGGGCGTCGTCCCGGTCCAGCTCACGGTCGTCGAACAGCGAGCGGAAGGTGCGGACCTGCCAGGTCGCGCCGGTGCGCCGCTTGAGCGCCCGTTGCTCGATGATGCCGAGGTAGTGGTCCCGGTCGTGCCGGTCCACCCCCCAGGTGTCGAGCCCCTGGTGGGCCAGCGGCAGCAGGGTGCGCAGCACCAGTTCGCTGGCCGGGACCTCGCCGCAGCCGGGCCAGAACAGCGAGGCATCGATCCCGAGCCGGGCGGCGGCGCGGAAGTTCTCGGCCGCCGCCGAGAACGACAGCTGCCGGGTGATCGGCTCCTCCAGGTCGGCGACGGCCCGGAGCAGGCCGTAGTAGAAGGCGGCGTTCGCGACGGTGTCGACCATGGTCGGCCCGGCCGGCAGGACCCGGTTCTCCACCCTCAGGTGCGGCTTCCCGCGTGCGATCGCGTAGATCGGTCGGTTCCAGCGGTAGATGGTGCCGTTGTGCAGGACCAGCTCCGGGAGGTAGGGCACGTCGCCCTGGGCCAGTACCGCCTCGGGTTCCTCGCTGTCCACCTCGGGCAGGAGCGCGGGGTAGTAGCGCACGTTCTCGTCGAACAGGTCCAGCACCGAGTCGATCCAGCGCTCCCCGAACCAGACCCGTGGCCGCACCCCCTGGGCGGTCAGCTCCTCCGAGCGGGTGTCGATGGTCTGCTCGAACAGGGCGATGCGCGTCTCACGCAGCAGCTCCTTGCCGAGCAGGAAGGGGGAGTTCGCCCCCACCGCGACCTGTGCGGCCGCGATCGCCTGGGCGGCGTTCCAGGCGCCGGCGAACCCGTCGGGGCTGACCTGCAGGTGCAGCTGCACCGAGGTGGCGGCGGCCTCCATCGCGATCGACGAGGAGGCCAGGCTGAGCCGCTCCACGCCCTCGATCTCGAGCTGCAGGTCCTCGCCGCGCGCCTCCAGGATCTGCTCGTTGAGCAGGTGGTAGCGCGGGTTGGCGGAGAGGTTCTGGATCGTGACGTGCAGGTCCTTCAGCGTCGGGATGATCCCGACCATCGCCACGTGGGCCTCCAGCTCCTCCGCACGGCGGTCCGCGAAGGCGAAGGAGGTCTGCAGCTCCTCCTCGATCTCCCGGAAGACCGTGCCGACGAGCTTGTGCGGGGCCAGGTTGAACTCGATGTTGAACTGGGCCAGCTCGGTCTGGAAGTCCTCCGACTCGATGCGCGACAGGAGCTCGGCGTTGATCATGGTCGGTTCGCCGTGCGCGTCGACGACGTAGAACTCGACCTCGACCCCGATCAGCTTGCGCTGGGTCTCGAACGCGTCGGAGGCGAGCAGTTCCCGCAGCACGGCGAGGTCGCGTTTGACCTTCTCCCGGTACCGCTGGCGGTCCTCCCGGGTGAACCGGGTCTCGTCGATGTCGCGGCCCACGTCATGCCCCCAGCCAGGTGCGCGCGATGCTAGGCAACTCGCGGCGCGGCGTATAGGCATCCCTGCCGCGTCCGGTGCTCGCTGGTGCTGGAGCTACCGTGCACGGCTGCCGCCCGGGGCCCCACGTCCCCCGTCCACCACCGAGGTCGCAGCGTGCCAGCACCGACCACCCGCCGGCGCCTGCCCATGGCGGTGCGCCCCTGGCTGGGCGCGGTGCTGATCTCGTTCTCCGGGGTCTGGGTCCGGCTCGCTGACGTCGAGGCGGCCCGGTCCGCCTTCCTCCGTGCCGCCTACGCCCTGCCGGTGCTGGCGGTCCTGGTGATCTGCAGGGTCGGCCAAGCGGGGCCGTCCGGCGGCGAGGGTCCCCGGCGGTGGGTCCGCCCGCTCGCGGTCGTGGCCGGGGTGATCCTCGGGCTCGATCTGGTCGCCTGGCACGCCTCGATCGGGATCGTCGGGGCGGGGCTCGGCACCGTGCTGCCCAACCTGCAGGTCGTGGTGGTCGGCCTGCTGGGCGTGCTGCTCTTCCGGGAACGTCCCCCCGTGCTGTTCTGGTTCGCGCTCCCGGTCGTGCTCGGCGGCATCTGGCTGCTGGCCGCGGTGGGGCGACCGGTCGTCGTCGACGGGTCGGTGCCGTTGGGGGTCCTACTCGGCGTCGTGGCCGGGGTGACCTACGGGATCGCGCTCGTGGTGCTGCGGCTCGCCCGTGGGACCGGCCCCATCACCTCGGCGGTGGAGGTCCTGTGGTCGCTGACGCTCGGCACCGTGCTGGTCACGGGGGCGGCCGCCGTGTGGCAGGGGGTGGCCGGCCCGGCGGGTTGGCCCGCGGACGGCTGGCTGCTGCTCCTCGCCCTGGGGTCCCAGGTCGTCGGCTGGCTGCTGCTGACCTCCTCGATCCACCACCTGCCCGCGGCCGCCACCTCGGTGGCGCTGCTGCTGCAGCCGGTGCTCGCGCTGGTGTGGGGTGGTGTGCTGTTGGGCGAGCCCATCGGCGCACCGCAGGTGCTCGGCGCCGCGGTGGTGCTCGCTGGCGTCGCGATGGCGCACCGCTCGCTGCGTGCGGTCCGGGTCGCGGGCGTCGACGTGCCGGCCGGCGGCGGGGCTGTCCGATGACCGCGTCGTCGCGGCTACGACCGCTGACCGGCGCGGACACCGCCGCGGTCACCGCGCTGAACGACGCCGAGGTCCCACGCGTGGGGTACCTCGGTGCCGGCGGCCTCGAGGCGCTGCTCGTCCACGCCGACCTCGCGCTCGTCGCCGAGCGGTCGGGGCAGGTCGTGGGGTTCGCGATCGCCATCGCACCGGGCGCGGCGTACACGAGCCCCAACTACCGCTACTTCGAAGCGCGGGGCAGCGACCACCTCTACCTCGACCGGATCGCGGTCGCCGCGAGCGCCCGGCGGCAGGGCGTGGCCGGCGCGCTGTGGGATGCGGTCGAGGATCGGGCCCGTAAGTGCGGGCGGACCGAGGTCACCTGCGAGGTCAACGTCCGGCCGCCGAACCCGGGGTCGCTGGCCTTCCACCTCGGTCGTGGCTTCGTCGAGGTCGGCCGGCAGGACACCTCCTCGGAGGTCACGGTGGCGTTGCTCGCCAAGCCGGTCACCCCGGGCGGCGGCGCGCCTTGAAGCTCGGGGGCGGGTGGGGCGGCCGTGAGCAACCCGGCCGGGCCGGTGGTTCCGGATCCGTCGGAGGAGGCGACGTCGAGCTGAGGAGGGGTGGATGGGTCCGCTGGAGCAGCCGCGGGTCGACTACCGGGTCGGGGCGCTGACCGAGGCGGACCTGGCGGACGGGCCGATCGCGCTCGCCCGTCGCTGGCTGGACGAGGCCATCGCGGCCGAGCTGCCGGAGCCGACCGCCGTGACGCTCGCAACCGTCGACGAGGAGGGGCTGCCCGACGCCCGGATGGTCCTGCTGCGGGGCCTGGACGAGGCTGGGGCGGTGTGGTTCACCAACGCCCGATCGGCCAAGGGCGGGCAGCTGGCCGGCCGGCCGCACGCGGCCCTGGTCGCGTTCTGGCCGGCGTTCGAACGTCAGCTCCGGTTGCGCGGGCCGGTCGCGGCGGTCGATGCTGGCGAGGCCGACGTCTACTTCGCCTCCCGTCCGCGGGGCTCGCAGCTCGGCGCCTGGGCGTCCGCGCAGTCGATGCCGATCGCGGACCGTGGCGCGCTCGAGCAGGCGGTCATCGAGGTGGAGCGCCGCTTCGGCGACGCTCCCGTCCCTCGGCCACCCCACTGGACCGGCTACCGCCTCGCCCCCGAGGTGCTGGAGTTCTGGCAGGGTCGGCCGTCCCGGTTGCACGATCGGCTGCGGGTCCGTCGGGTCGCGGACGGCTGGGAGGTGGAGCGCCTCCAGCCCTGACGTGGGGAGTGCGGGTCGGTCGCCGGTGCTCGCCCGTCGTGGTGGCGCGAGCCGTCCGGGTCCGTCACAGGGCGCGATCCTCGTGCTGCGGAAGTTCCACAAGCGGCTTGCGCTCGAACGTATGTTCTGTTACGGTGATGGTCCGAACCCGGGGGCGGGATCGGCTCCACCACATGTCCAGCGTTGTTGCACCCACCCTCCTCGACCTTGGGTCGGACGGGGCTGCGTCGGCTGCGTCGGCCGGTTCGAGCGACCTCCTGGAGGCCTTCCCTCGAGTCGAGGAAGCTGTGGACGCCGCTTCCCACGCAGGGCTGGAGGACCTGAGCGATACCGAGGTCGACGAGCTACTCGTCCGGCTGCGTCGTCCCATCACGCAGCTCGAGGGTCTACGCGCCCGGGTGGTGGTCGAGTCTCGCCGTCGCCGTCTACGTGCCCGACCCCAGCTGCCCACCGAGCGGGTCCTGGAGGAGCACCGCAAGGAGGTCGGTCAGCTCCAGCGCATGCCGCCGGGCGAGGTCGACCGGATGATCGACGCCGGTCGCGCTGCGGAGCTCGGCACCGCGACGGACCGCGCCTTGCGTGACGGACGCGTCGGTCCGGCACAGGCGCGCACCATGGCGCGCGTGCTCGCGACCCTCCTCGGTCCGGAGCGTGACGCGGTCGAGCAGGAGCTGCTCGAGCTCGCGCAGCGGTTGGATCCGATCGCGTTCGGCCGGGCGGCCCGCCGGATCCAGGCACGCATCCAACCGGACATGCTGGCCCGGCAGCAGCGGCAGCAGGAGTTCCAGCGTCGGTTCCGTGCCACGGACACCGACGACGGCGGCTTCGCGTTCTCGGGCCTGCTGTACGGAACCGCGGCGGAGACCGCCCGGGTCGCGCTGCGGGCCTTCCGACGCCCGGATACGCCCGACGAGCACCGCACGCCCGAGCAGCGTGGCGCGGATGCCTTCGAGCAACTCTGTGCGGCGGCGTTGGCCGCTGGGGAGGCGCCGACCACCCACGGGGTCCGCCCCCAGGTCATGGTGCTGGTCGATGCGGCGGACCTCGCCCGTATCGACGGTGCGCCGGAGCTGGCAGCTGGGCGGTTCGCGGCGTCAGAGCAGCCGGTCTCGGGTCGCTCCTTGCGGCACCTCCTGGACGACGCGCACCTCCTGCGCGTCGTGCTCGACGCGGACCGCGTTCCCATCGAGGTGTCGACCACGGTCCGCACCGTGCCGATCGGGCTGTGGCGGGCGTTGCTCGCCCGCGATGGCGGCTGCGTGTGGCCTGGCTGTGACGCTCCTGCGTCCTGGTGCGACGTCGCCCACGCCGCCGAGGCGTTCGCCGACGGCGGACGGCTGTCTCCCGCGAACTCGATGTTGCTCTGCCGCCGCCACCACCGGCGCTTCGATGCCGGGTCCCGCCACGTCGTCATCGACGGGGACCGGGTCCGGCTCCCGGGGGCGGGGCCGCCGTCCGCGCACGAGGGCGCGCGGGAGGTGGACCCGGTGCCTGCCTCACGGGACGGACCTGCGGATCGCGCACCGCCGTCGTCACGCAGTCCGTGACGGACCCGGTTGCCGGCCCGGGTATCGCCGGCCACCCACCGGTCCACCCGTCGAGCCGTCCCCGCCCTGCGGCGACTCGAACCGAGGATGCACCCCTGCCACGGGGGGCGGTGGGCCCTCGGAAGCGCCGCCCCGCCGGAGCTGAGCCGGCTGGGGCGGCTCGCCCCCTGGGTACGGTGGCGACGGCTGACCGCGGCCCGGTCGCGCGACCATCGGACAGCTGGGGCGGTGTGGGGCATCCGCCCGGACACCGACGGACGGAAGGGGAGACGATGAACCGGCTCGGCCGTTCGACCTCGCCGTACCTCCAGCAGCATGCCGACAACCCGGTCGACTGGTTCGAGTGGGGCGAGGAGGCGTTCGAGGAGGCCGAACGCCGGGGGGTGCCGCTCTTCCTGTCGGTCGGCTACTCCTCCTGTCACTGGTGCCACGTGATGGCCCACGAGTCGTTCGAGGATCCCGACACCGCCGCGCTGCTCAACGAGGCCTTCGTCAACGTCAAGGTCGACCGTGAGGAGCGCCCCGACGTCGATGCGGTCTACATGCGTGCGGTGCAGGCGATGAGCGGGCGTGGCGGCTGGCCGATGAGCGTGTTCCTCACCCCCGGTGGGGCACCGTTCTTCGCCGGTACCTACTGGCCGAAGGAGGCGCTGCACGGCATGCCGGACTTCCGCCGGGTCGTCACCTCGGTCCGGGAGGCCTGGCAGGAGCGGCGTGACGAGGTACTGGGCTCCGCGGAGCGGATCTCCGCCGCGCTGGCCGAGCATCACGGGCCGGACGGCGCCGACCACCTCGATCCGGCCATCCTCACCGGAGCGGTGGAGTTGGTGGTCACGCGCGCCTGGGACCGCGAGCTGGGTGGGTTCGGTCGGGCACCGAAGTTCCCGCAGGCCATGACGATCGCGTGGCTGCTCGACCACCACCGGCGCACGGGGCACGCCGAGGCCCTCGAGGCTGCCGTGCACAGCCTGGATGCCATGGCGCGCGGCGGCATCCACGACCTGCTCACCGGCGGGTTCGCCCGCTACTCGACGGACGCCCGCTGGCTCGTGCCGCACTTCGAGAAGATGCTGTACGACAACGCCTTGCTGCTGCCGGCGTACGCGGACGCGGCGGTCCTCGGCGACCGCGACGACCTCGCCGAGGTGGCACGATCCACCGCGAGCTGGCTGCTCACCGTCGCGAGAGCCACCCCGGACGCCACCTTCGTGAGCGCTTTCGATGCCGACTCCGAGGGGGAGGAGGGCCGGTTCGCCGTCTGGGACCATGCGGAGCTCGTGGCCGAGCTGGCCGCGCTCGACGTCGACGTCGAGCGCTGGACCCGATTCCTCGGTGCGACCCCGGCCGGGAACTTCGAGGGCCGCAACGTCCTGCACGAGCCGGTACCGCGCCAGCGCTTCGCCGCCGAGGAAGGGACGGACCCGGCGGGGTTCGCCGCAACCTGGCGGCGGATCCGTCACCACCTCGCGACCCGGCGGGCGACCCGCGTGCAGCCGGGGGTCGATCACAAGGCCCTCACGGACTGGAACGCGCTCGCGGTGCTCGGACTGGCGCGTGCCGGCCTGGCCCTGGACGAGAGAGGCTGGATCGACGCCGCCGCCGAGGTGGCCGAGGTGCTGCACGACCGCCACGTGGTCGATGGCCGGCTGCACCACGTCCGCACCGACGGGGTCACGGCGATCGAGGCCTTCCTCGATGACCACGCGCTGCTCGCCCTGGCCGACCTCGCCCTGCTCGAGGCCACCGGGGATCTGCGCTGGTACCCGCGTGCGCTCGCGCTCGCCGAGGAGGTCATGGATCGCTTCCACGATCCCGAGCGCGGCGGTTGGTACCAGACCGCCCACGACGCTGAACGGCTCGTGGCCCGGCCGAAGGAGACCTTCGACAACGCGCAGCCGGCTGGGAGCTCGGTGATGACCGAGGTCTGCCTACGCCTGGCCGGCCTGACCGGGGATCTCGCCTGGCGGCGTCATGCGGAGCAGGCGCTCCGGCTCGTCCAGCCGCTGGCCGCTGACGCGCCGACCGGGGCCGGGTGGGCGCTTCGTCAGCTCGAGGCCGTGGCCGCGGGGCCACGTGAGGTCGTCATCGTGGGCCCGGCCGGGCCGGACCGTGACGCGCTGGCGGCCACCGCCCGGGCGCGTGCCGGCCCCGGGACCACCGTGCTGGTCGTGGGCGACGACCACGCGGACGGGGTCCCGGTGCTCGCCGGTCGCCGCAGCATCGACGGCCGCCCCGCGGCCTACGTCTGCCGGGAGCTGACCTGCGACCGGCCGGTCACCGAGGCGGCGTCGCTCGCGGCGCAGCTCGGTGCGGGTCCGGCCGCCCTCGCGCCGTGAGCCGGCTACCCGACGGTGTCGCAGCGGGCCGCCCGGCCTACGATCCGCAGCGAGGTGGAGGCGACGATGGTGCGTGACTGGGGCGAGCGTGATCCGGCCTGGGCCGGGATCCGGAGCGAGGTCGTCCGGGTGGCGGGGACCCCGGTCCACGTGCTGCGCGCGGACGGGCCCAGGCACGGCCCGACCCAGCTACTGGTGCACGGGCTCGGCGGCACGGCGATCAACTGGCTCGAGGTGATCCGTCCCCTCAGCGAACGTGGCCCCGTGCTGGCGCCGGACCTGCCCGGCTTCGGTCGTTCCCAACCGCCGCGGGCCCGGGCCTCCCGCATCGAGCACAACCTCGCCTTCCTCCAGGCGCTGCTGCGCGCGGAGGGCCTGACCCGCCTCGAGGTCCACGGCAACTCCATGGGCGGGATGCTCGCCACGTTGCTCGCAGCTGAGGAGCCCCACTTCGTGACCCGGCTGGTGCTGGTCGACCCGGCCCTGCCCGGTCCGACCGCGCGGCTCCGGGAACTCGATCCGATGACGCTTCGCACCTTCGGGCCGTTCGCCGTCCCCGGCTTCGGTGAGCGGCGCATGGCCGGCTGGTACCGAACGATGAGCGCCGAGGCACTGGTCGAGGAGAACGCCGCCTTCGTGCACGCGGTGCCGGACCGGATCCGCCCCGCGATGACCGCAGCGCTGGTCGACAACGCCGCCTACGGCAAGCGGCACCCATGGCGGGTCGAGAGCTTCGCCGCGGCGGCGTCCTCGCTGGTCCGGCTCCTGCTGCAGCGCAAGCGCCTGGATGCCGCGCTCGCGGCCGTGGCCGCACCGACGCTGCTGCTGTGGGGCGACCGTGACCGTCTGGTCGGGCGGCCGGTGATCGAGCGCATCCGTGCGCGCCGACCGGACCTGACCTACCTGGAGCTGCGCGACGTCGGGCATGCCCCGATGATGGAGGTACCGGACCGCTACCTCGCGGCCATCACCGCCTGGCTCGACGGCGAGGCGTCCACCGCCGCCTGAGGCCAGCTCCCGGGCGGCGAGGTCCGTGCCAACCAGTCCTGCAGGACCGCGGCCACCCGCCTCGGTGCCTCGAACTGCGGCACGTGCCCGACGTCCGGCCAGGTCTGCACCTCGGCGTCGGGCAGCGCCGCCGTGACCCGGGCCGCGTACCGGCTCGCGACCAGCCGGTCCGACTCCCCGAACACCCACAGGCTCGGGACCTCGAGGCGCCGCAGCCGCTTCCAGTAGGCGGTCGGGCCGCGCCCGCGTTCCAGGCCCAGGTGCCGGGCCGCGGCCAGCAGCGCGAGCCGGTAGCCGGGGCGCTGCCAGGCCGCGAGGACGTCCTCGGCTGCCGCGCGGTGGTGCTCCGGCGGCAGGATGTCCGGGTCGGCGAACAGGTCCCGGACCAGGCGCTCCACGGTCTGTCGCGGCAGCGGGACGCGGGCCAGCCCGCCCCACTGCGGGCGGCTGTAGCGCAACGCCGGTGCGATGATGCGGGTCAGGTCGAAGCCGACGGCGGGACCGAGCCCGACGATCGAGTGGGTGGAGCGCGGATGGCGGAGCGCCACCTCCTGCGCGATCCGGCCCCCCATGGAGTTGCCGACCAGGTGGGCGGCATCCAGCCCACGTGCGATCAGGTAGCCGTTCACCACGTCGGCGAACCACGGCATCGAGTAGCGCCGGCCGGTCGGCAGGGGCGTCGACGAGCCGCCGAAGCCGGGCAGGTCGATGGCGTGGACCTCGGTCGTATCCGCCAGCGCCGACAGGGTCGGCAGGAACGAGACCTTGTTGGCCCCGAGCCCATGCAGCAGCACCACGGGCGGGCCCTCGCCCTCACCGGCGACCAGCGCCTCGATCCGCAGACCACGGACCCGGGTGTGGGTCACGTCCACGCGAGGCTGTCCGGGGAGCCGGCGGAACAGGGTCTCGAAGCGCGTGGCGAGGTGGAGATCCCCGGTCACCTTCAGCGCACCGGCCAGGAAGGCGTCCATCCCGCGGATGCGTCCCTCGATCAGGTCGAGCCAGACGGCTACCTCGGTGCGATAGGTCACGGCCGGCTCCCTGGCGCGCACCCCGGTCCGGATCGTGCAGCGTCCGTCGGCGATCGTGACGGTGGTCGCCCCGGCGTCGGTGAGGTCGAGCACCAGGTCCGCGTGGATGCCCTTCGCCCGCACCGGGTCGAAACGGGTGAGCAACGCGGCGTGGGCGTCGTGCACCGCGCGTCGGAGGTGTTCCACGGCGTGCTCACTCCCTCCCGGCACCGGACGGCAGGCCGTCTCCGCGATGCTGCTCCGGGCCGGCGGGGAGACTAGGCCGTGGTGGCGTGCGACGTCTCGAACCGCAGCCCACGGCTCGCGGGCACCCGCTCGATCAGCCCCGCGTCCAGCAGCGCGTCGACGTGCGCCCGAGCACCCTCCGGGCCGACACCGAGCTCCGCCCGGAGCTCGGTGATGGTGAAGGTGGCGGAGGACGCGGCGAAGTCCGCGGCCGCCGGCGCGGGATCGCTGGTGTGCAGTCCCGCGATGCGGGTCGACAGCCGCAGCCCGGCGGCGACGGCTTCCGCCCAACGCTCGAGCCAGATGGTCGCGTCCCGACGGCGCAGGGTCCGGGCCACCTCCTCGTGGTAGCCGAGCAGGTCGCGGCCGAGTGCCACCTCCGGCACGGCGAGGTGGTCGGGGTCCAGCTCGCGGGACCGCAGCACGAGCCGCGCCGCGGCGCGGGCGAGCCGACCGTTGGCCGCATCGAAGGGATGCAGCCGGAGCAGCTCCAGATGCAGGATCCCGCTGGCGACGAGCCCGTGCTCCCGGGCCCCGGTCGACGCGAGCCAGGCGCCGAGCAGCGAGACCTCCCGAGGCAGCTCGCCGGGCGGCGCGGCCCGGAAGACGATGCGGCCGGTGGCCCCGTCGTGCACGGCCTGCTCGACCTGGCGCAGCGCCCCTGCCCGCTCCGGTGCCACGAGCCCGCGGGTCAGGCGCCGGTGCAGCTCCGGGAGCACGGTGGCCGCCTCCGGCAGGACCGCGTCGACGAGGTCATCGCTGTCGTCGGCCGTTCGCACCCCCAGCAGCTCCAGTGCCGCGACCAGGTCCTCCTCCGGATCGTCGAGCGCCCCGAAGGTGTCCAGCCAGGTGGCCCGCGTCCGCCGGCTGTGCGCCACCTCGGTGCTCGTGCCGCAGCTGGCGTCGCCCGCCCGGCCGGCCTGCCGGGCACGGGCGGTGGCGACCTCGGGGTCCAGCATCGCTGCCGCCCGGGCGCCGTCCAGCGCCAGGCTGGCCCGCGCGGCCGCGAGCACCTGCTGCTCGCGCAGCCGCTGACGGGCCTCCGGGTCGGCGGCGGCGAGCCGGGCGGCCAGGCGCTCCACCTCGGCGATCAGGGTGACCAGGTGGGGGCTGCGGGTGAAGGGGCGGGTCACCGCCAGGGCAGCAGGGCACCGCGGGCGGCCTGCGCGGCGATCCGCCCGTGACGCCGGCCCAGGCCGTAGGTGAGGCTCGCGAGCCCGACCCCGCCGGCGGCCGCGGTGGTGGTCTTGACCACCTTCTTGACCCGCTGGGCGAACACCACGATCGGCCAGCCGCGCTGGTTGGCGACGTTCTCGAGCGGGCTGTCCGGGTTGACCGCGACCGGGTGCCCGACCATCTCCATCATCGGCAGGTCGGAGGCGGAGTCGCTGTAGGAGTAGCACAGCTGCAGGTCGTAGCCCTTGTCCTCGGCCAGCGCGGCGATCGCGACCGCCTTGCCCTCGCCGTAGACGAAGGGACCGTCCAGCTCACCCGTGTACCGCCCGTCCTCCACCGCCGAGCGGGTCGCGATCGCGCCCTCCATCCCGAGTGCCCGGGCGAGGGGGTCCACCATCTCGATCGGCGAGGCGGACACGATCCAACAGTCCCGGCCGGCCTCGTGGTGCATGTCGATCAGGCTGCGGGACTCGGGCCGGATCTTGTCGAGGATGCGCGGGATGATCTCCTCGTTGAGTGCGAGCAGGTCCTCCTGCTGCGCGCCTTCGACGGCGGCGAGGATGCGGTCGCGGACCTGCTCGGAGCTCTCGTCGGTGGCCCCGAACAGCTTGAACGCGAGCGCCTTGCGGGCGTCGGAGAGCAGGTCGGGAAGCGCGATCATCCCGTTGCGGTAGGCCGCGATGCCGAAGTAGTACGCCGACGAGCCGCTGATCAGCGTCCGGTCGAGGTCGAAGAACGCGGCTGCACGTGACTCGGCCATGGGGCCTCCTCTCACCGGGCGGGATGGTAGTCCCCGCCTCGGAGCAGTACCCGCCGACGCTCGTCACCCGGCGGCTACGTGGGGCCCCCGCCCGTCGACCGTTCGGAGGCGTCGGCGGTCGTCGAGGCGCTCGGCCCGGACCGGTCGGCGGTCAGCGCGTCGCGGATCTCGCGCAGCAGGACGACGTCCTCCGGATCCGGCTCGGGCTCGGCCTCCTCCGTGACGGCGTCGTCCTCCTGGGCGCGCTGGAGCCGGTTGTCGCCCTTGACGATCAGGAACAGCGCGATCGCCACGAGCAGGAAGTTGAGCAGCGCGGTCAGGACGGCCCCGAGGCTGCCGGCGGGGATCCCGGTCTCCGGGTCCACCGCCCCGAAGGTCAGCAGCGTGTCGAAGTTGGGCTCGCCGAACACCCACGCGATCAGCGGGGTCAGCACCCGACCGGTGATCGCGCTGACCACCGACTGGAAGGCCACGCCGAGCACGAAGGCGACGGCCAACTCCACCATGTTGCCGCGGGCGATGAACTCCTTGAACCCTGCGATCACGGGTGACGCTCCTGTCGGCGGAAGGGGTCGGGCAGGTGGCGACCGCATCCTGCCACGGCTGCTCGCCGGTAGCCGGCGGGGCCCTCAGTCGTCCGGCCCCCCGCCGTCGCGTTCGTGGTCCGGTTCGACCACCTCCGACTCCAGCCCGTGGAGCCAGGCGGCGACCTCGGGACCGACCGTCTGGAGCGCGGCGGCGGGGGAGCGGGCGGTGCCGTCGGGGCTGCGCGCCCGGGTGATGCGTAGCGCGTGGTCGCCGCCCGGCACGACGACCAGGCCGCTACGTCGTGGGAGCTTGCGTCGGTGCCGCCGCAGCAGTGCCAGGTCGGCCATCGGGTCGGCATCGCCCTGGACGAACAGCACGGGGACGCCGATGTCGGGCCAGTGGGCGACCCGGAGCTGGTCCGGATCGCCCGGGGGGTGCAACGGGTAGCCCGAGCACAGCAGCCCGGCGGCGGGGAGCCCGTCCGCGATGGCCATCGACGCCACCCGACCGCCATACGACCGGCCGCCGAGCACCCAGGTCCGCGTCTCGTCGACGCCCAGCTCCCGGCGCGCCGCGGCCAGGATGGCGGCGAACGCCGGCACCGAGGTCGAGGCGCGTGGCGCCCGGCCACCGCGCTCATGGTGCGGCAGGTTGGCGCGCACCACCCGGTGTCCGGCCGTCGCCACCACCTCGGCAAGCGCGACGAGCGGCTCGCTGTCGAGTGAGCCGCCCGCCCCGGGGACCAGCAGCACCGGGATCGGTGCGGCCGGCGTCGGGGTATGGACGACCGCGGTCACCGTCGCCGGCAGCGAGGTGGTCGGGCGATCCGACGGATCGGCGGGATCGGTCAGTGCCAGACCGACCCGCCGCGTTCGGACCGTCACCGGTGCTCGGGCACGGTCACCACCACCGGGCAGGGCGAGTGCGCCACGACCTGGTGGGTCACCGACCCCAGCAGGAGCCCGCGGAAGCCGCCGAGCCCGCGCGCCCCGACCACCAGCAGGTCGGCACCCTGGGCGACCTCGCACAGCACCGCGGCGGCGCCGCCGGAGCGGACCGTCCGGGTGATGGGCACCTCACCGGCCCCGCCGACCCGCTGGAGCTGCTCGGTGATGACCTCGTCCGCCGCGGCCCGCAGCTCCTCATCGGATGGCAGGGTCACCACGGCCGGCAGCGCCACCAGCTCCGGGGTGGGGTAGGCGTGCACGAGCTGGAGCTCCGCGCCGCGTAACGTGGCCTCGTCGATCGCCCAGCGCAGTGCGCGGACGGACTCCTCGGACGAGTCGAGCCCGACGACGATGCGTCCCATGACCTGCCTCCCAGACGGTGACGGTGGCCCGGGCCTGGACCTCCTGGATGCAGGATGCGTCTTCCGCCGGCTCCGGGCCAGGGACCTGCGGCCCCCACTGGGCGGTGCCGGCCGTCCCGAGACGTCGGGCCGGGCGCCGAGGGTGAGCCCGGACCTAGGCTGCGCGATGTCCCCGGCCGTGGTGTCCACCCTCCGTGGCGGGCCGGTGGAGCCAGGAGACCGTGCCGTGCGCTACCCGACCCGGCTGTTGACCGACGGGGAGGAGATCCTCCGACAGTTCCGGCCGCACTGGAAGGTGCTCCTGCCGGCGCTCGGCTGGGCGATGCTGCTGGCTGCCCTGGCGGGCCTGGCCACGGCGGTGCTGTCCTTCGACTGGGTCTGGTGGTCGGCGGGGTTCGCCGTGGTGCTCTGGATCGGGCTCTCGATCCGGTCGCTGGTCGACTGGTACGCGACCAACTACGTCCTGACCAACGAGCGCATCGTCGTCCGGCGTGGGCTGATCGCCCGGTCCGGGACGGAGATCCCGCTCGAGAACATCACCAACGTGCTGTTCAGCCAACGGGTCATCGAGCGGGTGCTGGGCTACGGCGACGTGACCATCGAGTCCGCCGGCAGCCAGGGCCAGAGCCGGCTCGACGACATCCCCGACCCGGAGGCCTTCCAGTCCGAGGTCTACCGGGCGCGCGAGCTGCGCAGCCTGCACTTCCGCTCGACCGGGCAGGGCGAGGCGCGGGACGTCGTCCAGCAGCTCGAGGCCCTGGCGGACCTGCGCGAGCGCGGGCACCTGACCGACGAGGAGTTCGCCGCCAAGAAGCGCAGGCTGCTCGGTGACCTGCCCGGGGTCGATCCGGCCGAGGTCCGCGAGCGCATCGCGGAGGGCGAGATCGACCCGACCGCCTGACCGGATGCCGGCTCGCGCCGGCGTCCGAGCTCGGTGCCCCGACCGGTAGGGTCGTCCGATGACCGGAACCCTCGTCAACGCGGCCGCGATCGTGCTGGGTGCCGGCATCGGCACCCTCCTCGGTGGCCGGCTGACCGGCGCGGTGCGCTCCACCGTCACCGACGTGCTCGGGATCTTCGTGCTGGTGCTCGGCGGCGCGGATGCGCTCGGCACGTTCGGCGGGGAGCTCGAGCGGGTGCTCGGTCCGGTCGCGGTGCTGGTGATCCTCGGGTCGCTCCTGCTCGGTGGGGTCGTCGGCGAGCTGCTGGACATCGAGGGGCGTCTGCAGCGCTTCGGGGTCTGGCTGCGCGACCGGGTGCTCGGGGTCGAGGCGGCGGTGATCACCGACGGCGAGGGTGGTGGCGAGGCCGTACCGGCGCCGCCACCGGACCTCACCGATCCCCGGCAGCGGTTCGTCGAGGGCTTCGTCGTGACCAGCCTGCTGGTCTGTGTCGGCCCGCTGGCCATCCTGGGGCCGCTCCAGGACGGGTTGACCGACGGCTTCCAACTGCTGGCCGTCAAGGCCATGCTGGACGGCTTCGCGGCGCTGGCCTTCGCCTCCGCCCTCGGGATCGGGGTCGCGTTCTCCGTGCTGCCGTTGCTCGCCCTGCAGGGCTCCATCACCCTGGCCGCCGGCGCGCTGCAGTCGGTGATGACCGACCCGATGGTCGCGGCGCTGTCGGCGACGGGCGGGTTCCTGGTCATGGCGATCGGGCTCCGGCTCCTGGAGCTGCGGCAGGTGCGGGTCGCGAACCTGCTGCCGGCGCTCGTGTTCGCGCCGGTGGTCGTCGGGCTCTGGCCGGGCTGACACCGAGGTGGGGGGCGACGACCGCTAGCCTCTGCTCGTCACCGTGCAGGCGGTGCGGTGACGACCCCGGCCCGACGTGCTGATCCGGCGAGGAGCCCGCTGATGTCGGTTGTCACCCTCAACGACCCCATCGGCAGGCTGGTCGGCGCCCCGGTGGCGACGATCACCCCCACCGCCACGCTGCGCGAGGCCGCGCACGCCCTGGCTGCGGACGCGGTCGGGCTGCTCGTGGTCGTCGATGCTCGCGGCGTGCGTGGGGTGTTCTCCGAGCGTGATGTCGTGACCGCCATCGCCGAGGACGTCGACCTCGACGACGCGCGGGTCCGCGACTACGCCACCTCCGACGTGATCCAGGTCGAGGAGGCCGCCAGCGTGCTCGATGCGGCCGCAGCGATGAGCGACGCGGAGGTCCGGCACCTCGCGGTGGCCCGTCGCGGGGTGGTCACGGGCGTGGTCTCGATCCGCGACGTGGTGCGCGTCCTGCTCGACGAGCGCCGGGCGGGCCAGGACGGCGCCGCCGGCTGATCCGGGGTACCGAGCGAGGCGGCCGCCCGGCTGCGGGGTGGAGCACCGCCGGGCGCACCGCCGCGTGGTGGACGCCTGCCGGCTGGACCGCTGCTGAGCGGACCGCTGCTGAGCGGACCGCCAGCGGGAGGTCTCAGCCCACGGGGGCGGCGGTGGGTGCCGGCGAGTCGAGGCGTCCGGCCGACGGGTTGCCGTTGCGCGACCGGTCGTAGGCGTCCCACAGCGCCAGCATGGACGGCAGCACGAGGATCGAGGCCACCACCGAGTAGGCGATCGCGTAGACGATCACGTACCCGAGCTGCTCGAAGGGCACCAGCGTCGAGGTGATCAGCACCCCGAAGCCGATGGCGGTGGTCAGCGCGGAACCCGCCAGCGCACCACCGGTCTGGGAGACCGTGCGCCTGAGCGCCGTGGCCCCGTCGTAGACCACGCGGCGTTCCTCGAGGAAGCGCGAGGTGACGTGGATCGTGAACGGCACCCCGATGCCGATCGACAGGGCGGCGAGCGTCGCGGTGACCGGGTTCAGCGGGATCCCGGTCAGGGCCATGGTGCCGAAGGTCAGGGCGAGCACGAGCCCGACGGGGAGGACCGTGATGACCCCCACCAGCGGCCGCCGGTTCGCGATGCCGAAGTGCAGCACCAGCAGCAGCATCGCGGCACCCAGCGCGATCAGCAGCGAGGTGATCTGGGAGTCCTCGATGTCGATGCCGATCTGGGCCTGCAGGATCTGCTGCGAGACCGGCACCACCTGGACGCCCTGGTCGCTCAGCGGCGCGAAGGCCGCTGCGAGGTCCTCCCCCAGCTCGGCGGCACCGGCCTGCCCGGCGCTGGTCCGCAGCCGGACCCGCGCCAGGGTGTCGGCGCCCTGCGGGGCGACGACCGTCCGTCCGGCCTCGGTGCCCTCCACCAGCAGCTCGTGGATCGCGGCCACGTCGGCGTCGCCCGACACGGTCAGGTCCGGCTGGACGCCGAGCGCCGCCAGCTGCCCGGCCAGCGCCACGTCACCGAACGCCTGGCCCAGGACCGACACCACCGAGGTGGCGTCGGGCTGGTCGCCGAGGGTCTCGACCGCCGCCAGCTCACCGGCCTGTGCCAGCGACGCGACCAGGGCGTTGTGGGCCTCGGGGGTCGCGAGGTCGCCGCGGAGCAGCACCTCGGTGGACTCCTCGAAGCCGCCACCGAACTCGTCGCTGAGGGTGTCGAAGACCTCCAGCAGCGGCTCGTCCTGGGGTACGAAGTCCGTCAGGTTGAACTCGCTGTCCAGCTGCGTGAAGCCGTAGCCGCCGAGCACGACGAGCAGGATGCTCACCAGCAGGGTCGGGACCGGTGCGCGCTCCGCCAGCCACGCGGTCCGCCCGATCACCCGCGGCAGGGTGGCGTCCTTCTGGGTGCCCAGCGAGCGGACGGGCAGCACGCCCTTCGCGGCGGCGCGACGGTCCAGTAGCAGTCGGACGGCCGGGACGACGGTCAAGGTCAGCACGAAGGCCGCGATGATGCCGACGGCGGCGAGCACGCCGAGGGTGGCGAGGAAGCCCACCGGGCTGACGAGGTTGGTCAGGAACCCGATCGCGGTGGCCGCCGTGCACAGCAGCAGGGTCAGGCCGACGGTGCGGTAGGAGGTCGCGAAGCCGCGGTCCGGGTCGCGGCCGGCCCCCACCTCGGCGCGGTAACGGGCCAGCAGGTGGATGGCGAAGTCCACCCCGAGCCCGATGATCAGGATGGGGACGATCTGCGTCTCGGGCGAGAAGTAGTTGATGAGGTCGGCGTAGTCGGGTCCGAGCAGGACGCCCGCACCCTGCATCCACACGACCGAGAGGCCGATCACGACCAGGGTCAGGCCGACATCGGCGGCGGTGCGCCGACCGATCCGCAGCCGGGAACCCGCCTCGGGCTTGATCCAGAACACGAAGAACAGCACGACCAGGATGATGAGGAAGGCGGTGCCGAACAGCCGTCCGATCTCCGGGCCGGGGTCCCCGCTGGTGAGCAGCAGCGCGAAGGAGAACGGGTCCACCTGGATGCTGTCCGCCACCTCGACGTCGCTGATGAGCGTGGCGAGGTCGCGCTGGAGCGCGACGGCCTCGCCATCCTCCAGCCCGTCGGTGGCCTGGAACACCAGCAGGAGGCCGGCCGTCGGCGGCTCGCCCTCACCGAGCAGGCCCGCGAACAGTGCGGCGACCTGCGGGGGAAGCTGGGTCAACGCCTGCTGCTGCAGGTCGCGGACCCCCTCGTCGTCGAGCAGGCCGACGTCGAGGTCGGACATCGCCAGCGCAGCCTCCGCACCGCCGAGGAAGGAGGCGATCGGCGGCTGCTGGCCGCCGGCGATCAGGCTGTCGGCCAGGTCGCTGGCCTCGATCGCGGCCTGGATGTCCAGGCTCGCCTGCAGGGCCTCGACGTTGCGGACGTCGCGTCCGTCGGTCGTCTGGACCACGACCTGCAGGACCGACTGGGGGTCGCCGAAGGTGTCGTCGATCGTCTCGAGCGCGGCCGACAGCTCGTTGTCGACCGCGATGCCGTCGTCCTGGACCGCCTGCCCGGCGAAGAACCCGAGCCCCCCGGTGGCGACCAGGACCAGCAGGAGCACGATGACCGGGCGGCGGGCCACGAACGCGGCGAGCCCATCGAACAGACGGTCCACGGGGTGCTCCTCGGTGGTGGGCGCAACATGGTCCACGGTCCGCGCCGTGGCCGCTGCAGGTTCGCCCGATCACCCGGAGGCGTATCGGTTGCACCGTGCAGATGTTCTGCCGGCGTGCGCCTACCGCTCGCGAGCGCCGGAGAGCGGGCCGTCAGTCCCGCACGAGCCGGACGTCCCCGAAGACCGCCGTCGCCCGAACCGGCACGACCGCACGGGGCGGCCCGGTCGGTGGCGGTGGGGTCCGGACCTCGCCGAACACCGCCGTCTCGGTCACGGCGACCGCGATGTCGGGCGGCACCGTCACGGTGACGTCCCCGAAGACGGCCAGGCACTCGAGCGGCCCCTCGTCGGTCAGGGCCGGGTCGATCCGGCCCTCGGACTCGCCGAACACCGCCACGTAGGAGCGGGCCGGCGGACGACCGTCGGTCCCGGAGCGGACGTCGTCGAAGATCGCCACCGCTCCGTCGCTCCCCAGCAGCCAGCGGCGACCTCCCCCGGCACCGAGCAGCACCAGCAGCCCGATCACGATCAGCAGCACCGGCAGCGTGAAGCCATCCGGGAGGACCCGCGGGGCCAGCAGCAGCACCCCGAGGATCGCGGTCGCGGTGCCGAGCAGCCGGCGTCCGGCCGTGGCCAGCCACCCACCAGCGAGCACCAGGAGCGCCGGCCACCACGCGGCGAGGACGTCGCCCACCTCGCTCGGGAGCACCTCGAGCACCAGCAGGACGCGCACCACGCCCGCCAGCAGCAGCACCGAACCGGCCACCGTGAGCCCGGACGCGAGCGGACGCTGGACCCTCGCCGCGGCCCCGCCGACGTCGCGGCCCCGTGCTGGACGACCGTCGTTGCCGCTCATGCCGCACCTCCGGATCCGGCGCGCTGGGTGACCTTCACGTCACCGAGCAGCACCACCCCGTGCAGCTCCACCACGGGCGCGTCATCGCGACGGGCCCCGCGGCCGTCGGCCGGCAGCCGCACGTCACCGAGCACCCGCGTGATGCGGTCGTCGAGCCGCCAGCCCGCCGGCACCTCGACCCGGACGTCGCCGAGCACCGAGGTGGCGCTGACGACGACCCGTCCGCCGGCCGGTACCACGTCGTCGACGACCAGCCGGGCGTCGCCGAAGATCGCGGTGGCTGCCGGCGCGGGGCCCGCGCCGGAGCCGTCGCCCTCGGCCGGTGCGCGTCCCAGCGCGTCGACGAGGGTGACCTGCGCCGAGCGGACCCGGCGACCGGCCTGCAGGAGCGTGCCGCCGAGCACCACGAGCACGCCCGGGACCACCAGGCGGCCCACACCGGCGCTGACCAGCTCCTGCGTGGACAGCAGCAGGAGGCCACCGACGGCGGCGAGAAGCACCCCGACCACGGGACCGCCGGTCAGCGCCGCCCAGAGCCCGGCCGCGACGACCACGACCGGCCACCACCCCGCCAGCAGCTCGGAGGCCGAGACGACGTCGAGGTTGTCGAGGGTCAGGACCACCCCGATGGTGATCAGGATGAGGCCGAACCCGACGGTGCCGTCGAGTCGGCGGGTCGGGCCGGGGCGGGGGGAGCGGGGCACGAGGGCAGCTCCTGGTCTGGGGCGACGGTGGCCGGGGCGCACAGCAGCGGATCCACCGGCCCGGGCTGCAAGCTTGCCGCCTCGCGAGCAGGCCGTCACGGGTCCGAGGTCCCGACCGGCGGCGGATCGCGGTCGACCGGTAGCGTCGTGGACCGATCCTCAGGAGGTGCCCCCATGGAGCGGATCCCGTTCGGTCGCACGACGCTCGAGGTGACCCCGATCGGGATCGGTCTGGCCGCGCTCGGGCGCCCCGGGTACATCACGCTCGGCCACGGCGGGGACGTCGCCACCGACCGCAGCGTCGCCGGCCTGGCCGTCCGCACGCGCGAGGTGCTGGACCATGCCTACGCGGCCGGGGTGCGCTACCTCGACGCCGCCCGCTCCTACGGCTACGCGGAGGCCTTCCTCGCCGACTGGCTGCGGATCGATCCGGCACGCGCGGCGACGGTCACCGTCGGCTCGAAGTGGGGCTACACCTACGTCGCCGGCTGGAAGGTCGATGTCGACACCCACGAGGTCAAGGACCACTCGGTCGGGACCTTCACCCGGCAGCTGGCCGAGACCGGCGACCTGCTGCGCGATCACCTCGACCTCTACCAGATCCACTCCGCGTCCCTGGACACCGGGGTGCTGGACGACGCCGGGGTGCTGGACGCGCTGCAGCAGCTGGCGGACCGCGGGGTGGTCGTCGGGCTGTCGCTCACCGGCCCGGGCCAGGCCGACACCCTGCGGCGCGCGCTCGAGGTGACCGCCGAGCGCGGCGGACCCTTCGCGTCGGTCCAGGCCACCTGGAACCTGCTCGAGCCCTCGGTCGGGGCGGCCCTGGCCGAGGTCGCCGACGCCGGCTGGGGGGTGATCGTGAAGGAAGCGGTCGCCAACGGGCGGCTCAGCCCGCGCGGTCGTCCGCCCGCGCCGGTCGCCGCCGCAGCACGGGAGCTGGGCATCGGTGTCGACGCGCTCGCGATCGCGGTCGCGCTGGCACAGCCCTGGTCGCACGTGGTGCTGTCCGGGGCGACCACCGTCGCCCAGCTCGACAGCAACCTCGCCGCGGCCGACGTGCAGCTGCCGCCCGGGCTCGCCGAGGAGCTTGCCGCGGTGGCGGAGCCGGCGACGGCCTACTGGCAGCAGCGCAGCGCCCTGCCGTGGAACTGAGCGCCGCGTCGCTGCCCGACCGCGGCGTCGGCGCGTCGACCCGTGGGGACGTCGACCGGGTCAGCGATCCGTGGCCGCACCGGCCGCGGCCAGCGCGTCGAGTGCGCCGGCGTCGTACACCTCGGTGAAGCCGAGCTCCTCCATGAGCGCGACCGCCTGCCCGCTGCGGTTGCCGGAGCGGCAGTAGACGAGGTAGGCGGCGTCCCGGTCCAGGCCGTCGACCCCGTCCCGGAAGGCCGGGTCGTAGATGTCGAGCAGCTCGGCGCCGGCCAGATGGCCCTCCGCGAACTCCTCCGGGGTGCGGACGTCCACCACCACCAGGTCGTCCCGTTCGGCCAGCAGGCTCACCGCATCGTCGGCGTCGACCGCGACGACACCCGGGGCGTCGGCGGTCGCGGTGCCGGCGTCCGCGGTCCCGCACGCGGCGAGCACGACGGCGGCGACGGCCAGGCTGGCGACGGTGAGCAGCGGGCGCAGGGTGATGGTCACGGTGGGCTCCGGAGGGGTGCAGGCAGGCGGCAGGTCGCTGGCGGGTCGGACCTGCCGCCGGGGGGCTCGGCGATGCGGCCGGGGTTCGTTCCGTACGAACGCGGCCGGGTGCACGGCTATGCCGGCCGGCATCCCTCGCCGCACCCGTCGTGCAGCGGGCGCGCGGTCAGTGCGGCTCGGGGACCGCGACGAAGGCGCTGGTGGGGGGCGTGGCGTCCCCGGAGCGCCAGTTGGACACGTAGCGGAAGCGCTGGCCGCGGATCAGGGTGGTCCGGCACTCCACCGGTCGCTCCCCGGCCCAGGCCAGCCGGTCGACCTGGAGCACCCCTTCGTGGGCATCGAGGTGGAGCGTGGCGATGAGGTCGTCGTCGGGGACGATCGGGGTGAGCTGCTCCTCGGCCGCGGTGAACCGTACGTCGGTCAACTCGAACAGCAGGTCGTACAGGGCGGCCCGCGTCAGGTCCGCCTCCAGCAGCGGGCGTCCGAGGTCCTCGGGGAGCCAGGTGTCGTCCACCGCGAGGGGTTCCCCGCCGGCGAAGCGCAGCCGCTCGATGCGGACCAGGGTCGCGTCCGGAGGCAGCTCGAGCCGGGCGGCGGCCCGTGCGCGCTGCTCGGTGCCGCGGAACAGCACCTCGGAGCGCTGCTCCAGGCCGGCCTCCTCGACGGCACGGAACAGGCTGTAGAGGCCACCGAGCGGTTGCACGAGCACGGCGTCGGTGAGGAAGCTGCCACGGCCGCGCTGCCGGTCCACCAGGCCCCGGGCGCGGAGCCGACGCACGGCCTCGCGAACGGTGTGGCGGCTGACCCCGTACTGCTCGGTCAGCTCCTTGTCGGTCGGGAAGCGGTCGACGATGTCCCCGGCGGTGATCCGGCGTTCGAGGTCATCCAGCACCTGCTGCCACAGGGGCCGCGCCCCGTGGTGGTGCTCCCCGGCGGCGGACACGGCGACTCCGATCGGCGACGATCCGGCTCGCGGACCGTCCCGCAGCGTACTCGCGGTGCTCTGCTCGGGGCCGGCACCGGCCGCCTGCGAGCCGCTCCTCAGGTGACCAGGAGCAGCATGGGCACCGCGATGAGCAGGAACAGCACGCTCATCGCGGTCCCGGCCCGCACGTAGTCGAGGACGCGGTAGCCGCCCGGCCCCATCAGCAGGGCGTTGACCTGATGGGTCGGCAGCAGGAAGGCGTTGGAGGCGGCGATCGCGACCATCATCGCGAAGGCGGCGGGGTCCGCGTCGACCCCGACGGCGATGTTGACCGCCAGCGGGACCAGTAGCACCGTCGCACCGACGTTGGACACGATCAGCGTGAACACCGTGGTCAACAGCCCCACCGTGGCCAGGATGGCCCAGCCCGGCAGGTTGGCGGTGGCAGCGATCACCCCTTCGGCGATCCACGCGGCGGTCCCCGTCTGCTCCACCGCCTGCCCGAGCGGGATCAGGGCGGCGAGCAGGAACACGGTCTTCCAGCTCACCGCCTGGTAGGCCTCGTCGGGGGTGAGGGTGCCGCTGACCAGGATGCCGGCCGCACCGACCATCAGCGCGAGCGACAGCTGCAGGTCCACGGCGATGACGAGCGTCAGCGCCACCGCGAAGGAGGCCAGCGCCCACCACCGCTTGGCCGTGCGCGGTGGTTCGGCGGGGTGGTCGCTGATCACGACGAAGGAGGGGTCCGCATCCACGTCCCGCATGCGCTCCCAGGGCCCGAACAGCACCAGCACGTCCCCGGAGGCGAGCCGGTGCTCCCGGAGACCCTCGGCCACGACCTCGCCACGGTGGTGGATGGCGAGCAGCGCGGCACCGAACCGGACCCGGAGCCGGAGATCCCCGACCCGCTCGCCGACGGCGTCGGAGCCGGGCTTGACCGCGACCTCGACCATCCCGGCCTCGGTCGGGTTCACGAGCGTCGCGAAGGGGTCCCCACCCGACCCGAGCGGACGGAGCCGCTCCTCGCTCACCGCGGCGGTGACGACGTCCTCGTCCCCGGTCAGCCCGACGACCGCGCCGGGCTCCAGGACCGCCTCCCGGTGGGGCGCCAGGGCCGGCTCGCCATCGACGGGTGCCAGGGCCGCGATCAGCAGACCGGGGCGGTCGCGCTCGACCTCGGCGACCGTCCGGCCGGCGAGGTCACTGCCACGTTGGACCGCCGCGGCGTGGAGTCGGCCGTCCAGGCCGTAGCGGGCGCCGATGCCCGGCAGGTCATCCTCGGGGCTGTGGCGCCCCTCGACGGCCGGCAGCAGCCACCGGCCGGCCACGGCGAACAGGGCGATCCCGCCCAGTAGCAGCGCGAGTCCGATCGGGGTCGGGGCGAACAGCCCGAAGGGCTCCACCTCGATCCCGAGGTTGTCCGCCGAGGACACGAACAGGTCGTTGAGCAGGATCAGCGGTCCGGACGCCACCAGGGTCAGGGTCCCGCCGAGGATGGCGGCGAAGCCCATCGGCATCAGCAGCCGCGAGGAGGGCACCTTGGTGCGCTCCGAGATGCGCTCGATCACGGGCAGGAACAACGCGGCGGCCCCGATGTTCTGCATGAACGCGCTGATACCGCCGACGGCCATCGAGCTCGAGGCCATGATCCGCCGCTCGGTCGACCCGCCGACCTTGAGCAGCCAGGCCGCGACCACGTGCATCACGCCGACCCGGTCCAGGGCGGCCCCGATGATCATCACCGCGATCACGGAGATGACCGCGTTCGAGGCGAAGCCGGCGAAGACCTCCGCGGCCGGCAGCAGCCCGAGCAGGCCGACCGTGACCATGACGAGGATCGCGGCGACGTCGACCCGCACCACCTCGGTGACGAACAGCACGATCGCTCCGAGGAGCACCGCCAGCACCAGGATCATCTCGGTCGTGAGCGCGTCCATGGCGGGTCCTCGCACGGGGTCGTTGGAGCCAGGTCGTGGGTGTCGGCCGGTGGGGGCCGGGTCGTGCGACGGCGCCCTGGCCCGTCGGGACCAGGGCGCCGCGATGCTGCAGGACGGATCAGGCGGTCGCGACCAGCTCGAAGCCGAGCTCCTCCAACCGGGTGTCCGAGTCGTCCAGCAGGACCGGGGTGCGCCCGGCCCGGGCGAGCAGGGACGTCGCGATCGAGGCCCGGTAGCCGGAGGCGCAGTGGACCCAGACCTCGGCGTCGGTCGGGACCTCGTCCATGCGGCGCTCGAGCTCGTGGATCGGGATGTGGATCGAGTCCTTGATGCCGCCGCCCGCGCGCTCGTCGTGACGGCGGACGTCGAGCACGTACAGGTGCTCGTCGTCGGCCAGGCGCTTGGCGAGGGAGTCCAGGGTGTCGATGCGGTAGCTGCCGCGGTCGAGCCCCTGGCCCCAGGTCCCGATCCCGTCGATGGCCTGCGCGGCGGGCCGGTCGATGCCGACGCGGACCATCTGACGCTGGGCCTCGGCGACCTCCTCCTGGGTGTCGCCGATCAGGGTGACACTCAGACCCCACGGGACGATCCAGGCCAGGTAGGTGATGAAGGAGTTGCCGACCTCGACGTTGACGGTGCCGGTGACGTGGTCACGCGCGAAGGCGGTGCGCGACCGCAGGTCCACGACCCACTCGCCGGCGTGGATGCGCTTGGCCAGCTCGGTCGGGTCCGCCTCGACGGCGGGGGAGAGGTCCACCGGGCCGGGGCCGACCTTGTTGCGGGGCGCCATGTGCGCGTAGTAGCGCGGGTAGGCGTCGAGCCCGGCCATGAGGGTGCGGACGAACTCCTCGGTGTCGGTGATGGTCAACGCGACGTTGGCCCGCTTCTGGTCGGCGATGGTGGAGGTCTCCACGCCGTACTTGGGGTCGACGTTGGAGGTCTGCTCGTCGGCGGCGGCCGAGGAGCAGAAGCTGCCGAACCCGTGGGTGGGCAGCACCGTGGTCTCGTCGGGCAGCTCGGCCACGAGGCGCTGGGCGGTGGCATGCTGCTTGCGGGTCAGCTCCTCGGTCATGGCCCGGGAGATGAGGTCGGTGCGGCCGACCGAGCCGTACAGCAGCGAGCCGCCGGTGAACACCACCGTCCGCATCCCGTCGGTGACGACGTAGGACATGTGGGTCGGGGTGTGGCCCGGGGTGTGCATCGCCCGGACGGTGAGGGCGCCGACGGTCAGCTCGTCGCCGTCCTCGACCCCGTGGGAGGCGAAGAACAGCTCCTCGGCCCTGGCCATCACGTAGGTGGCGCCGGTGACCCGGGCGAGCTCGACCCCGCCGGTGACGTAGTCGTTGTGGTTGTGGGTCTCGAGCACGTGGGTGACCGTCAGGCCGTGCTCCTCGA
Source organism: Nitriliruptoraceae bacterium (assembly GCA_047921175.1). Lineage (GTDB taxonomy): Bacteria > Actinomycetota > Nitriliruptoria > Nitriliruptorales > Nitriliruptoraceae > T1Sed10-7. Next base: position 22,073 of record JBLRWQ010000008.1, on the reverse strand, counting down.
TGCGGGCGAGGACCCGGTCGATGTCGCGCTGCGGGTCGATCACGGCCGCGACCTGGCCGTCGGTGACGATGTAGCTACGGTCGCCGAGGGAGGGGGTCTCGATCGTCAGGATCTCCATCAGGCTGGGCTCCGGTTCGCGGGTCGAGGTCGGGGGAGCGGACCGCGGTGGGTCCGTCGCCGGCCGGCACGGTGCCGGTCGCGCGTCGTGGCAGAGAACGCCGCGATTAGTCCGGACATTTCGGGTCAGGTGGACGGTGCAGCCGGTGTGCGCTCGTCGCACGAGCATCGTCCGCCGCCGGGTGGTCGCGGTCAACCCCGGTCCCGGGGCCCGGCGTCTGCGGTGGCTGCAGCGCCCGCAGGGCCGCGTCGACGTCCACATGCCAGCGCCCCGCGAAACGGGTGTCGAGGTGGGCGCGCCGCAGCGGAGCGGCGACCCCGGCGCGCACCCCGGCCAGGTGGAGCTCCACCTCCGCCGCGCGGCAGGCCACCTCGAGGGTGGCGATCGCCTCGACCCCGGAGGCGTCCGCGCTCGGGACGCCGGCCAGGTCCAGGACCAGATGCTGGTCGGCGCGGTGCTCCTCGCCGGTGAGGTGGTCCTCGAGGACCTCGAGCAGGCGGATGCCGCTGGCCGGCAGCAGGTCGCCCTCCACGTGCACGATGGTGCCGGTCGGGCAGGCGGTGGTCGCGATGCGCGGTACCCCGACCCGCCACAGCGCCAGCAGCAGGCTGACGGCGATCCCGATCCCGATCCCGAGCTCGACCCCGACCAGCAGCGTCGCCAGGAAGGTGGTCCAGAAGGCGATGCCGTCGGTGCGCTCGACGCGCCAGGCGTGCACGCCGGCCCGCAGGTCGACGAGCCCCGCGACCGCCACCAGGACGACCGCGGCGAGGACGACCTGCGGCAGGGTCGTGAACAGCGGCGCCAGCACCAGCAGCGCGAGCAGCACCGCGCCTGCGGTGACGAGGCTGGCCATCGGCGTGCGCGCGCCCGCGGTGTGGTTGACCGCGGTGCGCGAGAACCCGCCGGCGACGGGGAAGGCCTGGAACAGCCCGGCGGCCAGGTTCGCCGCACCGGAAGCGAGCAGCTCCTGGTCCGGGTCGATGCGGTCCCGCGTCCGGGCCGCGATCGCCCGGGCCACGCTGATGCCTTCCAGGTACGACAGCAGCGCGATGATGATCGCGCCCGGCAGCAACGCGAGCAGCGTCGTCAGCGGCGCCGTCGGCAGGCCCGGGAGCGGGAGCCCGCCCGGGACATCCCCGAGGATGGCCACCCCGCGGGCCTCGAGGTCGAGCAGCGCGGCAGCGGCGGTCGCGACCGCCACCACCAGCAGCGGGGTCGGGATCCGGGGGCCGAGCCGGCGGCCCGTAGCGAGCAGGACGATTGCCGCCAGGCCGACCCCCAGGGTCGTGAGGCTCGTCTCCGGCAGGGCCCGACCGAGCGCGACGATGCGGTCCAACCAGCCGTCGGGCCGACCGATGCCGACCCCGAACAGCTTGTCGAGCTGGCTGGTCGCGATGACGATCGCGGCCGCCGAGGTGAAGCCGGCGATCACCGGGTGGGACAGCAGGGTGGTCAGCCGGCCGGCACGCAGCAGCCCGAGGAGCACCTGGAGCGCGCCGACCATGAGGGCTAGCATGCCGGCCAGGGCGACGTAGGTGCCCGGGTCGCCGTCGGCGAGCGGGGCGATCGTCGAGGCCGTGAGTAGCGACACGATGGCGACGGGCCCGAAGGCCAGCTGCCCGGAGGTCCCGAGCAGCGCGTAGGCGACCAGCGGCACGGTGGCGGCGTACAGGCCGGTGACCGGCGGCATACCCGCGAGCGCCGCGTAGGCCATGCCCTGCGGCACCAGCATCGCCGCCACCGTCAGTCCGGCGAGCAGGTCCGCGCGGCGGACGCCGGCGTCGGAGCGCCGCAGCCAGCCGATGATCGGCAGATGCCGCTGCAGGAGGGAGTGGGAGCGACCCCGGGTGCGGTCCTCGTCGGTTCGGGTCGCCGCGGGGCGCCCCGGGGTCGGATCGTGCATCGAGGTTCCTGGTCAGGCCGTCGTGGGCCGGTTGTAGGGCAGCTTGGACAGCAGCATCCCCATCGCGCAGGTGTTGGTCACCGCGGCGATGATCAGCCCGACGCCGAGGGCGCCCGCAACGAAGCGGGCCGGCGGCCACACGATGCTCAACAGGATGGAGGCCAGGACGATGAGCCCGGCCGTCAAGCGGACCTGACGCTCCAGATCCCAGCGGATCACGTCCTGGACCACCGGGCCGTCGCCGGCCTGCCAGGCGAGCATGCCGCCCTCGAGGATCGGGAGGCGGGGCAGGCCCTGCTCGACGAGCGCGTCCTGGGCCTGGTGCGCACGGTTGCCGGAGCGGCACACGAGCACCACCTCGGCCTCGGCTTGGACGAGGGCGCGGAGCCGGTCCGCGTGGTGGTCGAGGCGGTCGAGCGGCAGGTTGTCCGCGCTCGGGATGTGGACGGTCTCGAACTCGCCCGGGGTGCGGACGTCGATGACGGTGACCTCGTCGAGGCGGTCGTGCAGTGCGTCGGGGTCGACGCAGACGGTCGTCGCGGCGTTGGTCTGGGACACGGGGACTCCTCCAGGAGCGGGTGCGGGGTTCGGGTCCTTGGTCGAGCAGCGGCACGGATGACGTCCGCTGCGTGCGACAACGCTAAATGTACGTACTTATGTTCCCGGCTGCGAGCCCGTCAGCCGGGAGTCGCGCGGACCGCGCGCTGCCCATCCTGGCGCGCGGGGCCCCACGCACACGAGAAGGACCCGCCACGGGGGCGGGTCCTCGGTCGGGTCAGCACCGGGTCGACGGCGCAGCGGATCGGCGGGCTGTGCCTCGCCACACCGCGGCGGACGTCTCGCCTGGCCGTGCCGTTCAGCCGGTCCGCGGTCGGTTGTAGGGCAGCTTGGACAGCCACACCGCCATCGTGCAGGTGTCCGATACGGCGGCGTAGACCAGGCCCGTACCGATGCCCGTTGCCAGGAGGATGGCGGGTTGCCACACGAGGCTGGCCGCGATCGAGAGCAGCACCAGCGTCCCGGCAACGAGCTTGATCTGCCGTTGCATGTCCCAACGCAGGACGTCCTGGACCACCGGCCGGCCATCGGCCTGCCAGGCCTGCATCCCCCCGACCACGAGGGGCAGGGTGGGGAGCCCGGCGTCCTGGAGCCGGGCCTGTGCCTGCCCGGAGCGGTTCTGTGTGCGGCACAGCAGGACGACCGGACGTCCCGCGAGGACCAGATCACGGACCTCGTCGACGCGGCGCTCGAGTTCGTCGAGGGGGATGCTGCGGGCGCCGACGATGTGGGCGGTCTCGAACTCGCCCGGGGTGCGCACGTCGATGATCTCGACCTCGTGGAGCCGCGCAGCGAGGGTCGCTTGGTCGATCGAGACCGTGGTCGGGTGGCTGATATCGGACACGGGGGCCTCCGGGTGCGGGACGGGGCGGTGTCGGGCAGGGTGGCGTCCAACGGTAGACCGTGGACGGCGACGGACCGTAGCCAGGCCGCCGGGCGCGCTGCCCGCCGCACCGGGAGAACCGGGCGAACCCCGCGTCAGTCGTCGCCGATGCCGAGCCGGTCGAAGACCCGGCCGATCGCGGCGTCCAGGCCCTCGGGTGCGCCCCCGAACTCCTCGACCACCCCGGCGCGGACCGCGGCCCGTAGTTGGCGGCGCGGGACGCTGTCCGCGTCACGCGGCGTCGACGACGCCGGTCGTGCCGGTGGTTCCGGCGGTCGTGACGGGGCCGGGTCGGGCGCCCGTGCGGGGGCGGCGGCCGGCGCACCCGCGGCACCGGGCCTCGCCGCGGCCGAGGCGACCGGGCCGACGGACGTGGCCCCCGCCTCGACGATCACGATGCCGCGGTCCCGGGCCCGCTCGCGGGCGAGGTCGGTGAGACGGTCGCCCGCACCGATGCGCAGCTCCGTGCGGCCCTCGATGACGACGTCGTCGACGTCCCGGGCGGTGATGAACCGGCGTCCCATGGGGTCCTCCTCAGTCGCTCCGGCCGTCGATCGACTCGATGGCGGTCACGGCCGCGTCCCGGGCGGCGAGGATGTCGGCCTCCGAGCCCGACATCCACAGCCGGCCGAAGCGCCCCACCCCGCTGATGTGCATCAGGTTGACGGGTGCGGCCTTCTCGGCCTCGTTGGCGGCGAGGTTGATGTAGGCGGCGGGTGCGCACTCGAGCACGAGCATCGTCTCCCCGGCGACCAGCATCATCCCGCGGGTGAAGCGGTTCAGCAGCTGGGCCTGGTAGGGGTCGACGTTGGTGATGACCTGCATCGAGGCGATGAACGGCTTCATCCGCTGGGTGACGTCCAGGCCCAGCTCGGCGAGGACGACCTCGCCGGCCCGCTGCACGTCGGCCTGGGAGTGCGAGTGGAGTTCGAACATGCCGAACTCGCGCTCGACGATCTGCGCGCCGGGTCGTGCCGTGGTGGCCTTCACCGCGACGTCGACGATGCGGAACACCCAGTTGCCCGGGGCCATCTCGACGTACAGGCTGGCCATGCCCTCCACGGGTAGGTCGCCCTGGGTGACCGTGCCGGTGAAGGACGCGTACTGGGGTTGCATCCGGTCGATGTAGCAGTACGCGCGCAGATCGAAGTCGTCAGCCATGGTTGAGCTCCAGGGTGGCGGGGTGGGTGGTGGCCAGCGCGCCGGGGTCGTGTAGGGCGACGCCGATGGGGGTGACCAGCAGGGGATGGACGGGTGAGGTGACGGGCAGCCCGGTCCGGGTGGCGACCACCTCGGGCATGCCGGGGAACGCGGCGGTGCCGCCGACCAGGTGCACCTGCTCCACCGTGTGGCCGTCGAGGTGGTCGGCGACGATGGTGGCGATGCGTTCGAACACGGGGCGGACGCGAGGGAAGAGGGCGGCCTGGCGGTCGGGATCGGTCTTGACCTGCTCGGCCTCCTCCAGGCTGATGCCGAGCCCACCCGCCAGCACGAGGCTGACGTGGGTCCCACCGGTGGGCTCGTCGGCCACGGCGATGACCTGCCCGCCGCGCAGCACCGCGATGCCGGTGGTGCCGCCGCCGACGTCGACGACCGCGCCATCGCGGACCCGCAGGACCGCGTTCGCGGCGGTCGGCTCGTCGACCAGCGTGGTGCAGGTGAGCCCGGCGGCCTCGACCACGTAGCGGCAGGCCCGGACCTCCGCCACGGGGACGCCGGGCGGGTAGGTCGCGGCGGCGGTGGTCAGCTCGCGGCCGAGGCGCTGCTGCACCTCGCCGACGAGTTCGGTGACGATCGCGGCGGCGCCGGCGAAGTCGACCACCACCCCGTCGCGCACCACGTTGGCGAAGCGGGACGCGATCGCGACCGGGGTCCCGTCGCCGTCCACGACCGCCACCACGACGTACGCGGTCCCGAGGTCGACCCCGACGTGCAGCGAGGTGCCTGCATCGGGCACGGCCGCGAGCCCCGGGGCCTGCCCGTGGACCGCTGCGGCGGCCTCGAGCAGCTCGGTCACGCCTAGCCGCGGGACCAGCGGTGCTGTGGGCACGCTCATCGCGCACCTCCCGCTGCTGCTGCGGCGGTGTGCAGCTCCAGCACGTAGACCGCGCTGGAGAGCCGGTTGACGGCCCGGGCGAGGACGTCCGCCACCTCGCTGCTGGCAGGCGGGTAGGCGTCGAGGACCAGCACCTCGGCCTCCCGGACCTGGCACCGCAGCAGGTTCAGCCAGTGCAGGACCTCCGGATGGGAGGCGTCGGGCACCAGGTGCGGCAACCCCACCGCCTCCTCGGGATGATGGCTGGCCCGGTGGATCGTGGCCTCGTCGAGCCCGGCGACCGAGACGGTGCCGGGCGCACGCCCGTGGTACTCCGCCGCGAGCAGCTCCCGGCAGTAGGCGGCGAGGGTGTCGAGGTGGCCGCCGAGCACCTCCCAGCCATCGGCCCGTGCGCGCGCCGCGGTCACCAGCGTGAGCGCCTGCAACGAGTCCAGCCGGCCCCGCAACCGGATGCGGGCATCGGTCTTCGGGGCGAAGGTGGTGGCATCCAGCTGGGTGAGGTGGCTCGGCTTGTCCCGGACCTGGCCGCCGCAGGTCACGCAGGTGGGGTGGTCGCCGTCGAACACGACCGGGAACCGTCCCGGCCGGTCCCACGCGGGCCGGTGGACGCCGTCGACGCCCCGGTCAGCACGGTTCCGCCCCGCCCCGCTGGCCGCGCCCGTCGCCGGGGTGCGGGCGTACGTTCCCTCCACGACCTCGAGGTCCCACGCGCCGATCAGGTCGGCGGCCGACGGCGTCAGCTGCGCGCCGGCCGGCACGGTGACTCGAGCCCCACGACGCGGGGCCCCGAGCTGCGTGCGCAGCTCAGCCTCGGTCACGATGGGCACGGGTCACCTCCTCCCCGACCGCGGGGACGCGCCGACGCGAACCGCACGTGGGCACGCAGCGGGCAGACCGCCGAACGACGTCGCGCGTACCTCGGCGGTCGGCACGCCGTCATGGACGTGCCGCGGCGGTGGTGGCGTCTCAGGCCTCGACGCTCGGCAGGATCGCCTCGACGTCGCCGTGGGGGCGCGGGATGACGTGGACGCTGACCAGCTCGCCGACCCGGCCGGCAGCGGCCGCGCCGGCGTCGGTCGCGGCCTTCACGGCACCGACGTCGCCGCGGACCATCACGGTGACGTAGCCGCCACCGATCTGCTCCTTGCCGATCAGGGTCACGTTCGCGGCCTTGACCATCGCGTCGGCGGCCTCGATCGCGCCGACGAGGCCCTTGGTCTCGATCATCCCGAGCGCGATCATCTGGACGTTCGCCATGGTGGTGCTCCTTGGGGTTGGCCCGCCGGCTCGTGCCGCCGGGCGGTCGGTGTCCGAGCCGGTCGGCTCGGCGGTCGGTGCGGTCGCCTCGGCGGCGGCCGTCGTGGTCGATGGGGTGCGCTGTGCCGCGTCGTGCCGTTCGAGGGCGCGCAGCACCCCCTTGCGGTGTCCGCCGTCGCGGGCCTGCTCCAGCTCGCGCAGGTGCTCGGGGTCGACCTCGCCGGCGGCGAGCAGCGCGGTGACGTCGGCGACGGTCAGCGCCGCGTAGGCCTCGGGTGTCAGCTGCATGTCAGCCTCCCTCCAGCTTCGCGGTCACGCGGGCACGGATGCGGGCGACGAGGTCGTCGTCCACCGGTCCGGCGCCGACGTCCAGCCGTGTCGGGGTGGGCCGGGACGACCGCGCACCGGCCGGTGCGTCCAGCCCGACCCGGGGGGCGGGAGCCGTCGCCTGGCTCGTCGACACCCCGGACCAGGCGGCGTCCGGCGGACGGGCGACCTCGTGGGCGACGCGCTTGACGTTGAGCACGTGGTGGACGGTGATGTTGTCGCTGACGACCGCGCCGCCGATCCCCCCGGGGGCCAGCGTCATCGACGGTTCCAGCCCGGTGGTGGCGCCGATGGCCCCGAAGGTGCCCCAGGTGTTGACCAGGATCCGGAAGGCGGGCTTCTCCATCCCGAAGGCGTGGATCACGTCCTCGTCCCGGGCGTGGATCACCAGCGAGTGCCCATCGCCGCCGAAGCGCAGCAGCTCGATGGAGCGCTCGCAGCCGGCGCGCCAGCCGTCCTCCACCAGGAAGCCCAGCACCGTGGTCAGCTTCTCCCGGCTGAGCGGGTGGTCCGGCCCGACCCCGTCCAGGTCGGCGACCAGGATGCGGGCGGTCTCCGGCACCTCGATGCCGGCCAGCTCCCCGAGCTGCTGCGGCGAGCGACCCACGAACCGGGCGTCGAGCAGGCCACCGCTGCGGAACAGCTGCGGCCCGAGCCGCGCGGCCTGCTCGCGGGTCAGCCAGTGGGCGCCGCTGGCCTGCATCGCGCGCTTGAGCTCGGCGGCGATGGGCGCGTCGGCGACCACGGTCTGCTCGGTGGCGCAGATGGTGGAGTGGTCGAAGGCCTTGGAGGTGACGATGTCGGCCGCGGCGCGGGGGACGTCCGCGCTGCGGTCGACGTAGGCGGGCACGTTGCCGGGTCCCACCCCGAGCGCCGGCTTGCCGACGCTGTGGGCCGCCGCCACCATCCCGGCACCGCCGGTGGCCAGGATCATCGAGGTGGCGTGGTGCTCCATCAGAGCCTGGGTGCCGGGCTGGGTGATGGTGGTCAGGCACTGCACCAGCCCGGCGGGCATGCCGGCGGCCTCCCCGGCCGCGGCCATGACCCGGGTCGCCTCGGCGGTGCAGCCGACCGAGCTCGGGTGCGGGGCGACCACGATCGCGTTGCGGGCCTTGACCGCGATCAGGATCTTGAAGATGGCCGTGGAGGTCGGGTTGGTGGAGGGGCTGAGCGCCGCCAGCACCCCGACCGGCCAGCCGTACTCCACGACGCGGCGCTGCTCGTCCCGGCGCAGCACCCCGACGGTGGGCACGTCACGGATCGAGGCCCACACGTCCCGGGCGGCGAACTCGTTCTTGAGCCGCTTGTGGTCGGCGACCCCGTAGCCGGTCTCCTCGTGGGCGAGCTGGCCCAGCCGGCCGGACTCCGCCACGGCTGCCTCCGCCATCGCCGTGCAGATCCGGTCCACGGCAGCCTGGTCGGCGGCCAGGAAGGCGCGCTGGGCGGCCCGGGCAGCCACCGCGGCGTCCCGTGCCTCCTGGATGGACCGCAGATCGCGGTCCAGTTCGCCAGCCATCGTCACCTCCTTCCGGGCGTCGGTCGCGGTCAGAACTTGTGGGGGGACCGGGCCACGTCCAGCACCGCATCCTGGAACGCCTGGCAGGCCGCCCGGCAGGCCGACTGGGTCCCGGTCAGCAGCCCGCCCGAGAAGTTGGTCTCCGACGGTGGCTCGAACCAGACGGCCAGCTCCACCTCGGCGGCCTTCAGCGCGGCGTCCACCCCGATGGTGGCCTCGATCGGCGGGGCGATCAGGTAGGACAGCGGCGTGCCCTCCGGGACGCCTGCCTCCGCGGACAGGTAGCGGCCGGTCCGGGAGATCGTGTGGGCGAAGAAGGCCAGGTCACCGGCGTCGTCGGCGGCGTAGAACCACGCCTCCTGCTCCGCGTGGTCGATCGCGGCGGTCAGCCCGGCGCGGACCTCGGCGGGGTCGGGGCCGGCGAGGATGCCGATGATCTCCCCCGACAGCGGACCGGACGCGTGTCCGGAACCGGCGTAGAAGCTGTGGGCGTAGACGACGTCCACCTCGGCGGCCTTCGTGGCCTCGTCCAGGGCGACGTACAACGAGTCGTCGATGTCGCAGGTCAGGATCCCAACACTGCGCTGCGCGGCGGTCAAGCCGAGCTTGGCCGCGAAGTCCCGGTGGACGTTCGGGATGGCCCGGGCCGACAGGATGGTCGGCTTGATGGGGTCCAGGATGGCCATGGTCACACTCCTCGGTCCAGCTCAGGCGTCGTCGTCGGCGGTCCTGCGGCGCAGTTCCTGCCCGCTGGCCTGGTGGGTCAGCATCCGCTTCGCGAACTCGACCACGTAGGCACCGGCCTCCAGGGGGTTGGTGCCGCCGTGCTCGGTGATCATGCAGATCAGGTCCCGGTCCGCGTCGGTCTTGCCGGCGGTCGGTCGGTAGCCCATGTAGGCGCTCAGCGCGTCCGCGATCCCGAGCCCCGGACGCTCCCCGATGAGCAGGATCACCACCTCGGCGTCGACGATGTCGTTGATGTCGTTCATCAGCCCGACGCGGGCGTTCTCCACGAAGAACGGGGTCCCCATCGAGATCCCGGCCGCGGACAGGCCCTGCTGGAGCACGGGCAGGATCTTGTCGAGGTTGTTGTCGATGGCCGCGGCCGACAGCCCGTCGCCCACGACCACCTGGACCTGCGCGCCCTTCGTGCAGCGCTCCCCGAGGGTGGCCTTGGCCTCGTCGGACAGCCGCCGCCCGAGATCGGGGCGCAGCAGGTACTCCTGCCGGTCGGCGACCCGGGTCGACACGGTGAACAGCTCGAACCGTTCCAGCAGCGCCGGATCCACGGTGCCGTGGATCGCGTCCTGGGTCACCCCGTGGTCGGCCTGGAACAGCAGCAGCGAGCGGGTCCTCGGACGCGGCCCGGCCCGCCCGACCCCCAGCCGTGCGGTGGTCGTCGACGCGAGGTTCTCGAGCCCCTCGAGGTCGTGGGGGTCGTCCACGAGCAGCGCCCGCCGCGCCGCATGCTCGGTGGGGTCGTCGAGGTCGATGCCGTGCTCCCCGGTGTAGCGACCGGTGGCCTCGGCGTGGGTCGTCGGCGGGGCGGCGACCCGAGGTGACGGGCTCGGCACGGGCGCGGGGGCCGGCGAGGCGGCCCGGCCCGCCTCGCCGCGGAGCTCGGCGATCACCGCGGCGATGATGGTGTCGAGGTCAGGCGTGGACATGAGCTCCCCTCAGCGCTGCAGGAAGAACGAGGCGTCGCCGGCCTTGTCGGTCAGCTTGCCGTCGGCCATCAACCCGATGTCCTCCATCCAGGTCTCGAACTCCGGGATCGGCCGGAGGTCCAGGGCCTGGCGCAGGCTCGGGGCGTCGTGGTAGGAGGTGGACTGGTAGCTGAGCATCGCGTCGTCGCCCATGGGCACGCCGATGAAGAAGTTGCAGCCGGCTGCGGCCAGCAGCACGCCCAGGTTCTCGATGTCGTTCTGGTCCGCCTTGGCGTGGTTGGTGTAGCAGGCGTCGCAGCCCATCGAGATCCCGGTCAGCTTGCCCATGAAGTGGTCCTCGAGCCCGGCACGGATGATCTGCACCGAGTCGTACAGGTACTCCGGTCCGATGAACCCGACCACCGTGTTGACCTGGTAGGGCGCGTACCGCTTCGCGAGCCCGTAGTTGCGGGCCTCCATCACCAGTTGGTCGGCATCCTCGTGCGCGTCGGCCGACAACGCGGTGCCCTGTCCGGTCTCGAAGTACATCACGTTGGGGCCCGTGGCGTTGCAGTACCGCTTGGCCAGGTCGTAGGCCTCGTCCAGCAGGTCGACGTCGATCCCGAAGCTCTCGTTGGCCTTCTGGGACCCGGCCAGCGACTGGAACATCAGCCCCATCGGCGCCCCGCGCTTGAGCGCCTCCATCTGCGTGGTGACGTGGGCGAGCACGCAGTTCTGGGTCGGGATCTCCCACCGGTCGATGACCTGCTGGGACATCTCCAGGAGCCGGGCGACGCTGCCGACGGTGTCGTCGGAGGGGTTGATCCCGATGACCGAGTCGCCCGAGCCCAGCGACAGGCCCTCGTAGATGCTGGCCCGGATCCCCTCCACCGAGTCGGTGGGGTGGTTGGGCTGGTTGCGCGACGCCAGCGTGCCCGGCAGCCCGATCGTGTTGTTGCACTGCGCCTGCACGCGGATCTTGCGGGCCGCGTTGATCAGGTCGAGGTTGGACATCAGCTTCGTCACGCCCGCGACCATCTCCGCGGTCATGCCCTTGGAGGCGCGCCGGATCATCTCGCCGGTGGTGGTGTCCGCGAGCAGCCACTCGCGCAGGTCCCCGACCTTCCAGCCCTTGATCTCGGCGTAGATGGTCTCGTTGACCGCGTCGTCGATGACCCGGGTGACCTGGTCGCGCTCGTAGGGGATGGCCGGGTGCTCCCGCAGGACCTGCAGGTCCATCTCGGCCAGCACGTAGCGGGCCGCGACCCGCTCCGCGGCGCTGTCCGCGGCGATCCCCGCCTGGCGGTCGCCGGACTTCTCCTCGTTCGCCTTGGCCAGCACCTCCTTGACCGTGGCGAACTCGTAGGTCGTGCCGAACAGCTTGGTCCTCAGCAGCACCGTCGCACCTCCTGCAGCCGCCACCCTCGCAGGCTCATCGGCTGAACACCAACGTCTTGACCGAGACCGGGACCGCGCGGCCGTCCAGCAGCGGCCGGCCGATGTCGATGAAGTCGCCCTCACCGAGCCCGATCTGGTCGATCGTGATCAACGCCAGGTCGGGGTGCCGGGACTGCAGCGTCTGGCCCAGCACCTGGGCGTAGTCCTGGGGGGTCACCACGACCAGCGGGACCTGGTCGGGCAGGCCGGCGCGGGCGTAGGCCCCGAGCCCGTCCGCCACCGTGGCGAGCTGGTCGTAGGACAGCCCGCTGGGCAGGTCCACCGCGATCGCGACCCGCCCGTCGCCCTCGGCATCCCAGCGGCGTGCGGCGGCCCTGATCGCGTCCACCAGCAGCCCCGATCCCGCGGTGGGGTCGGGTAGGTCGGGCTGGACCACCGGCAGGTCGCGCAGCGGCAGCAGGTCCTCCCGCACCCAGATGGTCGTGCCCGACATGGTGACCGTCTGGCTGGCCGCGCCGAGCACCGTGGCGCCGAGGGTCTGCGGCGCACCGCGGACGGTGCGGGCCTGCAGCCTCGGCTCGTGCCGGAGCGAGGTGGCCAGCAGGGGCCCCACGTCCCCGAAGGCGGCCACGTCGGCGACGTCCTCGGTCGGTAGCGCCTCCGCGTAGCAGCGCCCGACCCCGCCCGACAGGAACACCGGGGTGCGTTCCACCGGCACCACGTCCAGGGCCGGGGTGAGCGCCAGCGTGTCCAGCAGCGCCGAGCCGTGCCCGACGATCAGGTCCACCACCAGGGCGGCCAGCGCGTCCGTGAAGGCCCGCAGCTCCGCGAGCGTCGCGACGTGGCCGACCCGCAGCGAGGAGCCGAGGTGGTCCAGGACCGCCTGCGCCGAGGGGGTGATCGCCGTGACCTCGCCCGTGGCCGCGTCGAGCTGGAGCCCCCGCCCCCCCACCATGATCGCGGAGGAGGCGAGGTGGCGACCGGCACGGAACACCGCCACGTTCGTGCTGCCGCCGCCGATGTCCGCGTTCAGGACGGTCGTGTAGTGCTCGCTCGACCAGGTCGCCGCCCCGGAGCCGCGACCGGCGATCTGTGCCTCGAGGTTGGGGCCGGCGACGGTCACGACGAAGTCGCCGGCGTAGCCGGACAGGCGCTGGACGACCTGGTCGGCGTCCCGGCGCAGGGCGGTCTCGCCGGTGATGATGACCGCCCCGGTCTCGACCTCGTCACGGACCACCCCGGCGGCCGCGTACTCCTCGTTGACCAGCCGCATCAGCCCGTCGAGGTCGATCTCGTCCGGACCGAGCAGCGGGGTGAAGCGCACCCGTCCGACGTGCGCGACCTGCCGCGCATCCACCTCGATGCGGGGCACGAAACCGAGGCGGGCGGCGTTGCGCACGGTCAACCGGGAGAACACCACCTGGGTGGTGGTCGTGCCCACGTCGATCCCGACGCTGAGCATCTCCCGGGAGCGCTGCATCCTGCCTGCCTGATCGTCGGGTGGTCGGGCCGGGGTCCTGGCCTCAGCTCTTGCGGAAGCTCACCTCACCGTCGATCTCGAGCGAGTCGAGGATGCCGACGATCGCGGCGTCCGTGGGCACGCCGTCGGTGGCCCGCGTCTGGCGTGCTGCGCTGCCCTGGGCCACCAGCACCAGCTCGCCCTCCCCGGCGCCCACGGTGTCGACGACCACCAGCGGTTCCCCGTGGACCTCGTCGGCGACGGATGCCGGTCGGACCACGAGCAGCTTCGCCCCGTGGAGCCGGTCGTCCTTCGCGGTCGACACCGCGGATCCCACGACACGTGCGATGAGCATCGTCGTCCTCCTCGCCGAACGACCAGCGTGCTGGTGCGGCTGGGTCGGTGCTCCCGCGCGCGACGGACCCTTGAGCCCCGCACGCTAGACCCCGGGTCAGCCCGATGGAAGGGCCTGCGCCAGGCCGATGGGGGGCGTGCGCCGGCCGGGCGGGTCAGGCGCGGCTGGTGGCCCGCAGGTAGGAGCCGTCGCGCTCGCCGACGCGTTCCCAGCCGGACCGGATGCTCGGCCGCTCGCCAAGGGTCACCGTCGCCGACCATCGGTAGGTGGTGGGCCAGCGGCGGAAGACCGGGACGACCGTGGTGACCGCCCGCAGCAGCGGGGGCAGCGGTCCGGGCCGCCAGCCCTCCACCACCTCGAGGGCGAGGTGGACCTCGTCGCCGTCGCGCTCCAGCCGCCAGGTCCCCCCGCACAGCGGTGGCGCATCACCGCGGTAGACGCGCCACCGGCCGTTGCGGCGGTGGTGGTCGGGCAGCGTGGTCGGGTCCGGGAAGGCCGGCCGGAAGCGCAGCGAGACCGGCTGCTCGGGGTCGCCGGCCTCCAACGCGGAGACGGCGCCGAACTCCAGCCAGACACCCTCGCCCTCGGTGACCGTGCGAAGCGGCCCGTCCTGGGCACGGTTGACGGTGATCGCCTCCAGCGGTGCCGCGTACTTGATCAGCTCCCGGCCGTGCAGTGCCTGCCCCGGTAGCCGGCCGGTGGCGGCGCGTCGGCCGTCGATCACGATGCGCGGTGCCGGGTCGCCGCTGCGGACCAGGTCGAAACCGTGCAGGGAGACGAGCAGCAGCGAGGCCGGCTCCTCGATGGCGGAGCCGACGGGGGCGAGCAGCTGCCCGGTCGCGCGGTCGCCGGGCCGCCGGTCGTCGATGGCCACCTCGATGTCGCGGCCGTCGACGTCCGTGAAGGCGACCTGGCAGCGCAGCCCGTCGGGGCCCACCTCGAGCTGGCCCGGGTCGAAGGTGGTCGGCGTCCAGGCGCCGGTCCCGGACCCGAGCACGTACGTGGTGCGGTCGAGCTCGAGTCCCGGCGTGTGGTAGTAGTCGACCAGGCCCGAGTCGCGGCGCTGGAGGAACACCAGCAGCCCACGACCGTGCACCACGTCATCGAACCCCTGCACCTCGATCCCGTCGTAGTGCGGGTCGTCGGCCAGCTCGGCGTTGCAGAACCGGGCGATCCGGTCCACGTGCACGTCGAAGGGGCAGAACAGCTCGGTGGTCATGGACCGCTCCGGATCGGGGGAGGTCCGTCATACCACCGACACGGTCTCCTTCTCCACCACCGGCTCGCCCCGACGCCGGTGCCAGCCCTCCCACAGCACGAGCAGCGACGGCAGGACCAGCAGCGCCCCGACCAGCGACAGCACGATCGCGTAGACGGTCACCTGCCCCATCTGCTGGAAGGGCACCAGCGTCGAGGTGATGAGGATGCCGAAGCCGCCGGCGGTGGTGAAGGCGGAGCCGGCCAGCGCCCCGCCGGTGTTGCGGGTGGTCTCGCGTACCGCCTCCTCGAGGCTCGCGTAGCGGGTGCGGTCCTCCTCGAAGCGGCGGGCCATGTGGATCGTGTAGGGCACCCCGATGCCGACGGCCAGGCCGGTCAGGGTCGCGGTCACGGGGCCGAAGGGGATCCCGCTGACGTACATCAGCCCGAAGGTCCACAGCACCACCAGGGCGACCGGGATCATGGTCAGCACGCCGAGGAACGGCCGTCGGTTCTCGATCCAGAAGGTGAGCATGAGCACCGCGGTCGCCGCCAGCAGCGTGATGAACAGCGAGAGGATCTGGGAGTCCGACAGCGAGTCGACGATGCCGGCGGTGATGATGGCGGTGGAGGTGACGGCCACGGTTGCCCCGAGCTCGGTCAACGCCGAGGCGTCCTCCACGACCGCGTCACGCAGGTCCATCGCCCGGTCGTCCCCCGCCTGGGTGTCGATCTCGAGCAGCGCCGCGGTGGGGGTGTCGCCGTCGAAGGCGAGCACCGCCTCGGTGCGCTCCGGTGCGACCTCACGGGCGCCGGCCAGCAGTGCGACGACATCCCCATCGGCCGCGACGGTGCCGGTGGCCGGGTCGAAGCCGGCGGCGACCGCCAGCTCGGCGAAGCCGGGCGCCACCGGCGCACCGTCGGGGCCGGGCAGCAGCAGCTGCTGGACGAGGGTGGTCGGGGAGGTCGCCGAGGCGACCGGGCCCGCCGGGGTGGCCACGGTCAGCACGTCGGGGGTGTCGCCGAGCGCGGCGGTGACCTCGCCGAACGCGTTGAACACGGCCGGGTCGGTCAGGTCGGCCTCCTCCACCAGCACCTGGGTGGTCTCCCCGAAGCCGCCACCGAAGGCCTCCTCGATGGTGGCCAGCGTCTGCACGACCGGTGTGTCCTCGGGCAGGAAGTCGGTGAAGGAGAACTCGGTCGAGATGTTGCTCAGCCCCAGGTAGCCGAGCCCCCCCAGCGCCAGCGCGACCGCCAGGGTGGGGATCGGGGCGCGTTCGGCCAGCACGGAGGTCCGCCCCGCCAGCTCCGGGAGCAGCCGGTCCCGGGTCGCGCCGAGGCCCTCGGTCGGCAGCCGCCCGCCGGCCTCGGCCCGGCGATCCAGCACGATCCTGAGCGCCGGTACGAAGGTCAGCATCAGCACGAAGGACAGCACGATGCCGACCGAGGCCAGCACGCCGAAGTCCCGCAGCGCCGGGATCGGGTTGATCACGTTGGTCAGGAACCCGATCGCGGTGGTCAGCGTCGCGAGCACGAGGGCCACCCCGACGGTGCCGATGGAGGTCCGCATCGCGCGCTCGACGCTGCGTCCGGCTCCCAGCTCGTCGCGGTAGCGGGAGGTGAGGTGGATGCCGTAGTCGACACCGAGCCCGACCAGCAGGATCGGGACGATCTGGGCCACCTCGGTCAGCGGGCCGAGCACGCCGACGCGCTGCAGCAGCGCCCCGACCCCGTTCATCCACAGCACGACCAGCACGATGGTCAGCATGACCACCGAGGTGTCGGCAAGCATGCGCCGCGCGGAGGCCAACCGGGTGGTGGTCCCCATCGGCGTGACCCAGAACACGAACAGCAGGATCACCACGATGATCAGGAACGCGGTGGTGAACAGCTGGGCGACCTCACCGAGGAAGTCGTCCCCGTCGCCGAACAGCAGGGCGAAGCTGAAGGCCGACACGTCGAGGTCGGTGGTGGCGTCCACCTCGCCGACCGCGTCGGCGATGGCCATCTCCCGTTCGATCTGCGCATCGATGTCGGCGGCGGCCTCGACGAACACGAGCGCCATGCCGAGCTGTGGGGTATCCCCGGACCCCTCCGGGACCAGCTGCGCGGCGAACCCGAGCTCCGGTCCCGCGCTCGCCAGCGCGTCGGTGTAGAGCTGCTTGACCGCGTCGTCGTCGGCCAGGTCGGCGGCCGTGAGCCCCTGGGCGGCCAGGGCCTGCTGGACCGGAGCGAGGTAGCTGAGCAGCGCCGGCTGGCCCGGCTCACTCGCCAGCACCTCGCCGGCCTCGGAGGCGACGATGGCGGCCTCGAGATCGTCGACGACCTGCAGCGCCTCGCGGGTCAGCACGTCACCACCCTCATCGGCGATGAGCACCTGCAGCACCGAGGTGGTCGATCCGTCGCCGAACAGCTCGGAGATGCGCTCCGAGGCACGGATCTCCTCGGAGTCGGGGGAGAAGCCCTGCTGCCCCGAGGCACTCTCGAGCGTGCTGGCCAGCCCGGCGAACACCACGGTCAGTGCGAGGGTCACGGCGAGCACGGCCCAGGGGAAGCGGGCGGTGGCGCCGGCCAGCAGGCGGATGAGGGTCTTCACGGCGGCTCCAGGGAACGAGGCCGCCGGGTGCCGGCGGTCGGGGTGCGGGCGCGGTCCACTCGTCCGCTGCACGCTGAAGACGTTCGGGAGCAGCACGGCGCCGGGATCGGTGCGAGGGCGGCCGCCCGACGACCGTACCGTCGCGGTGCTGCGGACCGGTTACGGTCGCATGCCCGGACGGAGGAGGCCGACGATGTCCGACCCGGTGGAGGAGACCCTGCCCGAGCGCCCGGAGGCGGACGCCACGGTCGTCGTGTACTGGCGACCCGGGTGCCCCTGGTGCTCCCGCCTGCTGCGCTGGATCGACGGGGCCGCGGTGCCGGTCGAGCTGCGCAACATCTGGGACGAGCCCGACGCCGCGGCCGAGGTCCGGACCATCACCGGCGGGGACGAGACGGTGCCGACCGTCACCGTCGGTGCGGTCTCCCTCGTCAACCCGTCGCCGAAGGTGCTGGCGGCCACCATCCGGCAGCAGCTGCCGGGCCTGCTGCCGGACGAGCACGGGCAGGGCGAGCCGTGGTGGCGTCGTGCGGGCCGCCGTGACTGACCCCGCGGGACCGATCGCGCGAGCCCCGGCGCGGCGCGCCACGGGCTGGGTGCCGGACCAGCACGGCGCGTGGGCCATGCTCGTGGTGCCCGTGCTCGCCGGGATCTGGCTGGTGGGACCGGCCAGCGTCCACCTCGCCCTCGGCGCCTTCTGGTTCGTGGGCTACCTGGCCTTCTACGCGCTCGGCCGCTGGCTGCGCTCCCGGCGTAAGCGTCGCGAGCTGCTGCCGTTGCTGGTCTACGGGGCCCTGGCGGCGCCGCTGGGCATCATGACCCTGCTGCTCGCTCCGCACCTGGTGCGGTGGGTCCCGGTCTACCTGCCGTTGCTGGCCGTCAGCACGCTGCTGATGCTGCGCCGGCAGGAGCGCTCGCTCGGCAACGACGTGGTCACCGTGCTGGCGGCGGGCCTGATGGCCCCGGTCGTGGTCGACGCGGCCGGCGGCTCGCTCGGTGCGGCGACCTGGGTGGCCACGGGTGCCCTCACGGCCTACTTCCTCGGCACCGTGCCGTACGTGAAGACGATGATCCGGGAGCGCGGGCGCGCGGCGTACGTCCGTGGGTCGGTCGGCTACCACCTCGTCGGGACCGTCGGCGCCGCCGTGCTCGCGGCCACCGGCTGGCAGTCTTGGTGGCTGGTGGCGGTCTGGGTGCTGCTCACGGCACGTGCGGTGGCCGGTCCGATGGGCAACGCCCGGCGGGCGCGGCCCCTGCGGCCCGTCGTCGTCGGGGTCGGGGAGATCGTCGCGTCTGTGCTGGTGCTCGTGACCGTGCTGGTCGGGCTCCCCAACGGCTGACCGGGGGGCGCGGTTACGCTGCGGCACCGCACCGAGGACGCGCCCGTGCTGCCACCACGCTGGTTCCGCCGGGTGGTGCTGGCGCCGATCGTGCCCGTGCTCACGGTGCTGTTGCTGGGGCTGCTGCCCATCTGGATGATCGCGGCCGCGATCGCCTCGGTCTACCTCCCGGGCCGCTGGCGGGCGCTCAGGGTCCTGGCCTTCCTGCTCGTCTACCTGGTCGTCGACACGGCGATGCTCGGCTGGTTGCTGCTGCTGTGGCTGGCCAGCGGCTTCGGGAAGCGTCTGCGAGCACCGCACTGGCAGGCACGCCACTACGCGGCGATGCGGACCTACCTCGCGGTCCTGGTCGCCGCCGGTCGGCGCATCTTCGACGTCGGCTTCGACGTCGACACCGACGAGCTCGCCTTCACCGAGGAGGAGCTGCGCCATCCGGTGCTCGTCTTCAGCCGGCACGCCGGCCCGGGGGACTCGTTCCTGCTGGTGCACAGCCTGCTGCAGCTGGGCCAGCACCCGCGCATCGTGCTCAAGGACACCCTGCAGTGGTCGCCGGTGATCGACATCGGCCTCAACCGGGTCCCGACCTTCTTCGTCGGTCGGGGCGCGCCACCGGGCACGGGGACGCGGGCGATCCGCACCCTGGCCGAGGGCCTCGGCCCGGACGGAGCGCTGGTGCTGTTCCCGGAGGGCAAGAACTGGACGCCGTCCCGCCGGCTGCGCTCGATCGACAGGCTCGAGGAGGCCGGGCTGCATCACGACGCCGAGGTCGCCCGTGAGCTGCGGCACGTGCTGGCGCCTCGGACCGGTGGCGCGTTGGCGGCGCTCGACGGGGCACCGACCGCCAACGTCGCCTTCGTGGTCCACACCGGGCTGGAGCACTTCGTCTCGCTCGCGGACATCTGGCGCGGCATCCCGATCGGGTCGGACGTGGCCGTCAAGGGCTGGCGGGTCCCGCGCGAGGAGGTCCCCGGGCCCCGCGAGGCGCGTGAGGCCTGGCTGCAGTGGTGGTGGCGACGCATCGATGCGTGGCTGATCGACCACCTCGGTGCGGAGGCCGTCCCCGACGCCGTCGTCGAGGCGGTCGCCGGCGGGGACGTCGAGCCGGCCCCGGAGTGAGCGCCCTGCGCACTCGCAGGCGGGGCGGGGCAGAGCCCAGGCGGCCTCCTGACGTACCGTGGCGAGGTACGACGACGGTCGTAGGTGACGCCTGCGCACCGCAGCCGACCCGCCGAACGCTTGCCGCGTCCGGCCAACGACCCAGGAGAACCCCATGCGACGCAGCCTGCGCGCGGCCGCCCTCGCCGCGGCCCTCGCGCTGACCCTCGCGGCCTGCGGCGGCGACGACGCCACCGACGAGCCCACCGACGAGCCCACGGACGAGACGACGGACGAGTCCACCGACGACGGCGAGGCCGCCGCCGAGCTGGACCTGGTCGCCGACGGCACCCTGACCGTCTGCTCCGAGGTCCCCTACGAGCCGTTCGAGTTCGAGGACCCGAGCGCACCCTCCGGCTACTCCGGCTTCGACATCGACCTGATGCAGGAGATCGCCGACCGCAACGACCTCGACCTCGTCGTGGTCAACACCGGCTTCGAGGGCCTGACCTCCGGTGCCGAGATGGCCGCCGGGACCTGTGACGTGGCCGCCTCGGCCATCACCATCACCGAGGAGCGGGCCGCCAACGTCGACTTCACGGAGCCCTACTACTCGGCCATCCAGTCCCTGCTGGTGCCGGTCGGCTCCGACCTCTCCTCCATCGACGACCTCGTCGAGGGCGTGACCGTCGGCGTGCAGTCCGGCACCACCGGTGCGGACTACGCCGAGGAGAACGTCCCCGGCGCGGAGATCCGCTCCTACGAGGGTGGCGGTGACCTGTTCACCGCGCTCGAGGCCGGGCAGATCGACGCGATCCTCCAGGACGAGCCGGTGAACGCCAACCGTGCCGACCAGGACGACAGCGTCGAGGTGGTCGAGACCTACGACACCGGCGAGGACTACGGCTTCGCGCTGGTCCAGGCGCGTGGCGACGGCCTGCTCGCGCTGCTGAACGACACCCTCGATGCCATGCGCGCCGACGGCTCCTACGACGAGCTGTTCGACAGCTACTTCGGCGAGGCCTGATCGACCCCGCGCCGGGACGGCCTCGCGCCGTCCCGGCCGGTGCAGCTGACCCCGGGCCCGGGCCAGGACGCGAGGTTGCGTTCCTGCCCGGGCCCGCGGTCGTCTAGCGTGCGCACCCGCGCATCTGCGTCCAGGGGAGCAACGCGATGGCAGCGAGCACCGCGACCGCCAGCCGGCGCAAGCTCACCAAACGGCAGCAGCAGAAGCTGGTGCGCGCGGTCCTCTACCTCGTCTTCGTCCTCGGCATCCTGTGGGTGGTGTCGGTCGCCGACTGGGAGACCACCCGCCGCAACTTCTTCAACGCCGAGCTCGCCCGCTCGATGTTCCCCGACGTGCTCACGATCGCGGCCCGGAACACGATCCTCTACACCTTCCTGGCGTTCACCTTCGGGCTCGCTTTCGGGCTGCTGCTGGCGCTGCTGCGGCTGTCGACCATCAAGCCCTACCGCTGGCTCGCCACCATCTACATCGAGATCTTCCGCGGCCTGCCGGCGCTGCTGACCATCTTCCTGGTCGGGATCGGGATCCCGATCGCCTTCGGGACCCGCTGGCCGACGCTGGTGACCATCACGCTCGGGCTCGGCATCGTGGCGGCTGCCTACATGGCCGAGACGATCCGTGCCGGTATCGAAGGCGTGCCGAAGGGGCAGATGGAGGCCGCTCGTTCGCTCGGGATGTCCTACACGTGGGCGATGGTCTCGATCATCATCCCGCAGGGCTTCCGCATCATCATCCCGCCGCTGACCAACGAGCTGGTCCTGCTGATCAAGGACACCTCGCTGTTGTTCGTGATCGGGACGACCCCGGCGTCCAAGGAGCTGCTGAAGTTCGGTCGCGACCTGCTCAACACCAACGCCAACGCCACCCCGCTGATCGTGGTCGGCGCGGTCTACCTGATGATCACCGTGCCGCTGACCCAGCTCGTGCGGGTGCTGGAGCGGCGCAACGCCCGGTCCCGCTGACCGTCCCGACCCGGAAGGGCCCACGATGAGCGCGAACCCCGACCACCCGGCGATCGAGGTGCGCAAGCTCCACAAGTCCTTCGGTGACCTCGAGGTCCTGAAGGGCATCGACTTCCACGTCGACAACGGCGAGGTGGTGTGTGTCATCGGCCCGTCGGGCTCGGGCAAGTCGACGCTGCTGCGCGGGATCGCCGGGCTGGTGCCGGTCACCGCCGGCGAGGTCTACGCCCGCTCGCTGCCGGTGCTGCTGGGGGTCGCGGCCGCGCTCGAGCCCGACATCTCCGGGCGTCGCAACGTGTTCCTGGGTGGGACCGCGCTGGGCATCAGGCGCGACCACCTCGAGGAGCAGATGGACGAGATCATCGAGTTCGCGGGGC